>CAITQH010000224.1 GCA_903894475.1 uncultured beta proteobacterium
CCCCCCAGCGCTGCCGCACCCGTCGCATCGGTTGAAGCAGCGATATCGGCGCTGGTCAAGGTGGCGAGTTGGGTCAGCAGGGCAGTGCCGTCGGACCCTGCGGCGATGTCGCAGCCGAACAGCAGGATGTCGGCATCAGTCGACAGGTGGCTGCCCCAGGCCTGCACCTGGGCGCTGTGGCTGGCGAGCGTCGTGCGGTTGACGGTGTCGCTGCCCAAAGTGAGGCTGCCGCTGCTGCCGTGGCTGATGATCTGGATCGATTGGATGCCGCTGGTTCCTTCCAGGGCTGTGCTGATGGCGTCCAGACCGGATTCGCCAGCGTTGATGATGCGCACCGTGACGTTGGCGGGCAGCTCGGTCAAAAGGCTTTGGTAGTCGGTGACGCGGGCGTCGACGACCAGCAGTGTGGTAGGTGCTACTGCAGCGGTCGGGCCGGCGGCAATGGCGTCAAGTACAGGTGTCGTGCTTCTGTCGGCCACTTCCGCGTGAGCCGCAGCATCAACGTGTGGGTCAAGCAGATGATCCTCAGCGGCCGCCGCGCCGGCAGCGTCGAACATCACACGGGGTTCAAGGGCCAGCGCGCTGCTGCGCGGGCGAAAGCTCATTCGATTTTTTGCCATGGACTTACCCAAGCTCGAATGGTTTGCGGCGGTGCACCCCGCTCCATACCAGACGGTAGGCGCGGTTCATAGACGCGTGACGCTTCATGGTGTGGTCCTCCCACATGCTCTCTCATGCGCATGGCCTGCCACCGAAGTGCGTCGCCCCTGGTTGTTATGTCACCATTGCCGGGGCGCTTCTGAAGTCAAGACTTGCGATGGGTCAATGTAGTCCTTGATGGACATCAAAAACATAGTGATTACCCTTGCCTATGAAGGGATATTGTCAATTGACCTGCAAGCATGAAGAAAAGTTGGTAGGCAGAAATGGCGAGCCAGTTCCACCGACCGGGTTCAATCCCTTCGCGGATACCCCGTGATTTCCCGAATATTGCGGTACAGCGGCTGCAGCCTGGTACCTCAATCCTTCAAAGCACTTTGGCGATGGAAGCGCAGACGTGGGCTATGTTCTTGCTGTTCAGGGCCGCCACGCACATGCGACCGGTGTCGGTGCCGTAGATGCCAAACTCGTTACGCAGGCGCACCATCTGGTCCTTGCTCAAGCCCGAATAACTGAACATGCCAACCTGGCGCGTGATGAAACTCATGTCCTGCTTCACGCCGGCTGCCTTCAAGCCATCGACCAGCGTCTGGCGCATGGCCTTGATGCGCACGCGCATCTCGCCCAGCTCTTTTTCCCACAGGGCACGCAGTTCGGGATTGGCGAGCACCGCAGCGACGATGGCGCCACCGTGTGTCGGCGGATTGCTGTAGTTGGTGCGAATCACGATCTTCAACTGGCTCAGCACGCGGCCGGCTTCTTCCTTGTTTTCGCACAGCACGCTCAGGGCGCCGACGCGTTCGCCGTACAGGCTGAAACTCTTGCTGAACGAGGTTGAAACAAAGAAAGTGAGGCCCGCGTTAACGAACTTCTGAACCACAGCGCCGTCTTCCGTCAAACCGTTGGCAAAACCCTGGTAGGCCATGTCCAGGAAGGCCATCAGCTTGTTGGCCTTGACCACAGTGACAACCTGGTCCCACTGGGTCGGCGTGATGTCATAGCCGGTCGGGTTGTGGCAGCACGCGTGCAGCACGACCACCGTACCTGCTGCGGCTGAAGTCAGGTCGGCCAGCATGCCATCGAAGTTCAGGTCGCGCGTGGCGGCGTCGTAGTAGCGATAGCTCTCTACCTTGAAACCGGCATTGGTAAAGAGGGCGCGGTGGTTCTCCCAGCTCGGGTCGCTGATCAGTACTTTGGCATTGGGATTGAGGTGCTTGAGGAAATCAGCGCCAACCTTCAGGCCGCCGGTGCCGCCCAGAGCCTGGATGGTGGCAACACGGCCGCTCGTGACGGCTTCGCTGTCGGCGCCGAAGACCATGCCCTTGACCGCAGCGTCATAGGCGACGATGCCGTCGATTGGCAGGTAGCCGCGCGCCGTGGGCTTGTCCATCATGGTCTTTTCAGCCGCTTGCACACAGGCCAGCAGCGGCAGCTTGCCGTTGTCGTCGTAGTAGACACCGACGCCCAGATTGACCTTGGCCGGATGGGTGTCCGCGGCAAATTGCTCGTTCAAGCCCAGAATCGGGTCACGCGGGGCCATTTCGACAGCGGAAAAGAGAGACATGAAAAAAATCCTTCGAGGTTGAGGTGAGAGCGGGCCGCCATTGCAAGATACTTCGGCAGCCGGGTTCTGTGAACCGGGCGATTTTAGGCAATCCCGGCGGGCAATGAATTGTTCCCGGTCAAACCAAGCTGTTTTCGCTTGCAGGCAAAGTCAGTTCTCGTCGCTTTGTGTCGGGCTGGTAAGCTTGCGCGGACAAGGATTCAAATCAATTCCCATGCCAGTACCCCTTCCACTTGCGCCGGCAAGTCCTGAGCAGGCCGATCAGGCCCGTGCCGGCACCTTTGTGCATTTTCCGGATTCGCCGTTCGAGCTGTTTCAGCCTTATCCGCCGGCTGGGGATCAGCCCGAGGCGATCAACCAGCTGGTCGAGGGCTTCAACGATGGCGAGGTGTTCCAGACGCTGCTGGGCGTGACCGGTTCCGGCAAGACCTTCACGATGGCCAATGTGATTGCGCGCCTGGGCCGCCCGGCCATTGTGTTTGCGCCGAACAAGACGCTGGCGGCTCAGCTCTACAGCGAGTTTCGCGAGTTCTTTCCGAAGAACGCGGTCGAGTACTTTGTCAGTTACTACGATTACTACCAGCCAGAGGCCTATGTGCCGCAGCGCGACCTGTTCATCGAAAAAGACTCGGCCATCAACGAGCACATCGAACAGATGCGGCTGTCGTGCACCAAGAGCGTACTGGAGCGCCGCGACGTCGTGATCGTGGCTTCGGTATCAGCCATTTACGGCATCGGCCAGCCCGAGGCGTATCACAGGATGGTGATGACGCTGCGCGCCGGTGACAAGCTGGGCCAGCGCGACCTGATTGCCCAACTTGTGCGCATGCAGTACCAGCGCAACGACATGGATTTTTCGCGCGGCAAGTTTCGCGTGCGCGGTGACACCATCGACGTCTTTCCGGCCGAGCACAGCGAGATGGCCTTGCGCATCGAGTTGTTTGATGACGAAGTCGAGTCGTTGCAACTTTTTGACCCGCTGACCGGGCGCATCCGGCAGAAGATACCGCGCTTCACCGTTTACCCCAGCAGCCATTACGTAACGCCGCGCGACCAGGTGCTGGCGGCAGTGGAGACCATCAAGGTCGAACTGGCGGAGCGGATCAAGCATTTTGTCAGCGAGGGCAAGCTGGTGGAAGCGCAGCGTATCGAGCAGCGCACCCGCTTTGATCTGGAGATGCTCAGCGAAGTAGGGCATTGCAAGGGTATCGAAAATTACAGCCGTCATCTGTCGGGCGCGGCGCCGGGCGAACCACCGGCTACGCTGACAGACTACCTGCCCAAGGACGCCATCATGTTTCTCGATGAGAGTCATGTGCTGATTGGGCAGTTTGGCGGCATGTACAACGGCGACCGCTCGCGCAAGACGACGCTGGTCGAATACGGTTTTCGCCTGCCCAGTGCGCTGGACAACCGGCCGCTCAAGTTTGAGGAGTTCGAGCGTCGCATGCGCCAGGCGGTGCTGGTATCAGCGACGCCAGGTCAGTGGGAAAAAGATCACTCCGGGCAGGTTGTGGAGCAGTTGGTGCGGCCGACGGGACTGGTGGACCCGGAAGTGGAAGTGCGCCTGGCCAGCAGTCAGGTGGACGATGTGCTGCAGGAAATCCGGATTCGGGTGGACAAGCACGAACGCGTGCTGATCACGACGCTGACCAAACGCATGGCCGAGCAGCTGACCGACTACCTGAGCGACAACGGGGTCAAGGTGCGCTACCTGCACAGCGATGTCGATACGGTCGAGCGGGTCGAGATCCTGCGCGACCTGCGGCTCGGTGTGTTTGATGTGCTGGTTGGCATCAATCTCCTGCGCGAAGGGCTCGATATACCCGAGGTATCGCTGGTGGCGATTCTGGACGCCGACAAGGAGGGCTTCTTGCGCTCGGAGCGTTCGTTGATCCAGACCATCGGTCGCGCCGCGCGCAATCTGGAGGGTCGGGCCATCCTGTACGCCGACAAAATGACCGATTCCATGCAACGCGCCATCGGTGAAACCGAGCGGCGTCGCGTCAAGCAGGTCGCGCACAACCTGGCGCATGGCATCACGCCGCGCTCCATCGTCAAGCAGGTCAGGGACTTGATTGACGGCGTTTACAGCGAAAAGGCCGGCAAGGAAGCGGACAAGCTCGAACGCGACGCTATGCAGCGTGCGAAGGTCGAGGAGATGAGCGAAAAAGACATATCGCGCGAAATCAAACGACTCGAAAAACTCATGCTGGAGCACGCCAGGAACCTGGAATTCGAGAAAGCTGCGCAGGTGCGGGACCAATTGGGCATACTCAAACAGCAAGCCTTTGGTGCTGGCGGCAGCGACAACCTGCTTACCTGAGCAGAGTTCAGGGTTTCTTGCTATACTTGACCGAAATAGTCAACCAAAACCAACTCAGGAGCAGGCGATGCGACTCACTACCAAAGGCCGTTTTGCGGTAACCGCAATGATCGATCTCGGTTTGCGCCAGGGCAGCGGCCCGGTGACGCTGGCCGCCATCAGTCAGCGCCAGCAGATTTCGCTCTCTTATCTGGAGCAGTTGTTTGGCAAGTTGCGGCGCAATGGCCTGGTCGAATCAACCCGCGGGCCGGGCGGCGGCTACAGTCTGGCGCGCAATCCGCAGGGCATCACGATTGCCGAAATCATCACTTCGGTGGATGAGCCGATAGACGCCACGCACTGTGGCGGCAAGGAAAATTGCCTGGGCGAGGGTGGCGAACGCTGCATGACGCATGATCTGTGGGCCGCGCTCAATGTGCGTATGGTGGAGTTTCTGGACTCGGTGACCCTGCAAAAACTGATTGACGACCAGGTGGCCAAAGGCTTGCGGGTTGAGGACAAGCCCACGCTCAAGCGCGCCATTTTCTCGATGCCCGGCGCCAAGCCGACTCGTGTCAACGCTCCGAATTCTGTTTTTGCCTTGGGCAATGCGTTTTCCGAGACTTGAGAGCCCTCATCCGATAATCAATGCCAACCTTAAGCAGCAGTCAAACCTTCATGGATACCACCCCTCACTTTCCAATTTACATGGATTACAGCGCCACCAACCCCTGCGACGAGCGGGTGGTGGAAGCGATGATTCCCTGGTTGCGTCAACACTTTGGCAACCCGGCGTCGCGCAGTCATGCCTGGGGCTGGGAAGCGGAAGCTGCGGTGGAACAAGCACGCGAGCAGGTGGCAGCCCTGATTGGTGCGGACCCGCGCGAGATCGTCTGGACCTCCGGGGCAACCGAGTCCGACAACCTGGCGCTCAAAGGCGCAGCCGGCTTCTACAAAACGCGGGGCAAGCACATCATCACGGTCAAGACCGAGCACAAGGCGGTACTCGATACCTGCCGCGAGCTTGAGCGTCAGGGTTTCGAGGTGAGCTACCTGGACGTGCAGGAAGACGGGCTGATTGATATGGAAGTGTTGAAGGCAACGATCCGGAGCGACACGATTCTGGTCAGCGTCATGTTCGTCAACAATGAGATTGGCGTGATCCAGGATATTGCCGCCATCGGCGCCTTGTGCCGCGAGAAGAACATTATTTTTCACGTCGACGCAGCGCAGGCGACCGGTCGCGTGGAAATTGACTTGAGCAAGTTGCCGGTGGATCTGATGAGCCTGACGGCGCACAAGACCTACGGCCCCAAAGGCGTTGGCGCCTTGTATGTGCGGCGCAAGCCGCGTGTGCGCATCGAGGCGCAAATGCACGGCGGCGGTCACGAGCGCGGCATGCGCTCGGGCACGCTGCCAACGCACCAGATTGTCGGCATGGGGGAGGCCTACCGCATTGCCCGAGAAGAAATGAGCGCGGAGAACCTGCGCATCGGGGCACTGCATCAGCGCATGCTCGATGGCCTGAAGGATGTCGAGCAGGTGTTCATCAATGGCCACCTGGAAAAGCGTGTGCCGCACAACCTCAACATGAGTTTCAATTATGTAGAGGGTGAGTCGCTGATGATGGGCATCAAGGGCCTGGCCGTCTCCAGCGGATCGGCCTGCACCTCGGCCAGTCTGGAGCCCAGCTATGTGTTGCGCGCTCTGGGTCGCAGTGATGAACTGGCGCACAGCAGTCTGCGCATGACGATTGGCCGCTGGACCACGCAAGCGGAAATTGATTACGCGATTGAAACGATCAAGCTCAACGTGGCCAAGCTGCGCGATCTCAGTCCGCTCTGGGATATGTACAAGGACGGCATTGATATTTCCACCATTGAGTGGGCGGCGCATTAGTGAAACTTTGCGGGACAGACCGCCGCGACGCAGTCGCAAGCTCTGTCCCCAACTGATTGGAGTTGAAAATGGCATATTCTGAAAAAGTGGTAGACCACTACGAAAACCCGCGCAATGTCGGTTCCTTCGAAAAGGGCGACGACTCTGTGGGAACCGGCATGGTGGGTGCTCCGGCCTGCGGTGACGTGATGAAGTTGCAGATCAAGGTTAATGCGCAAACCGGCGTAATTGAAGACGCACGCTTCAAGACCTACGGCTGTGGCTCGGCGATTGCCTCCTCGTCGCTGGTGACCGAGTGGGTCAAGGGCAAGACGCTGGAGCAGGCGGCGGCACTGAAGAACAGCCAGATCGCCGAAGAACTGGCCTTGCCGCCGGTGAAAATTCACTGTTCCATCCTGGCCGAAGACGCCATCAAGGCGGCCGTGAACGACTACAAACAAAAGCACCTGTCATGACTGTTACCTTGACTGAAGCGGCCGCCCGGCACGTTAGCCGGTACTTGAGCAAACGTGGCAAAGGTGTTGGCGTGCGTCTGGGTGTCAAGACGACAGGTTGCTCCGGCCTGGCTTACAAGCTGGAGTACGTTGACGAAATCGAACCCGAAGACATGGTTTTTGAGGGCCATGGCGTGAAGGTTCTAATTGAACCCAAGAGCTTTGCCTACCTCGATGGGACCGAGCTCGACTTTGTCCGCGAAGGTTTGAACGAGGGCTTCAAGTTCAACAACCCGCGCGAGCGCGATCGTTGCGGTTGCGGTGAGTCGTTTCGGGTGTGAATCTTCAATCCAGCGACTTTGAACTGTTTGATCTTGCGCCGTGCTTTGCGCAGGACGGCGCCGCTGTCGATGCACGCTGGAAAGAGCTGCAGCGCGAGGTTCACCCCGACAAATTCAGCACGCATGACGCTGCCGCGCAGCGCGTTGCGATGCAGTGGTCGGTGCGCATCAACGAGGCGTATCGACGCCTGAAGGATCCGCTCAAACGCGCAGCCTATCTGTGCGAATTGCATGGCGAGCCGGTCAACGCGGAGAACAACACGGCGATGGCGAGCGACTTCCTGATGCAGCAAATGCAGTGGCGCGAAGAGCTTGATGAAGCCACCAGCATCGACGAACTCGACCGATTGGCAGCGCAGGTGGCCTCAGCCAGGCAGGCGTTGCTGCAACAATGCGCTCAGTTGCTGGACGAAAAAGTGGATTACAAAGCTGCCGTGCAGCAGGTGCGCGCCCTGATGTTCATCGAGCGCTTTGCCAGTGACGTTCAGTCCCGACTCGACCAGATGGATACACCATAATCAACCATGGCCTTGCTACAAATTTCAGAACCGGGGCAGTCGATCAATCCGCACGAGCGGCGGCTCGCCGTCGGCATTGATCTGGGAACCACCCATTCACTTGTGGCGTCCGTGCGCCACGGTGTTGCCGAATGCCTGCCCGACGGTCAGGGTCGGGTGATCCTGCCTTCGGTCGTTCGCTATCTTAAAGGCGGTGGTCGACAAATTGGTTTCGACGCGCTGCAGGCAATGGCCCAGGACCCGGAGAACACGATTGCCTCGGTCAAGCGTTTTATGGGGCGAAGTCTGGCTGATGTGGTGGGCAGCGCCAAATTGCAGTACCTCTTTGCGCAGCACGGTGGCATGCTCGGTGTGCAAACGGTGCAGGGTGAAAAGTCGCCGGTCGAGGTCAGTGCCGATATTCTGGCTACGCTGCGTTATCGCGCTGAAGACACTTTCGCTGACGATCTGTACGGTGCGGTGATCACGGTGCCGGCGTATTTTGACGACGCGCAGCGCCAGGCAACAAAAGATGCGGCGCAAATGGCCGGCTTGAAGGTGCTGCGGCTCATCAATGAGCCAACGGCTGCGGCCATCGCTTATGGACTGGACAACGCCAGTGAAGGCATTTACGCCATCTACGATCTGGGTGGCGGCACGTTCGACATCTCGATCCTGCGCCTGAGCCAAGGAGTTTTCGAGGTGCTGGCAACCGGTGGCGACTCCGCCCTGGGCGGTGACGATTACGACCGCGCGCTGGCCGACTGGGTGATGAAGCAGGCCGGCGTACAGGCACGCACGCCACAGGACAAAGCGATCGCCATCATCGCGGCGCGCGCCTGCAAGGAAGAATTGTCAGCGACGCATTGCGCGGCCTGCCACGCCTGCATTGGCGGCGAGAACGTCAAGTTCGAAGTAGTCAATGAGCAGTTTGAGAAACTCACCGCCGAGCTGACGCAACGCACCATGGCCGCGGTGCGCAAAACGCTGCGCGATGCGCGCCTGAGCAAGGACGATATCAAGGGTGTGGTCATGGTCGGAGGCTCGACCCGCATGCCGCAGATTCAGCAGGCGGTAGCCGACTTCTTTGGCCGTGCCCCTTTGACCAATTTGAATCCTGACGAAGTGGTGGCGCTGGGTGCCGCGATTCAGGCCAATCAGCTTGCCGGCAACAATCCTGGCGGCGATCTGCTGCTGCTCGACGTCATCCCCTTGTCGCTGGGCATCGAGACCATGGGTGGCCTGGTCGAGCGCATCGTGTTGCGCAATGAAACCATTCCGACCGCCAAGGCGCAGGACTTCACCACCTACAAGGATGGACAGACCGCGCTGGCCCTGCACGTGGTGCAAGGCGAACGCGACCTGGTGAGTGACTGCCGCAGTCTGGCGCGCTTCGAATTGCGCGGTATTCCACCGATGGCCGCCGGAGCGGCGCGCATTCGCGTTACTTTCACGGTCGATGCCGATGGCCTGTTGAACGTCAGCGCAAAAGAGCAGATCAGTGGCGTGCAAGCACAGATCGACGTCAAGCCCTCCTATGGTTTGGCTGATGAGCAGATTGCACGCATGCTGCAGGACAGTTTCAGTACCGCCGATGCAGACATGAAGACCCGTGCCATCGTAGAAGCCCGGGTTGATGGGGACCGCATGCTGCTGGCCACGCTGAGTGCGCTGGCTGCGGACGGTGATCTGCTGTCGGACGCCGAACGCGCCACCATCGATGTCCTGATGGCTGCTGTGAACACAGCGCGAGCGCTGGAAGATGCGGCTGCGATTGAAGCGGCCACGCAGGTATTGGCCAAAGGGACCGAAGCATTTGCTGCCATGCGCATGAATCGCGGCATTCAAAGAGCGCTAGCCGGCAAGAATATTGAGACGGTCTGAAACGGATCGATCTGGAAACACATGCCCATCATCAAAATCCTGCCTCATCCGGACTATTGTCCGCAAGGCGCTGAAATTTCGGCGCCGGCCGGCACCTCGATCTGCGAGGCCCTGCTGGACAACAACATCACCATCGATCATGCCTGTGACATGAGCTGTGCCTGCACCACCTGCCACGTCGTGGTGCGCGAAGGCTTTGCCTCACTGAATGAACTTGACGAAAATGAGGAAGACCTGCTCGACCGCGCCTGGGGTCTGGAACCACAGTCGCGCCTGAGCTGCCAGGCCTACCTGGCGCAAGCCGATGTGGTGGTGGAGATTCCCCGCTATTCAATCAATCACGCCAAAGAGCATCATTGATTTATGCGTCAAATATTTTTGGATACCGAGACAACGGGGCTTTCCCCTGACAACGGTGACCGGGTCATCGAGATTGGCTGCGTCGAACTGCTGAACCGCAAACTGACGGGCAACAACAAGCACTTCTACCTCAATCCCGGGCGCGACAGCCATGAAGAAGCGCTCAAGGTACACGGTCTGACCAGCGAGTTCCTGCGTGACAAGCCGGTATTTGAAGCCGTGGCGGACGATCTGCTGGCCTACTTGCAAGGGGCTGAAATCATCATTCACAACGCAGCCTTTGACGTTGGCTTTCTGAACAAGGAACTGGCGCTGCTCGGGCGTGCGCCGTTTCGCCAATTTGTGCTCAGCGTGACCGACACGCTGGCGCTGGCCAAGGAGATGTTTCCCGGCAAGCGCAACTCGCTGGACGCCTTGTGTGGAAGACTGGGCGTCGACAATTCCGGACGCGCGCTGCACGGCGCCTTGCTCGACGCTGAACTGCTGGCCGATGTGTACATCAACATGACGCGCGGCCAGGAAGCCTTGCTGATCGATGCCGGCTCAGCGCACGGCGATGGCCCGGGCGTGCAGATGATTGATTTGAGTGTCTTCAAACTACCGGTGATCAGCGCCAATGAGCATGAATTGGCGGCTCATGAGCAAGTGCTGGCCGAGCTTGACAAAACCAGTGGCGGCAAGACAGCGTGGCGTCTGATGGCCTGAAATTGAGGCATAATTCCCCCCTCTCCTGAAACGAATTCAGGGCGGTTAGCTCAGGGGTAGAGCACTGCATTCACACTGCAGGGGTCGCAAGTTCGAAACTTGCACTGCCCACCATCAATTGGTGATAAATCGAAAAGCCCGCTGGTCCACGCGACAGCGGGCTTTTTTGATAAGGTTCAAGCATGGATCAGGTCGAATGCGTGGTCATCGGCGCCGGTGTGGTCGGTCTCGCGGTGGCGCGTGCGCTGGCGCTGAGCGCTCGCGAGGTGATGGTGCTCGAAGCGGCATCAGCCATAGGCACGGGAACGAGTTCGCGCAACAGCGAAGTCATCCATGCCGGTATCTACTACCCGAAAGACTCATTGAAGGCCAAGCTGTGTGTGCAGGGCAAGCAGCTGCTGTACGACTATTGCGCCGCGCGTGGCATCGGGCACCGTCGCTGCGGCAAGTTGCTGGTGGCTACCCAGCCAGAGCAGGTACCGCAGTTGCAGGGCATCAAGGAACGTGCAGAGCGAAACGGCGTCAATGATTTGCAATTGCTGAGTGCCGCTCAGGCACGCGCCATGGAGAGCGAACTGGTATGTGATGCGGCGATTTTTTCACCCAGCACCGGCATCGTGGACAGCCACGCCTTGATGCTCGCGCTGCAGGGTGACACCGAGAACGCTGGCGGCATGGTGGTCCTCAACTCGAAGTTGGCGAGCGCCGACTGCACATCGGCAGGCATTTACCTGACTGCCGCCGACGGCACCCAACTGCTGGCAAAGCGGGTGGTAAATGCCGCCGGTTTGCAGGCGCCAGCGCTGGCAGCCCGTTTCACCGGGTTGGCGGCGCAGCATGTGCCACGCGCCTGGTTCGCCAAGGGAAATTACTTTACGCTGGCCGGTCGCGCGCCATTCTCCCGCCTGATTTATCCCGTGCCACAGCCCGGCGGACTGGGCGTGCACCTGACGCTCGATCTGGGTGGACAGGCCAAGTTCGGACCCGACGTGCAATGGGTTGATTCGGCTGAAGATTTGACGGTCGATCTGGCGCGCGCTGATGCCTTTTATGCCGAGGTGCGCAAATACTGGCCGGCACTTGAAGACGGCGCACTGATTCCGGGTTACGCAGGGATACGCCCGAAGATTCACGGCCCCGGTCAGGCTGACTGCGACTTCGTCATTCAGGGCCAGGCCGTGCACGGTGTGCCTGGTCTGGTCAACCTGTTCGGGATTGAATCGCCGGGGCTGACCAGCGCGCTGGCGATTGGTGATTATGTGCGCGACATGATGTTGTCAAGCCGGACTTGAGGAGCCTGCCCCGGACTCCGACCCGGGGGCATCCAGTGCCACCCACACACTGGATTGCGGCTCAAGGCCGCAATGACAGTTGGAACAATCAGAATGTCGCCTTGATCAACCGGGCTGAGTCGGAGACCAGCGCCGGCCCCTGGTAGATCAGTCCGGTATAGATCTGCACCAGATCGGCTCCGGCCCTGATTTTGCTCACCGCGTCCTGCGCGCTCATGATGCCACCCACGCCAATGATGGGAAAGCCCGCTCCCAGGGCAGTGCGCAGCTGTGTGATGACGCGGTTGCTCTGCGCCAGCAGCGGAGCGCCGGACAGGCCGCCGGCCTCAGCGGCGTGCGCCAAACCCTGCACGGCTTCGCGCGCGAGCGTGGTGTTGGTGGCAATCACGCCGTCCATGCCGTGGCGGCGCAGCGTGCTGGCGATAAGGTCGATCTGTGCCACGTCCAGGTCGGGTGCGATCTTGACAAACAGCGGGGTGCGCTTGCCGTGTTGTTTGGCCAGCGCTTCACGTCGCTTGGCTAGAGCGCCGAGCAGACCATCGAGTGCCTCGTCACTCTGCAGGGAGCGCAGGTTTTTGGTGTTCGGGCTGGAGATGTTGACAGCCACGTAGTCAGCGTGCTGATAGACACCGCTGAGCCCGATCAGGTAGTCGTCGGTGGCGCGTTCTATCGGCGTGGCTGCGTTCTTGCCGATGTTGAGTCCAAGCAGCATCGGTGTGGCGCGGGTCTGCCGCTCCCGGTGCAGTGCGGAGCGCTTGACGTTGGCAATGAAGGCATCCAGTCCCTCGTTGTTAAAGCCCAGGCGGTTGATCAGCGCCAGCTTCTGCGGCAGGCGGAACATGCGCGGTTTCGGGTTGCCGCTTTGGGGTAGCGGTGTGACGGTGCCCACTTCAACAAAGCCGAAGCCGATGGCGCCCAGCGCGTCAATGCAGCGGGCATTCTTGTCGAGTCCGGCTGCCAGCCCGACACGGTTGGGAAAGGTCAGCCCTGCCAGTTTGATCGGATCTTCAATCCGGCTCGCTTTGTAGGCCAGTTGGAAGGGCGTCGCTTGCGTGCTGGCCAGGGCGTGCAGCGTCAACTCGTGCGCTGTCTCGGGGTCCAGACTGAACAAAAATCGACGTGCCAGCGCATAGGGGACGAGAGACATTGGATAATTCCTGCAAAGTATTCGACTAACCTGACTGATTTTCACAGATGACACAAGCACCGGATTCCAGCAACGCCACTTTGTCACAAGACGAACTCAAAGCCATGGTTGGCCGAGCGGCGTTGCAATTTGTTGTGCCAGGTGAGATTGTCGGCGTTGGCTCGGGCTCCACCGTCAACAAGTTCATCGACGTGCTGGCGTCCATGAAAGACCAGATCAAGGGCGCAGTATCAAGTTCAGTGGCCAGCACGCAGCGCTTGCAGGCGCTGGGTATCGCGGTGTTCGACTCGAATGTAGTCGAGCGGCTATCGGTCTACATCGATGGCGCTGACGAGATCGACCATCAAGGCAACATGATCAAGGGTGGTGGTGCTGCTTTGACGCGCGAGAAGATTGTGGCAGCACAGTCGGCAAGGTTTGTCTGCATTGTCGACGAGTCCAAACTGGTCCCGACACTGGGCAAATTTCCGCTGCCGGTGGAAGTGATTCCGATGGCGGTGCAGCGCATCACACGCCAGTTTGCGGCGCTCGGCGGCAGCGCCAGCGTACGTCTGGCAGACGGCCGGCCGCTGGTCACTGACAACGGCCAGTTCATTCTCGATGTGGCCGGTTTGCAGATCGGTGATCCACTGGCGTTCGAGTCCGAGGTCAGTCAGTGGCCCGGCGTCGTGACGGTTGGTGTGTTTGCGTTCCAGAAAGCGCAAGTCTGTCTTCTGGCCACGCCGGCCGGTGTCAGGACGATGAACTTTGCCGGTGTCCCCAATACGCAACGGGATGTCTGATCAGAATCGGATGCCCGCCGGATTCGGCGGTGCGGCGCTCGGGGCCAGAGCGGCATCTTGCGGCGATTGCGCTTCGCTGGCGGGCGCGGCAGGTGCTGCTTTCTGTGCTGCCACCAGCGGCGTGGCTGGCGGCGTGCGGTAGCTGGCTGGCATGATCGAGGTTTTCGGGTAACCGGCAGCGTCCAGAAACTGCGTCCATTCAGCGTCAGAGTAGCCCTTGATCTGCTGGCTGCCAATGGTCAGGAACGGCAGCGAACTACCGCCGCTGATGCGCTGCAATGCGTCGCTGTCGTCAGCGGTACTCACTGTTTTTTCGGCGTAGGGAATGCCACGCCCGCTGAGCAGGTCGCGACCCGAATTGCAAGGTGCGCAGTTGCTCGATGTGTAAAGAGTGACCGGGTATTTGCTGGCGACCTGCCGCAGTTCTGCAGGCAGCGTCACGGCCGTGACGGCCAGCGCTCTGCCACCGGCCCCCAGCACCGTGGCATTGTCGGTTGCCGCCGGTAGCTTGTCCGAGAAGGTGACACGCCCATCAGCGCTGACCACACGGTAAATCGTCTGCGCCTGCGCGGCGCCTGCCAGCAGCAAAGCAGCAGCGCAGAGCGTGCCACAAAGGGATGGGCTGAGGGTTCGCATGCGTGGCTTGCAGGATTGATTTCTGATTTTCAAAATCGACCTCTTCATTTCTTCGTGCTCATGCCCTGATGTCGTAGCAAGGCGTCGAGTTGAGGCTCGCGTCCGCGAAAAGCCTTGAATGAATCCATGGCCGCCCGACTGCCTCCGACTTCCAGAATAGTTTGACGGAATTTTCTACCAGTTTCAATATTCGGTACACCGCTTTCGCCCCTACTTTCTTCAAAAGCTGCGTAGGCGTCGGCACTCAGGACCTCGGCCCACTTGTAACTGTAATAACCTGCTGCATAGCCACCGCCAAAAATATGGCTGAAGGTGTGGGCTGTGCGGCTCCACTGCGGCGATTGCAGTACCGCCACTTCAGCGCGAACTTGCCGCAGCAGGGTCATCAGGTCGGTGGCCGGATCATGCGAGGTATGCAGCAACATGTCAAACAGGGCGAACTCGATCTGCCTGAGGGTTTGCAGGCCGCTCTGGAAGTTTTTGGCGGCGAGCATCTTGTCGAACAGTTCACGCGGCAAAGGCAGGCCGCTATCGACGTGGGCGGTCATGTGGCGCAGCACATCCCACTCCCAGCAGAAGTTCTCCATGAACTGGCTCGGCAGCTCGACGGCGTCCCATTCGACGCCGCTGATGCCTGAGACGTCAAGTTCCTCGACCTGCGTCAAAAGGTGGTGCAAGCCATGTCCAAATTCGTGAAACAGGGTGGTGACATCGTCATGCGTCAGCAGTGCGGGTTTGTCACCCACGGCGTCGGCAAAGTTGCAGACCAGGTGGGCTACCGGCGTCTGCAATTGGCCTGTGTCGGGGCGCAGCCAGCGTGTGCGCACGTCATCCATCCATGCGCCCCCGCGCTTGCCCGTGCGCGCAGCGGGGTCCAGGTAAAACTGGCCGACCAGAGTGCCGGCACGCTCGATTCGGTAAAACCCGACGCCTCCATTCCAGACCGGTGCCTGGTCCTGGCGGATGCTGACATCAAACAGGGTTTCGACGATCTTGAACAATCCGGCCAGTACCTTGGGTGCCGCAAAGTACTGCTTGATCTCCTGCTCGCTGAAGGCGTAGCGCGCTTCTTTCAGCTTTTCGCCGATAAAGGGCCAGTCCCAGGGCTGCGGGTCGCTCAACTGCAGATGCTGTGCGCCATGGTCGCGCATGTCAGCCACGTCCTGTTCGGCGAAGGCACGTGCGCGGCGCGCCAGATCGCGCAGGAACGTAATGACCTGCTGGGGTGACTCTGCCATCTTGGGAACCAGCGAGAGTTCACCGTAGTTGTTGTAACCCAACAAAGTGGCTTCTTCGCGTCGCAGGCTCAGAATCTCGCCAATCAGGGAAGAGTTGTCGAATTTTTCCGGCTCGATCTCGGTCTGGTCGGAAGCTCGGGTCACATAAGCGCGGTACAGTTTCTGGCGCAGCGCACTGCTACTGGCAAACTGCATCACAGGCAGATAGCAGGGCATCTTCAGTGTCAGCTTGAAGCCTTCCTTGCCCTCGCCCTTGGCCAGTGCCAGCGCAGCCTGTTTGACGTCATCCGGCACGCCGTCGAGCTCGGCGGCATCGGCGTAATAGGCGAAGGCATCGGTGGCGTCGAGCGCGTTTTCGCTGAACTTCTGGCTCAACTCGGCCAGGCGCTCCTGGATCGCAGCAAAACGCTCGCGCTCGGCTCCCACCAACTCCGCCCCACCGAGCACAAAGTTGCGCAGCGCATTCTTATGCGCCTGGTGCTGTTCGGTCGTCAGCGTGCCCGGTTCAATCTGTTTGTACTTGGCATAGAGGCGCTGGTCCGAGCCCAGGCGCGTGAAGAACTCGGTGACTTTGGGCAAGACCAGGTTGTAGGCGGCGCGCAGGTCGGGCGCATCGGCAACGCTCTTGAGGTGGTTCACTGCGCCCCAGGCACGGCTCAGTTTCTCAACTGCAACGTCCAGCACGCCGGCGATGGCGTTCCACTCTGCGGCAAAGCCGGGGGTGGTCACCGTTTGCAGCGCGCCGTCGGCCTGCGCCAGCAAGTGCTCGATGGCCGGCGCCACGTGCTCAGGGCGGACCTGATCAAACAGCGGCAGATCATCAAAGGAGAGCAGGGGGTTATTCATGCAGCCCGCTCCGCTGCTTCAAGGGTGTTGACCAGCAGCATGGTGATGGTCATCGGGCCCACGCCGCCGGGCACCGGTGTGATGAAACTCGCCACTTCCCGGACGCCGGCAAAGTCCACGTCGCCGCACAGTTTGCCTTCCGGGTTGCGGTTCATGCCAACGTCAATCACGATCGCACCTGGCTTGACCATGTCGGCCGTCAGCACGTTGCGCTTTCCCACAGCGGCGACAACGACATCGGCTTGCCGCGTGTGCTGTCCGATGTCGGCGGTGGCACTGTGACAAACCGTGACGGTGGCGTTGGCTTGCAGCAGCAGCAGCGCCATCGGTTTGCCCACGGTGTTGCTGCGACCGATCACGACGGCATGCTTGCCACGCAAATCGACGCCAGTGCTCTCTATCAATTTCATGCAGCCGTAGGGCGTGCAGGGCCGAAAGCCGGGCGCGCCGGTCATCAATTCGCCAGCCGACAGGGTGGCATAGCCGTCCACATCCTTGCTGGTGGCAATGGCTTCAATCACCTTGTGCGGGTTGATGTGTTTGGGCAGCGGCATTTGCACCAGAATGCCGTGCACCGACGGATCTGCGTTGAGCGCGGCGATGCGCGAGAGCAACTCGGCCTCAGGCAGTGTGGCCTCGTATTTCTCGAAGACAGAGTTGACGCCGGTATCCGCGCAAGCCTTGACCTTGTTGCGCACATAGACGTCGCTGGCCGGATCGTCGCCGACCAGGATCACCGCCAGACCGGCGCTGCGACCGCGGACTTTCAGAGCCTGCACGCGCGCCGCAACTTCACGGCGCAACTGGGCGGAGAGGGCGACTCCGTCAATGATCTGGCCACGCTGGTGTTGTGTGTTCGTCATATCTTTGCTTGTATCGGTATATCTGGAAGATCAACAACAGCGTCATTGCGACGGCCGAAGGCCTGTGGCATTCCGTGCATGGACTGCCGCGCTTCGCTCGCAGTGACGCAGCGGGGTTCATGGCCAGTATGCACTTTCGGTCGCCTGAAAGAGGGAACTCGCAATGAACGGCAAGGCCTTTTCAGGCTTTGCCAGCAGCCTGTCCCAAAGCAATTTTCAGGAGATCGGCGACGGTATTGGCGTTGAGTTTTTCCATGATGTTGGCGCGGTGCGCTTCCACTGTCTTGATGCTGATGCCCAGGTCGTCTGCAATCTGCTTGTTCAGGCGCCCGGCAACGATGCGCTCAAGCACCTGGGCTTCGCGCAATGTCAATCGCGCCATCAGCGCGCCGCGGTTGGCCGCGCACTGGTGTTCGGCAAAGGCATCCTTGGCCTGGTCGAGCATGCGCTCCACCAGGGTCACCAACTGGTCCTCCTTGAAGGGCTTCTGGATGAAGTCCATTGCGCCCTTCTTCATGGTATCGACCGCCATCGGCACGTCGCCGTGCCCTGTGATGAAGACAATCGGCAGTGGCGAACGGGCTTCGATCAGGCGATTCTGCAATTCCAGACCGGTCATGCCACCCATGCGGATATCGACGATCAGACAGGCCACTTCACGCGCATCGTAGCGACTGAGAAAAGACTCGGCAGAGTCGAAGCAGCGTACGCGGTATTCCTTGCCTTCTAACAGCCACTGAAGCGAATCGCGCACAGCCTCGTCGTCGTCAACGACGTAAATCGTGCCTTTTTTCGGTATCAAACTCATGCTTTATCCCGGATTGACCCCGGAGTCCTTGGTTTATCTGAGCGCCAGCGGTGCCGCTGATGAGCGTGGCTCCGTCGCCGGAATCCAGAATGAAAAAGAGCACCCTTTGACTTCGGTGCCATTGTAGATGTTCTCGGCTTTCATTCGGCCCAAATGCGATTCTACGATTGAGCGGCACAGGCTCAAGCCGATGCCCATGCCGTCCGACTTGGTTGAATAAAAGGACTCGTAGAGCCGCTGCATGACCTCGGGCGAGAGGCCATGGCCGGAGTCAACGACCGTGAATTCGATCACCGGTTTGTCATCGACCTGATTCGGCACCACGCGCAATTTGACACTGCGCTCAGCCGTGGGGCGCTGCGCCGAGTCAATCGAATCGGCTGCGTTCTTCAACAGGTTCACCAGCACCTGTTCGATCAGGATCGGGTCCACCAGCAGAGGCGGCAGACGCGGCGCCAGGTAATGCGTCAGGCGGACGTTGCGCCGGCGCATCTCGATTTCGGCAAGTTCAAGTGCTTCCTCGACCATGGCGGAAACTTCAGACAGCGTACGGTTCGGCTCGCTGCGTTTGACGAAGGAACGGATGCGCTGAATGATCTGGCCCGCGCGTTGTGCCTGCCGGGCGGTCTTCTCCAGTGCGCCAAGCAGGTCCTCGTCGCTGATATGCCCGCTCTTGATGCGCGAGACCATGCCGTTGCAATAGTTGTTGATGGCGGTCAGGGGTTGATTGAGCTCGTGCGCCACGCTGGAAGCCATTTCACCCATGGTGATCAGGCGACTGGCGTTCTGGGCGCGCTCGGTCTGGGCAGCGGACTGTGCCTCGGCGATGCGGCGTGCCGTGATGTCAGTGGCAATCACCATCTGCGCCAACCGGCCATCGACCCAGCTCAGGTAACGCGTGCGCACTTCCAGCCATTTTCCAAGCGCATCGAGGTAGATTTCGGAACTCTCGGCTTCGCTGTCGGGCAGCGAATTGGTCGGCAGACCGGCAAAAGCGTCGACATCGTCCAGCGTTTCGTCAGACGGCGGTGTTGCTGGTACGCCGGCCTCGGCCACCAGTTGCAAGTGCCCGCCGGCCTGGGTGCCGAACCAGAGGCGGTACAGCTTGTTTGCAAACAACAGTTCGTCGCTGCCCAAGGGTGCTACTGAAATCGATGCATCCAGCGCTTCAAGCACCGTGGTGAAGCGTTCGTGCGAAGCAGATAACTGATCCCGAATCCGGTTCGGCTCGGTGATGTCCGTCATCGATGTCATCCAACCACTCTGCACACCGTGGGCGTCAATCAGGGGCGAGACGTAAAGCCGGGCGTCAAACAGCGTGCCGTCCTTGCGCTTGACGCGGAACTGCACGCCGCTGGGCAAAATCTTGCCTGCCAGTTCTTCTTCCAGGCGCGAGTTCAGGGAGTCGCGATCGGCCTCTGGCCAGTACGGAAACGGTGCCGTGCGGCCCACCAGATCCGACTCGCTCCAGCCCGTCATCTTGCAAAATGCGGCGTTGACGTAGGTAATCCGCCCTTGCAAATCGAGCGCTCGCATGCCCGTGAGCATGGAATTTTCCATGGCGCGGCGGAACACCGTTTCCGACACCAGGGCTTGCTGCGCCTGCATGCGTCGGCGTGTGTGGCGCCAGTTGGCGATCAGCATCCACGCCGTCATCGCGCTCAGAGCCGTCACCAGCCAGAACAGGCCACTGCCGATGACACCGAGCGACGTTCGATAGGCTTCGCCGCGAATCATCAAGCCGTTGCCAACCGGAGAGACCGGGACTTCGTAGGCGTTCACCGGGCTGTCCAACGGCAGCAAGCGGGTTGCCGGGTTGCGTGCCGGAATCGTCGTGCCGGCCAACAAGCCGCCTCTGGCATCGTGCAGCGAGACGGCGTAGCGTGCTGTCACTTCAGCCGGTACGCCATAGCGAAACAAGGCATCGACCGAGTACTCGGCCAGCACCACCCCGGAAAACCGGGCGCCTTCGTTCAGGGGGATGTGCAATTGCAATGTGGCCGAGCCGTCGGGGCTTGCCGAACGCTGGGCGTAAATCGGCTGTTGCAGGTCACGCGCCAGGCTGAATGCGCTCTCGGTTTCACCCATATTGAAAACACTGCCGATGGTGCGCAACTGGCTGATAGTGAGGTTGCCGGTATCGACGATGGACTTGATGCGGCGTCGCTCATCAATCCAGCTCAGACTTTGCAATTCAGGATAGCGGCTGATCAGGGTTTCCGCGCGAGTCTGGAAATCGTCCGCATCAATCTCCCGGTTCGCCAGTTCCCGGCCGATGCGCATCAGTTGCTCCTGGCGCTCCAGCAGCCTCAGCCGTAGGCGCTGCTGTGTGTATTCCACATCGCGCTTGACAGCCTCCTGCTCCCGGTCAATTTCTTCCAGCCGCAAATAGCCAAAGGCAGTCACGACGGCGGCCAGAAACAACAGGACAGCTGCCAGCGGCGCCAACATGGCAAAGCGGTCCTGTCGCTGCGGTGTCTGGCGCCGCCACCAGCGCTTCCAGCGCGCCAGCAGTGGCAGCATCATTGAGCTTGGCAAGGCGATAGGACCGGGCAGTGGCATGGTATCAAGTGTAGGTGAGAGGGCCCTGCGTCGGGTCGAATCTGAAATAAAGCAGCCCAACGTATTTCATATAACAAAAGATGATTGCGCCATTTGAAATATTTTAAAAACTGTGAGAGAATCTGCGAACTGCACTAAATTACGCCAATACACAGGAGACAAGCATGTCAGCAGTTCCCGAGAATTCGGTTGGTTCAGCCGCGCGTGACGCGGATCATCAGGAAACACGCGAGTGGATGGATGCGCTTTCAGCCGTCATTCAGAGCGAGGGGCCAGAGCGCGCTCACTTTCTGCTTGAACAACTGCTTGATCATGCGCGTCAAAGCAGTATTGACCTGCCGTTTTCTGCCAACACGGCTTATGTCAACACCATCGCCACCGATCAGGAAGAGCGCTGCCCGGGCAATATCGAAATCGAGGAGCGCCTGCGTGCCTACATGCGCTGGAATGCGATGGCGATGGTGGTCAAGGCCAATCGCCATCACCCGGTGGATGGCGGCGACCTGGGTGGCCACATCGGTTCCTTCGCCTCGTTGGCGCACATGTTTGGCGCCGGTTTCAACCATTTCTGGCACGCCGAGAGCGAGAACCATGGTGGCGACTGCCTCTACATCCAGGGCCATGTGGCGCCCGGCGTCTATGCCCGCGCCTACATGGAAGGGCGCTTGAGCGAAGAGCAGTTGCTCAATTTCCGTCAGGAGGTGGGTGGCAAGGGCCTGTCGAGCTATCCGCACCCCAAACTGATGCCGGAGTTCTGGCAGTTCCCGACCGTCTCGATGGGGCTCGGGCCTCTGATGGCAATCTATCAGGCACGTTTCCTGAAGTACCTGCAGGCACGCGGCATTGCCGATACCGCCAACCGAAAAGTCTGGGTCTTTTGTGGCGATGGCGAGATGGACGAAGTCGAGAGTCGCGGTGCCATCGGTCTGGCGGCGCGAGAGAATCTGGATAACCTGATTTTTGTCATTAACTGCAATCTGCAAAGGCTGGATGGCCCGGTGCGCGGCAATGGCAAGATCGTGCAGGAACTTGAGGGCGAGTTCCGCGGTGCGGGATGGAATGTAATCAAGCTCCTGTGGGGCAGCGAGTGGGATCCCCTGCTGGCGCGTGACAAGGAAGGCGCTCTGCGCAAACTGATGATGGACACGCTGGATGGCGACTACCAGTCCTTCAAAGCCAACGACGGTGCTTACGTCCGACAGCATTTCTTTGGCCGCGATCCCAAGACAGCGGAGATGGTGGCCAAGATGAGCGACGACGACATCTGGGCTCTGCGCCGCGGCGGCCACGACCCGCAAAAGGTTTACGCTGCCTACCACGCTGCGGTCAAGCATGTCGGCCAACCCACCGTGCTGCTGATCAAGACCGTCAAGGGTTTTGGCATGGGCAAGAGTGGTGAGGGCAAGAACAATGTGCACCAGACCAAGAAGCTGACCGACGAAGACATCAAGATATTCCGCGACCGCTTCAACATTCCGGTGCCCGACAGCCAGATCGCCGACATTCCGTTTTACAAGCCAGCCGACGACACGCCCGAGATGCGCTACCTGCATGAGCGCCGTCAAGCGCTCGGCGGTTACCTGCCGCACCGCCGCACCAAGGCCGATGAGCAGTTCACGGTGCCGGCGCTCGAGATATTCAAGTCGGTCATCGAGCCCACGGCGCAAGGTCGCGAGATCTCGACGACGCAGGCTTATGTGCGTTTTCTCACCGCCCTGTTGCGTGACAAGGCGCTGGGGCCGCGTGTCGTGCCAATTCTGGTGGACGAGGCGCGCACCTTTGGCATGGAGGGCCTGTTCCGCCAGATCGGTATTTACAACCCGCAGGGCCAGCAGTACACGCCGGTCGACAAGGACCAGGTCATGTACTACCGCGAAGACAAGGCCGGTCAGATCCTGCAGGAAGGCATCAAC
>CAITQH010000225.1 GCA_903894475.1 uncultured beta proteobacterium
CAATATTGTGGTGCCCGATGTGCTGGTGGTTCGGGTTGGCAAGGGGGCACAGGCTCGATTTCAAGCCCGGCTCAACCCCGATGTCATGCCGCGCCTTCGCGTGCACGACATCTATGCCAATGCCCTCAAGCAGCACAGGGGCGGCGGCAGTGATGCCTCCAGCTACGCGGCCTTGCAGCAGCGGCTGCAGGAGGCACGCTGGTTCATCAAGAACATCCAGCAGCGTTTTGACACGATTCTGCGCGTCAGTTCGGCCATCGTCGAGCGGCAAAAAAGTTTCTTCACGCATGGTGAACTGGCGATGCGTCCGCTGGTGCTGCGCGAGATCGCCGATGAACTCGGCCTGCACGAGTCCACCATCAGCCGCGTCACCACGGCCAAGTACATGGCAACACCGTTTGGAACGTTCGAGCTGAAGTACTTTTTCGGCTCCGGCCTGGGCACCGACTCGGGCGGCAACGCGTCGAGCACGGCGGTGCGAGCCCTTATCAAGCAGTTCATCAGCGCTGAAAATCTGAAGAAACCGCTCAGTGACAACCAGCTTTCGGAAATGCTCAAGGAGCAGGGCATTGATTGCGCCCGGCGCACCGTCGCCAAATACCGGGAAGGGTTGAGGATTGCGCCTGCCTCGTTGAGGAAGGCTTTATGAAGCCCGGTCAAGTTTCCTTTTTTCCCCCACTCACTCTCCCCCGCCTCTCTCCCGCCCCGCCGGGCGGAAGAGAGGAGCCAAATGTGGCCGCGTCTTTAAAGTTATCACGTTCATCTCGAAAATTTTTCACCTTTGAATCTCGTGCGCGGATCGGCACTTCATGGGTCCCGTTCTTGTTGACAGTTCCTTTCAGCGCAACTGAGAGCGTGTACTTCCCTTGTTCCACACGTAACCAAATACGGCTGTTGGCTCCCCTTGTCGGTTATTGGTGTCTGACCCCAATAACCGGGGGCGGGGGGGATAAGGGGGGAAGTACTCAACAGGGGGGAAATACTCCATGAACACACTCCAACTCTTCCTCCCCTGCGCCGCTGGCATCGAGGACTACCTGGCGCCAGAAGTGCAGCGCATCACCGGGCTGCCCGTGGCAGAGGTCCTGAAGCAGCGTGGCGGCGTTGCGCTGCGCAGTTCCTGGCGCGATGTGCTGCTGCTCAACCTGCACAGCCGCCTGGCGCAGCGCGTGCTGGTGCTGTTGTCCTACACCGAGTACCGCAACGAACAGGATTTGTACCGCGCCGCCAGCGAAGTGGCGTGGGAGGCCTGGTTTACGCCGCGCCAGAGCATCAAGGTCGAAGTGACTGCGCAGCACAGCCCGCTCACTTCGCTGAACTTTGCCGCCCTCAAAATCAAGGATGCCCTCTGTGATCGCTTTCGCGTCAAGGCCGGTGGCGTGCGCCCGGATGTCAACACGCAGTGGCCCGATGTGCGTATCTACTCGCACCTCACGACCGACAGTTGCTCGCTCTACATCGACACTTCGGGCGAACCACTCTTCAAGCGCGGCTGGCGTCAGGACAAGGGTGAGGCGCCGCTGAAGGAAACGCTGGCCGCCGCCATGCTCGCTGCCAGCGGATGGATGGACGGTGACGGCGACCTGCAGCCGCTCTACGACCCCTGCTGCGGCAGCGGCACGATTGCCATTGAGGCGGCGCAAATGGCCTGCAACATCGCGCCGGGCAGCTTGCGGGCGTTTGCGTTCGAGAAATACCTGCCCTACCAGGCGCACGTCTGGGATGCCATCAAGAGCGAAGCCCGCGCCGCCCAAGTGATGCCGGAGCCGGGTCAGCCGGCCCTGATTTTTGGCAGCGATGTGGCACACCGGATGGTCGATTTTGCCCAGCGAAACGCCGAGCGCGCCGGCGTGGCCGATGTGATCGAGTTTCGTGGAGGCGACGCCTTGCAGCGCATGCCACCGTGCCCGACCACTGGCATCCTGCTGCTCAACCCGCCCTATGGCGAGCGCATTGAAGTGGCCGGTGTGGCTGGGGTCAGTCACCGTGCTGGACGCGAGCAGGCACAACTGCCCGATGGCGGTGAGTTCTTCAACCAGCTCAGCTCCCACTGGAAGAAGAATTACGCCGGCTGGAGCGCCTGGGTGCTCTCACCCGATCTCAAACTGCCCGGCAAGATGCGCCTGAAGGAATCGCGCCGCGTGCCGCTGTGGAACGGTCCGATCGAGTGCCGCCTGTTCCGCTTCGACCTGGTGGCCGGAACCATGCGTCCGGAAAAGTTGGGGTCGGATCAACCGACAAAATCGGGGTCAGATCACCGGTCGGAAAAGTTGGGGTCAGATCACCGGCGGTGAGTTGGGGTCAGATCCTCATGGCACTACTTTAAGCCGCTGAGCCCTGATTTGTTCACGCGCAACTGGGCGAGGAACGGTCAGGAGTGGCAGTGGCTTGGGACGGCGCTTCTTTGCGCGTGGCTCAACACGATCAGGGCGTTGAGGCAACTTGGATC
>CAITQH010000226.1 GCA_903894475.1 uncultured beta proteobacterium
AAGGGCTGACGATGCACGGCGCATCTGCGCACGGGATAATGACCGCTGCACAAAAAGGCCGAGGCAATCCAGTGATCACTAGCGAATTTGACGAACAACTGACCCGGTGGCGACACCACTTGCACCGCAACCCGGAGACCGGGTTCAATGAAAACAAGACCGCCGATTACATCGCAACGATCCTGGGCGCGATGGGCCTGCAAGTGCACCGTGGCGTCGGTGGAACCGGCGTCGTCGCCAGTCTGAAGCTCGGCGATGGCAAGGGCATCATCGGCCTGCGCGCAGACATGGACGCCCTGGCCATCAGCGAAGCCGCGGAGGGTCGCGCCTACCAATCCCAAACCCCTGGTTGCATGCACGCCTGTGGACACGATGGTCACATGACGATGCTTCTTGGAGCGGCTCGTTTGCTGCTTGAAAGGCGCGACTTCAACGGCACCGCCCGCTTCATTTTTCAGCCGGCCGAGGAACATGGCAGGGGCGCCATCGCCATGATGAAGGATGGCCTGTTTGAACGTTTTCCCGTGGACGAAATCTATGGCGTCCACAATATGCCTGGCATGCCGGCGGGCCAGATTGCCATGCGCAGTGGCGGGATCATGGCCAGCGAAGACAACTTCGTGATCCGGATTACCGGGCGTGGTGGTCATGCGGCAAGGCCGCACATGGCCATCGACCCGCTGCTGCTTGGCGCACAAATCGTGGTAGCGCTTCAGAGCATTGTTTCACGCTCCGTCGATCCCGGTCAGTCTGCCGTGCTTTCCTGCACCGAGTTCATTACCGATGGCCTTCGCAACGCCCTGCCGACCCACGTCACCATCAAAGGCGACACGCGCAGCTACGCGCCGGAAGTTCAATCACTGCTGGAGCGGCGCATGCGCGAGATCTGCGCCGGCATTTGTGCCGCCCATGGTGCCGTCTGCGAGGTCGAGTACACACACGAATTTGCACCGACCGTGAACTGGCCCAACTGTGTTGAAGTCGCGTTAAAGGCGGCCACCGCGGTTGTGGGAAAGGACAGGGTCGATTCCGACGTGGCGCCCATGATGGTCTCGGAAGACTTTGGCGCCTTTCTGAATGTGGTGCCGGGTGCTTTTGTCTTTATCGGCAATGGCGACGGCAACAGTGCGGGTGCGGTGCCGCTGCACAACGCAGCATATGACTTCAATGACCGGGTCCTGTCAGTGGGAGCACGATACTTTGCGGAGCTCGCCCGAGTCCGCCTGCCACGGTGACGGCAGCAAAAACTACTCGGGTGCTTTGACGCCAGGCTTCAACAGCACCGTGCTCATCGCCGCCAGAATCAGCAGCATCGCGGCGTAGTCCTGCCAGTGCGGTGTTTCGCCCAGCATCCAGGCCCCTGAAAACACGCCAACAATGGGAATCATCATGATCGACAGGCTCGACGCAATCGGGGGAAGCGTGCGCGCCAGGCGAAACCAGACAACATGGGCGAAGCCGAACACGATGACAGCGTTGAAGATGATGGCTCCCCATTCAACTGCAGTGGGCCAGCGCCACAAGGAGCTTTCAAATGCCACCGCCCCCGCCGCCATCACCACGGTCGTCATGCTGATCATCCAGAACGTGATCGCCAGTGTAGGCATCTGGATGTTTGATTTGCGCAGCGCCACCGTGCCATAGCCCCAACCGGCTGCAGCCAGCAGCACCAGTGCGCTGCCCAGCGGTTGACCGGCTATCGTCGCAAACTCGCTTGAGAGCAGCAGCAAGGCGCCGGCCAGGGCGCAGCTGAGCCCCAGC
>CAITQH010000227.1 GCA_903894475.1 uncultured beta proteobacterium
ACACTGCTGGCACCGGGCAGCGGAATCACCGGCAAGCCGGCCAGTCGCACGGTGGCCACCAGACGCGCACCGGGGTCGCTGATGGCGGGCGTACCGGCGTCGCTGGCGTAGGCAACGCGCTGCCCCTGACGCAGTCTTTCAATCACGACTTGGGCGGCTTCGGACTCGTTGTGCTGGTGCAATGCCAGCAGTTGTGCAGCAGATTTGTCGATGCCATAGGCACGCAGCAAAGTCTGGCTGTGGCGCGTATCTTCGCAGGCCACGGTGTCGGCAATTTGCAGCAGGTGCAGCGCGCGCAGGGTGATGTCGGCCAGGTTGCCTATCGGTGTTGCCACTACATAGAGGGCGCCGGGCGGATAATTCTGACCAGCTGCCGCCTCGGACGCGGCGCGCAGGGCCAGGGCATAAGCAACAGCGTGAGCGGAATTCAATGTTTCTTCCTCAAATCAAGACCGACACGGGTACCACCAAGCAGCTCGGCGACACAGCAGAAGACGCCGCGTTAGCGCATCTGCGCGAGCGTGGCTTGCGCCTTCTTCAGCGCAATTATCGGACGCCAGGGCGTGGCGGCGGCGAAATTGACCTGATCATGCGCGCAGTCGATGGCACCGTGGTGTTTGTTGAGGTGCGCCGGCGTAGCAGTGTCAGCCACGGCGGCGCTGCGGCCAGCGTCAGTGCCTTGAAGCAGCGGCGCATTGTTTTTGCGGCGCGCCACTATCTGATGCGTCTGCGTGAACCGCCAGCCTGCCGCTTTGACGTCGTGACCGTGGAGCCTACGGGCATCGAGTGGCTACAGGCCGCGTTTGATGCGACTTGAGTGCCAGCCGGCAAGAAATACGGAGAAATCATCATGAAGAACCGTGGCGTGTTGGGCACCGGTCGCCTGCTCTTGAGCGCAGGGCTGTTGGTCCTGCTGGGCGCTTGCGCCACCCAGATACCCCTTGCCCAACAGGCTCAGACGTCCGCCTGGACGCCGCGACCGGTTGCGAGCCAGCCCGCACGGCAGGCTGCAGTGACCGCACACCTGCTGGCGACCAAGGCTGCTTTGGCGATGCTGGAGCAAGGCGGCAGCCCGATTGACGCCGCCATTGCAGCCCAGATGGTGCTCGGTCTGGTCGAACCTCAATCTTCAGGCATCGGCGGCGGCTCGCTCATCATGCATTGGGATGCAGCCAGCGCCAAACTCACCAGTTATGACGGACTGGCCGCCGCGCCGGCCAGCGTAACTGCGGCTCTGAACATCGATGTGGATGGCAGTATGCTGAAGTACGATGATGTGCAGCGCGGCGGACGCACGGTTGGCGTGCCCGGGACGCTGGCCGTGCTGAAACAGGTACACGAGCGCTACGGCAAGCTGCCCTGGGAGTCCCTCTTTGCGCCAGCGATCGGATTGGCCGAGAAGGGTTTTCCGATGCCAGCCTACCTGCACACCGTGTTGTCGTCGGCCAGTGCAGCCAAAGACCACCCGGACATGGTGCCGCTGTACTTTGGTGCTGACGGGAAGGTACGACCCGTCGGCGCCACTCTGGCTCATCCGGCCTACGCCCTGACGCTGCGTCGCGTCGCCGCGCGCGGCCCGGCAGCCTTGTGGCAGGACGGCGCGGGCCGCGCATTGGTGGAGTCTGCGCAGCGTGGTTTTCGCCCGACGCTGATGACTGAAGCCGATCTGCCAGCCTATCGCAGCGAAGAGCGTGATCCGCTGTGCGCGCCCTTCCTGGTGTATTCGGTTTGTGCCATGGGGCCATCCTCTTTCGGTGGCGTGATGGTGCTGCAAATGCTGCAAATGCTGCAGATGCTTGAGTCGCGCCCACTGGCGGGCCAGCAGGGTCTGAAGTTCAGCTTTGACGATCCGGAGTTTGTCCACTTTTACGCCGAGGCAGGCCGGTTGGCGCAGGCTGATCGCGAGCAATACGTAGGGGACCCCGGTTTTGTGCGCGTGCCGACCGCATCCCTGCTGACACCGGCTTATGTGCGCCAACGCACTCAGCTGATCAGTCCAGAGCGCATGACCAAAGACGTGAAGGCCGGAGTGGTGAGCGTCAATGTGGCTGCGTCGGAGCTGATGGCAGCGCCGCCATCCGACGTTGCAGACGCCACCAGCCAGATCGCCATCGTGGACGCCGCTGGCAACGCGCTGAGCATGACGACTACCAACAACCTTAATTTCGGCTCGCGCCTGATGGTGGACGGTTTCGTGCTGAACAATGCCATGACCAACTTTTCTACAGCGCCGCGCGCTGGTCAGGCCGCACCCAACCGAATGCAGGCGGGCAAGCGGCCGGTG
>CAITQH010000228.1 GCA_903894475.1 uncultured beta proteobacterium
GGCGTCCGGGATGACAGACTGGGAGTCCGGGATGACAAGATGATGGTTCGCGAGATATCAGCTCACGACGACTGCGGCGTCGTTGTCGCGCTCGGCAATCACGCCAATCTGATAGACCTGTTCGCCAGCGGCACGCAGGGTGGCGCTGCACGCTGCGCCCTGGGCAGCGTCAATCACGACGACCATGCCAATGCCGTTGTTGAACGTGCGGTTCATTTCGAAGTCATCAATGCCGGCGGTCGCTTGCAGCCAGGCAAACAGCTCCGTCTGCGGCCAACTGCCCTTGGCCAGATGCGCCGCCGTGCCTTCGGGCAGCACGCGCGGAATGTTCTCCAGAAGGCCTCCGCCAGTGATATGCGCCAGCGCCTTGATCGGGTGCAGTGCCAGCGCCGCCAGCACGTTCTTTACGTACAGGCGAGTCGGCTCCATGATGGCCTGCCTGAAAGGCTTGCCGTCCAGCGTGGCCGGCAGCTTGCCAGCAGCGCGCTCCAAGCACTTGCGCACCAGGCTGAAACCGTTGGAGTGCACGCCGCTGGAGGCCAGGCCCAGCACCAGATCGCCGGGCTTGACGTCGGCGCCACTGAGAATCTTTGACTTCTCCACGGCGCCCACGCAAAAGCCCGCCAGGTCGTACTCGCCCGCAGGGTACATGCCCGGCATCTCTGCGGTTTCGCCGCCGATCAGGGCGCAGCCTGAGAGTTCGCAACCGCGCGCAATACCGCCTACCACGGCGGCGGCGGTGTCAACATCGAGTTTGCCGCAGGCAAAGTAGTCAAGAAAGAACAGGGGCTCAGCGCCTTGCACCAGCACATCGTTGACGCTCATCGCGACCAGGTCGATACCAACGGTGTCGTGCATCTGCCATTCAAAGGCCAGCTTGAGCTTGGTGCCCACGCCGTCGGTGCCACTCACCAGCACCGGCTCGCGGTAGCGTTTTGGCACCTCAAACAGCGCGCCAAAACCGCCGATGCCGGCCAGTACGCCCTCGCGCATGGTTCTTTTGGCCAGCGGCTTGATGCGCTCGACCAGCGCGTCACCGGCGTCAATATCGACCCCCGCGTCTTTGTAGGAAAGGGCAGTGGGGGACAGAGCGCTTGTCATGTAAAGTTCGTGGTCAGGTGAGGTGGGGTAGGGCGAACGCCCTGTCCCTATAGAATTGCCCTCATTTTACGAGGCTTCCCACTGGTCATCTGAATGCAATTTTCGTCCCCCCAAAAAAGAGTTCTGGCCTGGGCAGCGATCACGCTGCTCATTGGCTTCGTATTGTGGTTGCTGACCCCGGTTCTGACGCCTTTTGTCGTGGCTGCGGTGCTGGCTTATGCCCTGACACCGCTGGTGGATCGCCTAGGCTCTGCCGGTAAGTTCCGGCTTCCACGCGTGCTTGCTGTGCTGCTGGTGGAACTTGCCTTCATCATCGTTTTGCTAGGGATGCTGCTGCTGATGGTGCCCATTCTGGCCAAGGAACTACCGCAGTTGCGCGAGCAGATACCGGTGCTGCTCGACGGTGTCAACGCCTGGTTGAAACCGCTTCTGGCCCAGTTCGGCATCAAGATTTCTCTGGATCTGCCCAGCATCAAGGGCTTTTTATTGAAATACCTTAGCGCAAATGCCGAAGACACCATGAGCTCGGTTCTGAGTTCGCTGCGGCTCGGCGGCAGTGTCGCCTTTGCCATTTTCAGCAACGCAGTACTGGTGCCGGTTGCCCTGTTCTATTTGTTGATGGACTGGCACCGTCTGGTGGAACGAACGCTTGAATGGGTGCCGCCACGGGCGCGCCGGGCCTACGACAGTTTTACCAATGAAGCAGACGCTGTGTTGGGGCAGTACCTGCGCGGTCAACTGCTGGTGATGCTGGTGCTGGCTGTGTATTACAGCGCTGGCCTGGCGCTCTTTGGTCTTGATCTGGCGTTGCCGATCGGCATCTTTACCGGCCTGGCGGTGTTTGTGCCCTATGTTGGTTTCGGCCTCGGTCTGATCCTGGCGACGCTGGCAGGTTTGCTGGAGTTTGCCGCGACCGCAGGTGCCGCCAAGGCGCTGCTGATGGTCGGCGTGGTGTACGGCCTGGGGCAACTGATCGAAGGTTTTTTTCTGACTCCCCGGCTGGTGGGTGAACGTATCGGCCTGCATCCGTTGGCGGTGATTTTTGCCTTGTTGGCCTTTGGACAATTGCTCGGCTTTGTTGGCGTACTGATTGCTCTGCCTTCCAGTGCCGTTTTGCTGGTGGCACTGCGGCGCGCGCAAGCCCATTACCGGGCCAGCAAACTCTATCTTGGCTAGCGCCGGGCATGAAACAGATCGCTCTTGACATCGGCCTGGCCACCGGCCCCACGCTGGCGAGTTATTTCCCGGGTCCCAACGAAGCGGCGTGGCGACACCTCGAACTTTGGGCCGGCACAACTCGGTCGGTCAACCCGGTGCGCTCACCGGTGCCGAGCTATTTGTGGGGTGCGCAGGGCAGTGGCAAGACGCATCTGCTCAAGGCGGTGCAAGCGACGCTGCGCGAGCAGGGTGCCAGAGTCGGTTGGCTCGATGCCGGCATGCTCGATCCACCGGAATTTGACGAGGGCTGGGCGGCGGTGATATTCGATGATGTGCAGTTGTACAGCGCCCTGCAGCAGCAGGTCGCCTTCAACTGGTTCGTCAACGCACAGACACACCAGCGCGCCGTGCTGGCGGCAGGTGCAGTGCCGCCATTGGAACTCAAGTTGCGCGACGATCTGCGAACACGCCTGGGCTGGGGTAATGTCTATCAGTTGCAGTTGCTCAATGAATCAGAGCGCCGTGCGGTGCTGCGCCAGTCAGCCGATGCGCGGGGAGTCTTCCTGGGTGACGAGGTGATGGACTTCATGCTGACGCGCTTCAGCCGCGATCTGGGCAGCCTGCTGGAACTGCTGGACCTGATTGATGAATACGCCTTGCAGACCAAGCGGGCTATCACCATTCCGCTGATCAAGTCGATGATGGAGCAATCCTGAGGCCATGAAACTCGCCCTGTTCGACCTGGATCACACGCTGCTGACCATTGATTCGGATTATTCCTGGGGTGTTTTCACCACCAAAATAGGATGGACCGATCCGCTTGACTTCAATCAACGCAACGACGAGTTCTTTGCCCACTACAAGGCCGGCACGCTCGATATTCACGACTATGTGCGTTTTGCCACCGAGGCGTTGCGGCAGCAGGGCGCCGCCAAGGCAGCCGCGGCCCATGCCGAGTTCATGCGCAGCGTCGTTCAGCCCGCTATCACTGCGCCGGCGCTGGCGCTGGTGCGTCAACATCGGGAAGCAGGTGATCAGCTCGTCATCGTCACCGCGACCAACGAGTTTGTGACCCGTCCCATCGCGCAGGCGTTTGGCGTGTCGGACTTGATCGCCGTCGAGTTGGAGCGCGACCAGAGCGCCGGTGGGACAGGCTGGATCACCGGTGAAATCCGCGGCGTGCCCTCGGCGCGCGAAGGCAAGGTGACAAGGGTTGAGCAGTGGTTGGCTGAGCGCAAATTGGGTTGGGCTGACGTCGAAAGCACTTTTTACACCGACTCCATCAACGATTTGACGCTGATGGAAAGAGTGACGCATCCGGTTGCCACCAACCCCGATGCGGCCCTGCGTGCCATCGCGCTGGCGCGCGGATGGCGCATACTTGAGTTGTTTTAGGTGATCCTCAAAACGTGCGCCTGTGATGTCGTCACTGCGAGCGAAGCGCGGCAGTCCATGCATGGATCGCCACAGGCCTTCGGCCTTCGCGATGACAACAGTTCAGGCAGAGTGCTGCGGGTCTGTTCAATTTAGTTTCAGGTAGCAATGATTAAAAGATTTATTGAAAAGCTGCTGGGCAAATCGCCTTCAGCGGCAAAAAGCAAGAAGCAGCAGTTTGGCAAGCGCGAGGAAGTGGGTGTCGCCGACCACGGGATCGACCCGACGCTGGTCGACGAACGTGCCCAAAACGTGGTGCGCACCCTCAAAACCTCCGGCTTTGAGGCGTATATCGTCGGCGGCGCCGTGCGCGACCTGATGGTCGGCTTGCGGCCCAAGGATTTTGACGTCGCCACCAACGCCACACCCGAGCAGGTCAAAGGCCTGTTTCGACGCGCTTTCATCATCGGGCGGCGCTTTCGCATCGTGCATGTGGTCTTTGGCCGTGGCCGTGAGAACGATGTGATCGAGGTCTCGACCTTTCGCGCCTATATGGACAACGCGGCCGCCGAGCAGGTGGCCGGCAACGAGAAAACCAGCAAGAGTGAACTCGCCGGCATGAAGCATGCGGTGGACTCCACCGGGCGCGTCCTGCGTGACAACGTCTGGGGGCCGCAGGAGGAAGACGCGGTGAGGCGCGACTTCACCATCAACGCCATGTACTACGATCCCGAGACGCAGATCGTGGTCGATTATCACAACGGCATCAAGGATGCCAAGAAGCGTGTCATTCGCATGATCGGCGACCCCGCCACGCGTTACCGCGAGGACCCGGTGCGCATCATCCGCGCCGTGCGTTTTGCCGCCAAGCTCAGTGCTCTGGGCTTTGCATTGGAAGCCAAGACGGCAGCACCGTTGATCCGGTCGCAGGAACTGCTGGCCGACGTACCGCAAAGCCGTTTGTTTGACGAGATGCTCAAGCTGCTGCAAACCGGCCACGCCATGGCATCGATAGCGCAACTCCGGGCGCTCGGCATGGCGCGCGGCATCTATCCCTTGCTGGATGTGGTGGTGGAGCGTGCCGACCAGGTGTTCGTCAAGGCCGCGCTGCTCGATACGGATAGACGCGTTGGCGAGGGTAAACCGGTGGCGCCAAGCTTCCTGCTGGCTTGCGCCTTGTGGGCCGATGTGCGCGATGGCTGGGCGCGTCGCCTGACCGAGCACCAGCACTCGCACCCGGCCTTGCAGGACGCGATTGACGAAATTTTCAACGCCCGCATTGGTGACGTTTCAGGTCGCGGCAAACTGGCCGCCGACATGCGCGAGATCTGGATGCTGCAGCCACGCTTTGAGAAGCGCATTGGCAGCACTCCCTTCGGCCTGGTAGAGCAACCGCGTTTTCGCGCCGCTTTCGATTTCATGCGCTTGCGCGCCGATGCCGGTGAGATTGACGAGGTGCTGGCCGACTGGTGGCAGGAGTTCAGTATGGCTGATGACAACCTGCGCCAGGACATGGTTGATCAGGTTCGCGAGGAGATGCAGCAACGACCCCGGCCAGCGCGCGCGCCGCGTGTGCACAAGGCGCCTGTAGCGGTGCAGGGCGGCGCACCGGAAGTGGCGCCAGAGGCGCTGGCAGAACCCATGGACGCGCCCAGAAAGCGCCGGCGCAGGCGTCGCAGCAGCGGTCCGCGCGAAGGCAACGAGCCGACGCCAGACGCTGGAGTTTGAGGGCATCCGTGCGTGAAAGCGTAACGGCCTACGTCGCACTGGGAGCCAACCTCGGTGATCCGGTGGCTGGCGTGCGCAAGGCGATGGACGACATTGCGGCACTTGATGGCATCGCGCTGCAGAAGCGCTCATCGCTGTACCGCAGCGCGCCGTTGGCATCGGACGGGCCGGATTACATCAATGCCGTTGTCGAAGTTTCAACCCGCTTAAGCGCACCGGCATTGCTGTCGGCCATGCAGCAAATAGAACAGCAAGCCGGGCGCGAGCGCCCCTACCCAAACGCACCGCGCACGCTGGACCTGGACCTGCTGATTTACGGGTCTGCCAGCATGGACAGCCCGACACTGGTGTTGCCGCATCCGCGCATGTTGGATCGAGCTTTTGTGCTGCTGCCCTTGTTCGAAATTGCGCCACAGCGCGTCACTGCAGCGCAATTGCAGTCAGTAAAGGCGCAGTCCATCGTGCGGATCGATTGATCTTTTTCGGAATTCAAGACCCTGACCCATAAGGACGGATCAAGCATTGTCATTGCGGCCCCGGATCAAGTCCGGGGTTTCAGCACCCGCAATCGATGACCCCGAATGCATGGATGCCGGATCGAGTCGGGCATGACAACGGGTTGTCATTGCGGGCTCCGACCCGCAATCCAGAGCAGGCATACCACTGGATCCCGGATCAAGTCCGGGATGACAGAAGCAGGGTCCGGGATGGCAGTTGCCGAGTTGGGCACGACAGGTATGTGCGCTTATTCGCGTCACGATTCATGGAATGCGCACTAATCCAACTCGGCAATCAGTTCGATTTCAACGCAGGCGCCCAGCGGAATCTGCGCGACGCCGAAGGCACTGCGAGCATGCGCACCGGCTGCGCCAAAGACCTCGCCCAGCAATTCGCTGGCACCGTTGGTGACCAGATGCTGCTCGGTGAAATCGCCGGTTGAATTCACCAGCGACATCAGCTTGACGATGCGCTTGATGCGGTTCAGGTCGCCGGTGGCTGCGTGCAAAGTGCCGAGCAGGTCAACGGCAATGGCGCGGGCTGCCGCCTGACCCTCCTGCGTTGTCAGGTTCTTGCCCAACTGTCCAACCCAGGGCTTGCCGTCCTTCTTGGCAATGTGACCACTGACGAAAAGCAGCTTTCCGGTCTGGACAAAGGGGACGTAGGCCGCAGCCGGGACCGCAAGCGGTGGCAGGGTGATCTGGAGTTCGGCCAGTTTGGCGTAAATGTTCATGGGATTTCCTTTGCGGTCTGGGATTGTGATTGTGATTGGCTTTGAGTCTGGCTCTGGGACGATGTTTGCGACTGCGATTGCATCTCGTCAAGCACAGGTTCGACCGTGACGCCGACCGTCAGCGTGTGGCTGGCACCGCCATGGATGACGCCACGCAGCGGTGACACATCCGAAAAGTCGCGGCCGGTGGCCAGTGTCACATAGTCCTCGCCAGGCGAGTGCCAGCCGGCGCGGCTGTTGGTCGGGTCAAAATCGCACCAGCGCTGACCGGCTGGCAAGTCGGGGGCATACACTGCGACCCAGGCATGCGAAGCATCGCTACCGCGCAGCTTGACGGTGCCCGGTGCTGCCTGGGTCAGCAGATAGCCGCTGACATAGCGCGCCGCCAAGCCCATGCTGCGCAGACAGGCAATCATGATATGGGCGAAGTCCTGGCACACCCCTTTGCGCTGCGCCAGGGCCTGGAGCGCCGGCGTATTGATGTGGGTGCTCTGACTCTCGTAAACAAATTCGCTGTGAATGCGCTGCATCAAGTCCTGCGCTGCTGCCAGCACACTGATGCCACTTGCAAAACTGGGTCGTGCATACGCTGCGAACTCGGGCGCCTTTGGACAAAAGGGCGACGCGAAGACAAATTCGGTGGCAGCATCAAAGGGTAGACCTGACTGGTAGCGAAACTGCTCTCGCGCCTGTTCCCAGGTGACGCGGCTCGCTGGCAGCGCACGGGTTTGCGTACTGACCACGCTGTGCGCCACCACATCGAGCACGCTGTGCGGTGTTTGCAGCGAAAAGAAACAGCGCGGGTTGCCAAAGACGTCGAGCGTCTGCGTCATTTGAGCTGGCGTCGGGCTAATCAGCAACGCGTGGCTGAGCAGGCGCTGGTACGGGTTGCTGACCGGCTGCAGGTAGGCCATGTGCTGTGCCGTCTCGACGGCAGGAGAATAGTCGTAGCGCGTCTGGTGTGTGATTCTGAGTTTCATCAGGTGCCCACGCTCTGCTTGGACTCCATCGAGTGCGTGAAATACGTGGTGCTGATTTCATTGGAGACCTCGAATGCGGCACCGGTGCATTGCAGCAACAGGTCGGTCAGGGCAAAGAAATTCGGATCCTCGCATAGTTGCGTCAAACTCCAGGCGGCAGGGTCTGGCACGCGCAGCGACAGGGCACAAAGTTGGTCCGGCGCGCTGCCGGCCAGTTTGGCGAGTCGTCCGCGCAGCGTTTGCGCCACCCATGCCAGGGAACGCGGGTTGTCGCGATCGAGCACCAGCAAGTCCATCAGCGCGGCCAGATCGCGGCTTTGCTGGTACTGTGCGTGAAAGGTGATGGTGCTGTCAAACAAGGCCACCAGCGCTTCAAAGCCGCCACCGGTGTGGACCGAGCCACTCTGAAAACTGCTCAGCAGGGCTGATGCCAGAAAGCCCAGGCGCTCGATGTGCCGTCCGATGCTGAGTAAACGCCAGCCGTCGTCGCGTGTCATGTGATCGGTCTGCGCGCCAGTGATGGCTGCCATGTGCTCGCTGGTGGTCTTGAGAATTTGCAGGGCTTCCACCGAAGAGTAGTCACCCGCTCTGGCGGGTGTCGCAAAACGCGCAAACAGTTCTTCTTCGGCTCGCACCATGACGCGCCAGTGCTCCTGCGAAAGACGTTCGCGGACCTTGGAGCCCGTCATCTTGAGGGCGCGCAGGTAAAAGCCGACGCTGGTGGCGCCATCGACGCTACCCAGACTTGAAATGAGTGAACGCTCAAACACCCGGCGCGCCTGCAGCACGGAGGGCACGCCCGGCAGCACCAGCGTGTTGGAGATCGCCATTTTGCCGAGCCAGTTCAGCAAGGGCTGGGACGATTGCTCCTCGCCTTGCAGGCATTCGAGCGTCAGACGCGCCAGGCGGATGGCATTTTCCGTGCGTTCGCTGTAGCGGCCCAGCCAATACAGATTCTCTGCCGCCCGGCTCGTCACCATGCGTCTGCGCTGGGCCACCGCGGCAGGCGTGAGTTGCAGCTGCAGCAGTGTCGTGCTGTCCACTTCACCGCGTGTCAGTGCCCAGACGTCGGCGCTGCTGCCACCGCGCTGCATCGAAGTGCTGGTGGCGTCGGCTCCCATGATGCGCGCCAGACCGCCGGGCAGCACGCGCCAGGACTGCGCGCCGTCGGACACGGCAAACACCCGCAGCATGAAGGAGCGCGCTGCCAATTGCCCGGCAGCTGCGCCGTCGGCACTTTGCCAGGTTGGCATTTGCGACAGCGGCACATAAGCCTGCACGGTGTGATCTTCGCTCTGGCGCACGATGCGCCCGGCCCATTCGTCGATTTCGCGCTCCGACAGGCTTTGCCCCCGCACCGACTCAAAACTGCTGTGGATCGGCGTGCCTGGATAAGTTGGCTTGATGACGCTCTCGCGCAGTCGTGGCAGGGCCTCTTCCATGGCCGAACGCTCACCACACCACCAGGTCGCCAGCGCGGGCAACATCAACTCCTCATTGAGCAGATGGCGCGACAGGGCCGGCAAAAATGCCAACAGGGCGGGCGACTCCAGAAACGCCGAGCCCGGTGCATTGGCCACCAGCACGTTGCCGGCGCGGATCGCCTGCAACAGGCCCGGCACACCCAGGGTGGAGTCGGCGCGCAATTCCAGTGGATCAAGGTACTCGTCGTCAACACGCTTGATCAGACCGTGAACCGGCACCAGCCCTTTGAGTGTTTTCAGAAAGACGTGCTGGTCGCGCACAATCAGGTCGCAACCCTCGACCAGCGTCAGGCCCAGGTAACGCGCCAGATAGGCGTGTTCAAAATAGGTCTCGTTGTACGGGCCGGGTGTCAATAGCGCCAGGTGCGAGTCGGCGCCCGCCGGGCTGGCACGTTTCAAGCTGTCCATCAAGGCTCGGTAAGTAGCGGCCAGGTGCTGCACCTGCAGCGATTGAAACGCCTGCGCAAACTGCGCAGAAATGGCCAGCCGGTTCTCCAGCAAATAGCCAAAGCCCGAGGGCGCCTGGCAGCGCTGCCCTTCGACCCACCAGTTGCCGTCGGGTCCGCGCGCCAGATCAAAGGCCGCGATGTGCAAATGGGTGCCGCCAACCGGCGCAACGCCCCGCATCGCGCGCAGGTAGCCGGGGTGGCCATGCACCAGCGCTGGAGGCAGCAAGCCACGCTCCAGCAACTGCTGGGGGCCGTAAACGTCGGCCATGATGCGCTCAAGCAGGCGCACCCGCTGCAGAATGCCGGCTTCAATCTGCTGCCAGCCTTCGGGCTCGATCAGCAGTGGAAACAGGTCAAGCGACCACGGGCGCTGCGGACCCCCTTCATCGGCATAGACGTTGTAGGTCACTCCGTTGTCGCGAATCTGGCGCTGCAGTGTGCTGCAGCGCTGGTTCAGGTCAGGCCCATCCTGCGGCGCCGACACAGATTCAAAAAACTGCTGCCAGAGCGCTGTCAATGGGCGTTCTGTGGCGCCTGAATGGCTTGCCGCGGCGCGCAGCTCGTCAAAATGCCCGGGGGCGGCGACGCCGCAGCGGGCCAGCGCCTGCAGCTCGGGCAGGGCGCTGGCCTTGTCACCAGAAGGGGAGGCAATAGCGTCTTTCACTGGCCCCAAGTATGCCAGCGCTTCGCAGACCCTGGCCGTCCACGGTAAGATGCGCGCCCTGAGCCCGCTAAATTGTCAGCCTCCCATCACCGCACTCAAAGAGGTAGCCCTTGAATCTCCATCGTCTCCTGTCCCCCTTCCTGTTGACCCTCGGTCTGTTGCTGTCTGCCTGTTCGCCACAGGACACGGGTAACGCTTCTGCACCGGCCAGGCGCGAGATCGCGGTCGCTACGGTAGCGGCGCAGGCCAAAGGCTTTGCCGTGGGCTCGCTGATGAGCGCCAACACGGTCTACGTCTTTTTTGACACCCAATGTCCGCATTGCGGCCACCTCTGGGAGGCCTCCCGGGCCTTGCATGGCAAGATCAAGTTTGTCTGGATTCCGGTGGGCATGATCAACGCCATCAGTTCGGCCCAGGCAGCGGCCTTGCTGACGGCGCTTGACCCTGGCACTTTGATGGGCGAGCACGAGGCCTCGCTGCTGGCAGGCAAGGGTGGAATTTCGGGCTCCAGCAGCGTCCCGGCAGACATTGAGAAGGCGATCAAGAGCAATACCCAGCTTCTGAACAGCTTTGGCGCCGAGGCCGTGCCTTTTGTGGTTGCCAAGAATTTGAAGACCGGTCAGACCGTGAGTCGCGATGGCGCCATGAGCACGCAGGTGCTGGCCGAATTTTTGGGTCTGGATCTGCCCTGATGACCCTTCCAACAGAAAATCTGCCGGCCGCTGAGACAGCTGTAGTGGCACCGGACGTAGTAGCAGTTGCGGTCGCAGCTGCGTCAGCGTCGCCTGAGGAGGCGAATCAGCGCCTCGGTCGGCGACCCTCGGTGCTGCCCGTGCTAGAGACGTTGTTCGAGCTTTATCCGCAACTGTTTGGCGCCGAGTTCCCGCCGCTCAAGCTTGGCGTCTTTCAGGAGCTATTGGCCAAGCACCCGGATCAGCTGGAACGCACCAGCCTGAAAGCGGCGCTGGGCGTACATACACGCTCGAGCGCTTACCTGCAGAGCGTCGCCGCCGGCATGCCGCGTCACGACCTGCAGGGCGCGCCGGTGCAAGCCGTCGCCCCGGAGCACGTCTATCTGGCCGTGCTGGAACTCTTTCGGCGTCGGCAAAGTCGCAGCGCGCAGGACTTGCGACCCAAAGTGCGCAAACAAGTGTTGACTGCATTCGAGGCATCCGGGTTGAGCCGCCAGGACTACCAGGCGCGCATGCATGGCAATGACGAAGACGCCAACGCACTGCTGGCGGACGCATTTGCCGAATACGACCAGGAGCGTGCCCGGCAGGAGGCACTGCGCCGTGCCTTCGAGGCCAGCGGCAAAACGGTCGCCGAGTTCGCTGCGATGTACGGGCTCGATGCGCGCGATGTGAATCGGGCACTGGCACGCGAGGCTATCGAAAGAAGTGAAACAGTCCCCACACCAGGACAGCCAACTGAACAAAGTTGACGGCCATGCCGACGATATGAATACGGCGGAAATCAATGATGGCGCTTGAGTCTGCGCCTTCGATGCGACGCCGCAATTCGTCCATGTGCCGGAGAAGTGTTTTCCGCAGGAAGAGCGCCAGTGCAGCTATTGCAGCCATGCACACCGAGAATGCAAGTTGACCGAACAGGGCGAAACTGATCGTCGGAATGGAGGCCGTGCAGAGCACCGCAACATAGTAGGTATTGAAGAACCCGCGAATGAAGCGCGAATCCATGGGTGTGTCGTGTTTTAGAACCAGCAAGGGCAGCGAGCCCATGAAGAAATAGCCCATGCACATAAGCAATGGAATGGTGGAAAACAGCGCAGCGTTCATCGGAAGTGGGCTTGAGCCATAGTACGAATAGCGAGATATTACGCTCGACGCGAACAGACACGCGGGCGCCATCCCAAGGAGAAGAGTTGCAAGGACGGTTTATCGGCATGCAAGAATTAGACTTTGCACAGATCTCATGTTGAATCGCTACATTTACTATCGTGTGCAAGTGGAACTGACTCCATTGTTGCTGCAGCAGGTACGGCTCATGTTCAGGCAAATTCAGGATCAGACGTCGGTCCGCTGCGAGCTTGCGCGCCGGGCGCACGCCGATCCGGGATTTCATACCTGGATGGAGATTTACCATGACATACCCGACGGCTTTGACGAAATTCTGAGCACTATTGAAAAACAGGCCGGCTTGGCGTCCCTGATCGAGGGAACGCGCCATGTGGACGACTTCCTGTCGGGCAGCGAACTCAGTTGATCAAGCATCAAGTTTCCTGATCAGCGCCATTGGCGCGGGTTTTCCCTATTACTGAAATGATCAAAGAGCGCCAATTCCCGCTCTGGTTTTTCACGAATTAATCAAGCTTCCTGCTGCAATCGATTGAGCGCGTCGACACCCGACAACGCGCTCCATGCCTCTCGCGCAAAGCGTCAGCGCTCGCCCAAACCGACCGACCCGCAGCAACTGGCACGCGCCATGCTAGGTCATGCCTTGACCGGTTGGCGCACGAGACGCAGCCGCGCTGAAGCATGACACTTAAATACAAGTACAGGAGACCTGAATGAAATTTCCCGTTCCACACGACATCAAGGCCCAGACCCTGCCCGGCACCGAAGGCTGGGAACGTATGTATCCCTACCAGTACCAGTTCGTCACCGACGACCCGGTGCGCAACCAGTACGAGAAAGAGACTTTCTGGTTTTACGACGGCCTGCATTACCCGGAGCCGCTGTACCCGTTTGACACCATCTGGGATGAGGCCTGGTATCTGGCGCTGTCGCAGTTCAACAACCGCATCTTCATGGTGCCGCCTGTGCGCGGCGTCGATCACCGCATCATCAATGGCTACGTCTACATCTCGCCGGTTCCGGTCAAGGATCCAGCGGAAATTGGCAGCCGTGTGCCGCACTTCATGGAGCGTGCCGGCCACTACTACAAGAACTGGGACGCGCTCGAAGCCAAGTGGAAAGTGAAGATGGAAGCCACCATCCGCGAACTCGAAGCGGTGCAAATCCCCAAACTCGCCGACATGGAAGACATCTCGGTCGTGATGGATGCGGTGGGCGAATCCAAGGGCTATCACCTGCTGAAGAATTACGATGACCTGATCAATTTGGGCATCAAGTGCTGGCAGTACCACTTCGAGTTTCTCAACCTGGGTTATGCCGCCTACGTTTTCTTTCTTGACTTTGTCCAGAAGCAATTCCCCAGCATTCCGGCGCAGCGCGTTACGCAGATGATCTCGGGCATCGACGTCATCATGTACCGCCCCGACGAGGAACTCAAGGGTCTGGCACGCAAGGCGATCGAGCTTGGGGTGGACGCCCTGGTAACTTCCAGCCCCGAGTGGACGGCGGTGGAAGCAGCGCTCAAGGCCAACCCCAAGGGCGTCGAATGGCTGACCTCGCTGAACCTGTCACGCGAGCCCTGGTTCAATGTCTCCACCGGCACCGGCTGGTTCCACCACGATCGTTCCTGGAACGATCAGATGAATGTGCCACTCTCAGGCATCAACACCTATATTGGCAAGCTCAAGCAAGGCGTCAACATCGAGCGCCCGACCGAAAAAGTGCGCGCCGAGCGCGACCGCATCACGGCCGAATACCGGGGCCTGATCGAGAGCGAGGCTGATCGCAAGCAGTTCGATGAACTGCTGGGTTGTGCCAAGACCGTCTTCCCCTACGTCGAGAACCATCTGTTCTACGTCGAACACTGGTTCCATTCGGTGTTCTGGAACAAGATGCGCGAGGTCGGCGCGGTAATGCAGGAGCACGGCGTCATCAAGGAGGTGGAGGACGTGTGGCTGCTGCGCCGCGACGAGATCAAGTCCGCGCTGTGGGACATCGTGACCGCCTGGGCCACCGGCGTGACGCCGCGCGGCACCACCACCTGGCCGCCGGAAATCGAGTGGCGTAAAGGCGTCATGCAGAAGTTCAAGGAATGGAGCGCCCCGCCAGCGATCGGCGTGGCGCCGGAGGTGATTCAAGAGCCCTTTACCATCGTCCTTTGGGGCGTCACCAACAAATCTTTGGCGGACTGGGCGAGCGTGCAGGAGGTCAAAGATCCCGAGACCATCACCGAACTCAAAGGTTTCGCGGGCAGTCCGGGCATTGCGGAAGGAATCGCACGGGTCTGCAAGACCGTGAACGAGGTCGGGGAATTGCAGGAGGGCGAAATTCTGGTGGCGCCTACCACATCACCCTCCTGGGCGCCCGCCTTCGCCAAGATCGGCGCTTGCGTGACCGACGTCGGTGGCGTCATGAGCCACGCTGCCATCGTCTGTCGCGAATACGGCATGCCAGCCGTGGTCGGTACCGGAATGGCCACCAAGATCATCCGCAGCGGCATGCGGATCCGGGTTGATGGGTCTACCGGCGTCATCACCATTTCGCGCTAATGGAAAACTCAGCGCTCATGACGGCACCAGCGGCACTCGTGCCGCTGGTGTGCTGGCTGGAGGACTGTCACAAGGACTCGGTGGCGCTGGTCGGAGGCAAGTGCTCGTCCCTGGGTGAACTGATTCACGCAGGGGTGCGCGTGCCGCCGGGCTTTGCCCTCACCACCGAGGGCTTTCGCCACTTTATGGACCAGTCCGGCGTGAGCGCAGCGGTTCAGTCCCTTTTGAGCGGGATTGATTGTGAGAACCTTGACGCCCTGGAGGGCATCAGCGCCCAGATTCGGTCCTTGATTGAATCGCAGTCTTTTTCCATCGAGATCGAAGACCAGGTGGCGGAGCTTTACCGAAAACTTTCCTTGCGCTGCTGCATGCCGGCCGCGCCGGTGGCGGTGCGCTCCAGCGCCACCGCCGAAGACTTGCCCGGGGCAAGTTTTGCCGGTCAGCAGGACACCTACCTGTGGGTGCGTGGGGTCGATGAGGTCTTGCAGCACATGCGTCGCTGCATATCGAGTCTGTACACCGCGCGCGCCATCGCCTACCGCGCAAACAAGGGATTTTCCGACGACCAACTGGCCATCAGCGTCGGCGTTCAAAAGATGGCCAACTCCTACACCGCCGGCGTCATGTTCACTTTGCATCCGGGCAATGGAGACCGTTCGGTGATCGTGATCGACTCGAACTTCGGTTTTGGCGAATCGGTGGTTTCTGGCGAAGTCACGCCCGACCATTTCGTCGTCAACAAGATCACTCTTGACATCATCGACCGCACCATTTCACAAAAGCTGATCTGCTATACGGTCGACACCAAGACCCAGACTTCGCGCCTGATGGACATCCCCTTCGAGCGCCAGAAAGTGCAGTCGCTGATCGACGACGAGATCACCGAACTGGCCTGGATGGGCAAGCAGATCGAAAAGCATTACGGCTGCCCGATGGACATTGAGTGGGCCATCGACAAGGACCTGCCGGCGGGCGGCAACATCTTTATCCTGCAGGCCCGACCCGAAACCGTGTGGAGCAAGAAGCCACAGGGTCAGGGCAGCACCGCAGTGGGCTCGGCCATGGAGTACATCCTGAGTGGCATGCTGGCTGGTCGCCGAGTGAGTTGACCCCCGGATTGCCGCGCTGCGCTCGCAATGACAGAACCGATTTCACTTCCCGATTAGTCACAAACCTCAACCTATCCATCTACAGGAGAAAACATGAATGCACGTACCAACGCAGGACAAATTGACGATCTGCGCAGTTTTATCGCCGCACTGGAGGCCAACGGGCAATTGCATCGCGTCAAGACTGAAGTCGACTGGAAATTCGAGCTCTGCCACGTCTCCAAAGTCAATGAAGAGCAAAAAGGCCCAGGCCTGCTGTACGAGAACGTCAAGGGTTACGATATTCCGGTCTTCACCAGTGCCTTCACCACATCGCAGCGCCTTGCCATTGCACTGGAGCAGGATCCCTCGCTGTCGATGAGCCAGTTGTCCAAGAAGTGGATGGAGCTGACTACCAAGCAGATGATCAAGCCCACCATCGTTGAGAACCCCCCAGTGCTGGAAAACATCATCGAAGGCGACGCAGTCGATATCGAGATGTTTCCATCGCCCTGGTTCTACCCGGACGATGGCGGGCGATTCTTCGTCACGTCGGGCTACCTCGTAACCCAGGATCCCGATACCGGCTGGACCAATCTGGGCACCTATCGCGCTCAGGTACTGGGCAAGAATATCCTGGGCTCGCAGATCATCAAGGGCAAGCACGGTGACATGCACATGAAGAAGTACGCCGAGCGCGGCGAACTGATGCCCGCCGCCTACGTCGTCGGCTGCGACCCGGTGCTGTTCCTGGCGGCCTCGACTCTGGTCAGCGCGCAGGTTGACGAGTACGACATTGCCGGCTCGCTGCGTGGGCGCCCGGTGCCTGTGTTCAAGTCCGAGCTCACCGGCCTGACACTGCCGGCCAATGCCGAAATCATTGCCGAGGGCTTCATTGACCCGAACGAGTTGATGGAGGAGGGGCCGTTTGGCGAGTACACCGGTTACTACTCCGGCAACAAGGGCAAGGACTACCCGAAGCCGGTGCTGCGTATCAAGCGCATTCTGCACCGCAACAAGCCCATCATGTGGGCCACCACGGTGGGCAAGCCGATCAATGACATTCACATGATTCAGTCGCTCAACCGCACTGCCACGCTCTGGCACGACCTGGAGACCATGAAAGTGCCTGGCATCCAGAGCGTCTACATCCCGCCCGAGGCCTGTGGCCGCTTCTGGGTCGTGGTGTCGCTCAAACAGATGTACCCCGGGCACTCCAATCACGTCGGCAACGCGGTGATCGCGAGCACCACCGGGCACTACGGAGTCAAGGGGGTCATCACGGTCGATCACGACATAGAAGCCGACGACTGGGACCGCATCTGGTGGGCGCTGGCAACGCGCTTCGACCCGAAGCGCTCGGCCCAGATCATCGACCGCGGCCGCTCCACGCCACTGGATCCTGGCCTGCCGATCGACGCGCGCGACATCACCAGCCGCATCATCCTGGACGCCTGCACACCCTATGAATGGAAGGACAAGCCCAACGAGATTTTCATGGATCGCACGGTGCTGCAAAAAGTATCGGACCGCTGGAGCGAATACGGTTTCGGCGGCCCAAGCCCGGTGGCCGGCATGATCGGCCGCCTGACCCGCCCTGAGGTCAAGGGCAAGGGCGCCAAGTAAGGCGCGCCAGACCTATGAAAGTGCTGCGCTACACCCAGGCCATGGTGGACGAATTTGTCCGCGATGGCTACTGGACCAACGAGACTTTTTACGACTACTACGATCGCAATGCGCGCACGATCGGCGAACGCGAGGCGCTGGTCGACTCGCAGCACCGGGTGACCTGGCGCCAGGCACGCGATCTGGTCGACGCCATTGCCAGCGGCTGGGTGCAAGCGGGCATTCCCAAGAGCGCGCGCATCATCATCCAGGCGCCCAACAGCGTCTATGGTTTTCTGGCACGGGCGGCGGCTGAGCGCGCCGGCCTGGTCTCGATGACGGCCTTTGCCACGCTGCGCCAAAACGAGCTGGAAGACATTCTGGAAAGAACGCAGGCCGAGGTGGCGGTGATTCCTGCCGTCTTCCGCGGCTTTGATTATCTGGCGATGTACCGCGAACTGATGTTGCGCTTTCCGTCGCTGCGCAAGATCTATCTGTTCGATGACGAAGTGCCAGCCGACGCCCCGGCCGGCACCCTGTCGCTGACTCGCACGGCACAGGCCTTTCTGAGCAGGATCGACAGGGCAGCGCTGGACGCGCGCCGCTTCGACCCCTTCTTCGATGTCGCCCTGCTCACCACCACCTCGGGCACCACCGGTCTGCCCAAGCTGGTCGAGTGGCCGCTGGCACCCCGTGTCTGCACCTCCAAGGGTCGCATTGACCTGTGGCAGCTCGGCGCAGATGACATCACCATGGCCATCGCACCGCATGCCGGCGGCGCTGCCGGCACGCTGACCTATTTTGCGGCGCCCCTGTGCGGCGCCAAAACCGTGATGCTGGAAGACTTTAGCCCTGAACTTGCGCTGCAAACCATCGAACGCGAGAAGGTGACTGCGATTGGCGTTGTGCCCACGCACCTGGTGCGCATGCTGGAGAAAAACGTCGAGCAGTACGACCTGTCCTCACTGCGCTTCATCCGCTCGGCTGGGGGCTACCTCTCGCCGCAGCTGGCGCAGGAAGCCGAGGCCAGACTGGGCGCCGTCATCACCTCCGATCTGGGAACACAGGACAAGGGCTCGGTCAGTGGCTGCCGAGTGAGCGATCCGGGCGAACTGCGCCGTCTCACGGTAGGCCAGATGCTGCCGGGCAACAAGGTTCGCCTGCTCGGGCCCGACGGGAAGGAAGTGCCGCCCAACGAGCCTGGTGTGCTGTGGTTCAGAGGCCCGCATTCGCCAGCCGGCTATTACCGCGACCCGGTCATGAGTGCCGAGGTGTTCGATGACGAGGGTTGGTGCACCACCGAGGACGTGGTCAAGTTCGACCAGGGCTGCTTGTGGATACTGGGCCGGCAAAAGGACGTGATCATCCGCGGCGGCCAGAACATCTACCCGGCCGAGGTGGAAGGCCTGATGAACGAGCACCCGAGCGTGGCGGCGGTAGCGGTTGTCGCGATGACTGATACCGAATATGGCGAGCGTGCCTGTGCGTTTGTTGTGTTACGCCAGGGCAAGGCACTGACGCTGGACGAGATCAAGAACTTTCTGGCCGGCAAGAACGTTGCCAAATTCAAGTGGCCTGAACGACTTGAGTTCGCTGACCAGATGCCCACGGTGGGCGACACCGGCAAGGTCGACAAGAAGGCGCTGCGAGCGCGCCTTCTTGCTGCGCAGCAGGCGGCGTGATGGCAGCGATTGGACTTGTCATTGCGAGCGCAGCGCGGCAATCTATGCCTGCGGCTCGCCACGGTGGCTTGCCGCGTCGCTACGCTCCTGGCAAAGACGACTACCTCAAGAAGGAGTATGGCAATGATGGTGCGTAACTGGATGCAGGCCAACCCCATCACGATTACCAGCGACACGCTGGCATCCGATGCCAAACGCCTGCTGAGCGAACATAACCTGCATGCCCTGCCGGTCGTCGATCAAGGCCAATTGCGCGGCCTGGTGACGCGCGCCAACATGCTGCGCATCGGTCACTTTGTGCTGCGCACCCAGGACCCCGACGAGTTCAACTTCTTCGTCAACCGCCTGCGCGTGCGCGACGTCATGGTGCGCAGCCCGGCGACCGTGTCGGACGAGGACACCATGGTCGAATGCCTGCGTCGTGGCCGCGAACTCAGGGTAGCGCAGTTCCCGGTGATGCATGGCCAGCAGGTGGTTGGTATTATTACGGCCAATGAGATCTTCCAGTTGGCTGCGCATTGCCTGAGCAAATGGCAGGACAACGCACTGACACCTTCAACATGACAGACCCAAAAAACCTGCCCCTGGTGGTGGCCATCACCGGCGCCACCGGCGTCATCTACGGCGTGGAACTGCTGCGCATCCTGCGAGATCTGGGGCAGGAGACCCATCTGGTCCTGAGCGAGGCCGCCGGTATGAATCTTGGCCTGGAGACCGATTACTCGATTGAAGAGGTGAAGGCCCTGGCCAGTGTCGTCTACAGCAACAAGGACGTTGGGGCGGCGGTTGCCAGCGGCTCGTTTCGCACGCGCGGCATGATCGTGGCACCCTGCACCGTCAAGAGCCTGTCGGCGATTGCCAACAGTTTCACTTACAACCTGGTGATCCGGGCCGCTGACGTGACGCTCAAGGAGCGTCGGCCGCTGGTGTTGATGGTCAGGGAGACACCCTTGCACAAGGGACACCTTGAGTTGATGTCACGCGTCGCCGACATTGGCGGAATCATTCTGCCGCCGATGCCAGCGTTCTATCACAAGCCCAAGAGCGTGATGGACATCGTGCACCAGAGCCTGGGCAAGGCGCTTGACCAGGTGGGAATCGAGCACACTTTGTTTGAACGCTGGAGCGGGCGCCCCGAGCGCAGCCAGACCGGCGGGTAATCCGCATGAGCACACTGCGCTGGCTGGCGTGTGAAAGTGAAGCGAAAGGCTCGCACGCACCCAGCCGAACGCCTCCGGGCACGGTGGTCTATGCCATCGGCGATATTCATGGTCGCAGCGACCTGCTCGAAACCCTGCTGCAGGGAATCGAGCAGGACAGCCAGGGCCGACAGGCTGCCCGCTTTGTCGTCATTTTTCTGGGCGACTACCTGAGCCGCGGCGATGACTCGTACGCCGTCGTTGAGAAGGTCATGTCATGGCGAGCCGCAACGCCCGCCAGCACCGAAGTCGTGACGCTTCGAGGCAACCATGAAGACCTTGCCCTGCGCTATCTGCTCGGTGAGATGGAGGCAGGGCGACATTGGTTTGACTACGATGGTCTGGACGCGCTGTCCGACTACGGCGTCGTCGCAGCCGATCCCGGTGCGCGCGATGACGGCTCACTGCAGTTCCTGCGCGAGCGCTTCGCCCAGGCCCTGCCGCAGCAGCATCTGGCCTTCTTCCAGGCGTTGGCCATCAACCACCGCGAGCAGGACTACCACTTCGTGCACGCCGGCGTGCGCCCGGGCGTGCCACTGGCAGAACAGAACGCGCACGATCAGATGTGGATTCGCAAGCGCTTTCTGGAGTCTGATCTGGACCATGGCGCCGTTGTCGTGCATGGTCACTCGATCGCGCCAACACCCCAGGTGCGCCACAACCGCATCGCCATCGATACCGGCGCCTACGCCAGCGGGGTGCTCACCTGTCTGATGCTCGACGGGACGAAGCGTGCTTTCTTGCAGTCGATCGGGTTGCCCGAAAAATTACCGGATGCAGCCTAAAGGCTGGCAATCGGAGCGCTCAGATCAAGCTCGTCACGATGGCCAAACCCGAGTGAATTGTCGATAAAGAGCAAGCGCCGCGGCGCCACCCGATACCAGCACACTTTGGCCAGGGCCTCGACAATCACCGCCGGGGCTTGCGCAAGCTTCCCAATCAAGGGGAATTTCTGGCCGTACAAGAGTTGTGCCCTCGCTTCTGCGTCACCCGTCAGTTGGTCGACCACGCCCTCAAGTTGCACGCCCTGGATGCCTGGCCAGTCGGCATGGTCGCCCTGGATCGTCACTGCAACCTGGGCGCTGTGGGTCAGGTTGAGACAGTGCCTGCTGCCCGGGGCCGACAAAAAATACAGGTCCCAGCCATCGTGAACATAAAACACCGCTGCCGCCCAGACGCCCTGCGGACCGCTGGTGGCCAGCGTGGCGACATGGTGCGCTTGCAAATGACGCTGCACCCGAGCCTGCAATGTCATACCTTGCCTGCCGGTGCCAGCGGTGGCGCGAACCCCACCTCTTCATGGCCAGCGCTGTCTTCTTGCAAGCGGCGCAGGCGATAGGCCAGTTGGGGCCTGGTAACACCCAGCATGCGGGCGGCAGAGGACAGATTGCCACGCGCCTTGTCGACCGCACTTTCCAGCAGCATGGTCTCGACCTGCTCGAGCGTCATCTCGCCGCTGCAGACGGCTTCGCACAAAGCCTGGCCGGTCTGAACAGACCGCGCGTTGATGGCGCCATGAACATCAAGCCCGAACTCGTCGGCCTCGCGCTCTTCGCACGCCGAAAAAATATGGTGCACCTCGATCCGTGTGCCACTGGGGGCCAGAATGACGCCACGCTCTATCATGTTCTGCAACTCGCGGATGTTGCCCGGCCACGCATAGGTCAGCAGCGCACGCTTGGCTTTGTCGGTAAAACCTTTGAGCCGCTTGCCGTGGATAGCACTGTACTTTTCCAGGAATCGCTTGGCCAGCGGCGAGATATCCTCCTGGCGCTCGCGCAAAGGCGGGATGACGATTTGGTAGGCATTTAAACGGTAGTAGAGGTCAGAGCGAAAGCGCCCCTCCTTCACCAGCACGCGCAGGTCGACGTTGGTGGCGACGATCAGGCGCACATTGACCTTGCGCACAGTTTGCCCGCCCAGCCTTTCTATTTCTCCCTCCTGCAGCACCCTTAGCAGTTTGGCCTGCGCGGCCAGCGGCAAGTCCCCGATCTCATCAAGAAACAGCGTGCCACCATCGGCTCGCTCAAATCGTCCGGCGCGCGCAACCTGTGCGCCGGTGTACGCGCCTTTTTCCACACCAAACAACTCGGATTCAACCAGATCGGGTGGAATGGCCGCGCAGTTGATCGCGACAAACATGGACTTGGCGCGCGCACCGCGCTCGTGCAGGGTGCGCGCAAAAACTTCCTTGCCAACGCCGGTCTCACCCAGCAGCAGCACGGTAATCTGGGTGTTGATGGCCTGTCGCAAGAGTTCGTAGGCGGCACGAAATGCCGGTGCGTCGCCCACCATATTCGTCGGCAATCCCTCCTTGTCGCCGATGCTGGTTCTAAGCTCGACCACCTGCGTCTGCAGTTCGATCAGCTGCTCGGCAATCGACTCCCGGTTGAAGAAGTGCGCGTACTCGCTGGCATCCTGCCACTCTTGCATCGGCTTGCCGATGATCCGGCAATGGTCGGTCCCCATGCCGGCGCATTCCACCTCCTTATACAGAATGGGGCGCCCCATAAAGGCCGAGGTGTAGCCGCAGGCATAGCCGATCTGGGTCCAGCACACCGGTTCGTGATGGGTGCCGAAGAAGTGCCGGTGCCACTGTCCCTCCCAGGAGTTTTCCCACAGAAATTCGCCATAGAAAGTGCCGGCAGCGCGATCCAACTCGAGGCGGATCTGTGTCACCTTGACAATGCCTTCGAGCGTATGGAGTTGCGGCCCGGTCATGAAGGCTTCCAGATCGCTGAGACACTGGGCACGCGTGCGCGCCAGTTCTGCATCCCGTACGCCCGACTCATAGCCCATGCGTGTCAGCAAACCGCGCGCCCGGTCCATCCCCAGCGTGTCAATCAATTCCTTGCGCAGCAGTGCCTGCGCCTGCGCGTGGATGAGCAGCATGCGGTGCTCGTGCAACCAGATCTGACCGGTTTGGGCACAAAAGTGCACCTGCGAGCGCAAGTCGCTGCTCGCTGACTCAGCGTGCTGCGCATGAGTTACCACATGAAGCTTGGTCATTGAACCCCTTCCAAATGAACTGCTGTGAATTCAAGCGCCGCACGCGCGGCGCAAAACCCGGTGTCCAAATCAGCGGCCCATTCTGACCACTTTGCACGAACTTGACAAGGGGGGGCTAAGGAAGGCAAACGAATCTACACCCCGAGCGAGCGCTCACAGCCTGGTGGATAGAGGGCGCAAAGACGCCCAGTTTGACCCGGACATTCTTCTTGCATTGAAGAGCATGCAAACAGGGTTTCGGAACGTCGCCGCCGAGTTCCGCGACACGCATGTTGCCGCTCAATACATCCAGTGGTGCCGACCGATGGACCATCCGACCGTCACTTCAGGCAACGCGGCACCGATTCCGAAGATCATGATCGTCGACGACAGCCCCTACATTCGTCGCCTGCTGGTTGCTCTGTTATCCAGGAAATATGCAATTATTGAAGCCGATAGCAGTGTGTCTGCACTGCAACTAGCCAAAGTGGAGGCGCGCAGGCGCGGTGCTGATAGCTACTTCCTCAAGCCCTTCAGCCCATGCGCTGTTGCCGCCTGGGTGGAGAGCCGTCTGAGCTCACCAGCGCCTCTGTTGCAGTAGTTTTGCGCTGGCATTTCGCCTATCAGTTTTGGTCAGCATTCGACCCTGGGCAGAAACGGTAGTTACGAGTTCGGCTTAAGCCTGAGCCTGAGCCTGGAATCTAGGCGCGCCGTAAATCCAGTGTGAACGGAAACTCCCGGCTCGCCGCCACGTTGATGGTGGCCGGTGGCACGACCAACGCGCCGGGCGTGTGGCCCATGGCGGCAAAGCGCGACATACGCCGGCTCTCCGCCTCATAAGCGTTGACCGGAAAAGTATCGGGGTTCAGCCCCCCCGGATGGGCCACGTGGTACTGGCAGCCGCCGAGCGAGCGCTTCATCCAGGTATCGACAATGTCAAAGGTCAGCGGGGTGTCGATGCCGATGCTCGGGTGCAATGCCGAAGGCGGATTCCATGCCTTGTAGCGCACGCCGGCGGCGTACTCGCCGGTAGTGCCGGTGGATTGCAGGGGCAGGGCGCGACCGTTGCAGGTGACCACGTAGCGGCTCTGGTTCAGGCCCGTCACATGAACTTCCATGCGCTCCAGCGACGAGTCGACGTAGCGCGCGGTGCCGCCGGGCGCACCTTCCTCGCCCATCACGTGCCAGGGTTCCAGCGCATTGCGCAGTGTGAGCTCGATGCTGGCTGCATGGACCGTGCCGACGATCGGGAAGCGGAACTCGAAGTGCGGCGCAAACCAACTCGTATCGAAAGCGTAGCCGGCGCCACGCAGCTCGGCCATGACGTCGTCAAAGTCGAGCCGGATGAAGGTTGGTAACAGGAAGCGGTCATGCAACTCGGTACCCCAGCGCGTTGCCGGTGCCTTGTACGGCGTCTTCCAGAAACGTGCCACCAGCGAGCGCAGCAGGAGTTGCTGCACCACGCTCATGCGCGGGTGGGGTGGCATCTCGAAGGCACGAAGCTCCAGCAGGCCGAGGCGTCCGGTGGCGGAGTCGGGCGAGTACATCTTGTCGATGGAGAACTCGCTGCGGTGCGTGTTGCCGGTGGCATCGATCAGGATGTTGCGCAGCGTGCGGTCCACTAACCACGGTGGCATGGGATGGCCCCCACGCTCCCCCACTTGGTGTGGGTCGCTGCCCCCCGAGGAGGCCAATTTTCCTAGGGGCGGCCCTTCGGAAAATTTGCCGTGCAGTTCGCGGTTCTTGTAGATCTGCTCGATGGCGATTTCAAGCTCGTAGAGCTGGTCGTTGCGCGCTTCGTCAACGCGCGGTGCCTGACTCGTGGGGCCAACGAACATGCCGCTGAACAGGTAGCTCAGGCTCGGGTGGTTATGCCAGAACAGCAGCAGGCTGGCCAGCAGCTCGGGCTTGCGCAGGAACGGGCTGTCGGCCGGTGTCGCTCCGCCCATCACAAAATGGTTGCCACCGCCGGTACCGGTATGGCGTCCATCTTTCATGAACTTCTCGGCAGACAGGCGCGACGCGAAAGCCACCTGGTACAGAAACTCGGTGTTTCGGACGAGTTCGCCCCAGTTCGTCACCGCGTGAATATTGACCTCGATGACGCCCGGGTCGGGTGTGACCTGCAGAAGCTTCAAGCGCGGGTCGCGCGGCGGCGGGTAGCCTTCGAGCACGATCTGCACGCCCAAGCTCTGCGCAGTGGCTTCGATGGCCGTGAGCAGTTCCAGATAGTCTTCCAGCTTTTCCAGTGGCGGCATGAAGATGTAGAGCACGCCAGACTTCTCGCCCACCGCTTCGGCCTTGGGGCCGCTGGCGCGGCGCGGGTCACGCACTTCCACACACAGGGCGGTGCGGGTGATCCAGTGCGCTGATTCCTGGGGTTTGGGAATGCGAGCGAAGTTCTCCGGCTCAAACTGCGCAGCGCTCTGCGCGCTAGCGGCTAGCGTACCGGTGCCTGAAGCGGTGGTGCTCTGAAATTTTCGTTCTGCCTCGATGCCAGGTCCGGTGCCGGACAGGTAAGGTGAAGCACCGGCCGGGGCGATTGCCTGCACGCTGGGTGTGTAGCGCGCCGCCAAGGCGTCATGCGCGGGCAGTGCGTCACGCGCTGCGCTCGGGTCCTGCTCCACCAGGTACGGGTAGTCGCTCTCGCTGACCCAGGGCAGCGAGTCCAGCGGCAGTCGCAGGCCCATGGGCGAGTCGCCGGGCATCAGGTACATGCGCTCGTCGCGCAGGAACCATGATCCGGTGGTCCAACCGGTGCCAGCCGAGCCCGGCTTCTCCGCCACCTTGATTGGCAACACATAGCCGACGACGGAGTCGAGCTTTTGCTCAAAGACCCGGCGCAGGCGCGCGCGTTCCATCTCGTCGTCGAGCTTCGAATTGAATGGGTCGACGTTGGTTGGCAGACGCCGCTCCCGCCACAGGTAATACCAGACGTCTTCGTAGGCGCTTTGCATGAACTTGTCGGTAACGCCGAGCTTGGCGGCCAACGTCTGCGTGAATCGCTTCGCATCGTCGCTGGTGTAATGGGTCGGCGCGCGTTCATCGGTAAAGAGCGCCGGGTTGGCCCACACGGCCTCGTGGTCGGCACGCCAGTAAATGTTCAAGGCCCAACGTGGCAACTGCTCGCCCGGATACCACTTGCCCTGGCCGAAGTGCAGAAAGCCGCCGCTTCCATATTCGGTGCGCAGTTTCTGCACCAATTCGGTGGCAAAACCGCGCTTGGTGGGGCCCAGCGCCTCGGTGTTCCATTCTGGTGCGTCACGGTCATCCACCGCCACAAAAGTGGGCTCGCCGCCCATCGTCAACCGCACATCGCCGCTCTTGAGCTCCTCATCTACCGCGCTGCCCAAGGCCATGACATCGGCCCATTGTTCTTCGCTATAGGGCTTCGTGACGCGGGGTGACTCGTAGATACGGGTCACGGCCATGTGGTGGGCAAAGGTGACCTCGCACTTGTCCATGCCGCCCTCAATCGGTGCCGCGCCGGAAGGCTGTGGCGTGCAGGCGAGCGGAATATGCCCTTCACCGGCCAGCAGGCCCGAGGTGGCATCCAGGCCGACCCAGCCGGCGCCGGGCAGGTAGACCTCGCACCAGGCGTGCAGGTCGGTGAAGTCAACTTCGGTGCCGCTCGGACCATCGAGTGATTTCACATCAGGCTTCAACTGAATCAGGTAGCCAGACACAAAGCGCGCCGCCAGACCGCAGTGGCGCAGCAGTTGCACCAGCAGCCAGGCCGAATCGCGGCAGGAGCCGGAACCGAGCTTGATCGTCTCGTCGGGCGACTGCACGCCGGGCTCCATGCGGATCAAATAGCTGATGTCCTTGTGCACCATCTGGTTCACCGCCACCAGAAAATCGATGGTGCGGCGCTTGCGCCGGTCGATGCGTGCGAGGCAGGCCTTGATGCGCTTGGTCAGGTGCTCGGTTGCCAGGTAGGGCGCCAGTTCCTGCTTGAGCAGCGCTTCGTAGTTGAAAGGGTATTTCTCGGCGCTGGGCTCCAGAAAGAAGTCAAACGGGTTGTACACCGCCATTTCCACCACCAGATCCACCGTGACCTTGAACTCGCGCGTCTTCTTCTCAAAGACCAGACGGCCCTGGTAGTTGGCAAACGGATCCTGCTGCCAGTTGATGAAGTGCTGCGCCGGTTCCACCTTGAGCGAATACGAGATGATCTTGCTGCGGCAATGCGGTGCCGGGCGCAAACGGATCACCTGTGGCCCCAGATTGACCAGCCGGTCGTATTTGTAGTGCGTGACGTGGTTCAGGGCGGCGTGAATGGACATAATCTACTTGACTAGCAATGTTGGTGCCATGGCAGTTTGCGTGTAGGATAAAACCATGACTGATTTGACACGCACCGATTTTCGCTTCTTTCACCGCCTGCGGGTGCGCTGGGCCGAAGTGGATCTGCAAAAGATCGTTTTCAATGCCCACTATCTGATGTACTTTGACACGGCGATCGCTGACTATTGGCGAGCACTGGCATTACCCTACTACATCACCATGCATGCATTGGAGGGTGACCTGTTCGTGAAGAAGGCGACAGTGGAATACGATGGATCAGCCAGGCTTGACGATCAACTCGATGTTGGCATCAAGTGCGCCCGCATCGGGACTTCATCGATGCTGTACCAATGCGCCATTTTTCGTGGCGAGGAGCATTTGATCCGCTGCGAACTGGTTTACGTTTTTGCCGACCCTGCGACGCAGAAATCCAAGCCGGTGCCGGCATCGTTCAAAGATATCTTGCTGGCGTATGAGGCGGGCGAGCCCATGGTCCGCATGGAAGTCGGTAGCTGGCAGCAGCTTGGCGTGGAGGCAGGCCAGCTACGCACTGAGGTGTTTGTAGAGGAGCAGCGCATCCCCGTCGAGATGGAATGGGACGCCGCCGACCAGACCGCCATCCATGCGCTGGCGCGTAACCGCATGGGCCTGGCCGTAGCCACCGGACGCCTGCTGCAACACGCCCCCGGCGTCGGCCGCATCGGCCGCATGGCCGTCAGCCGGGTGCTGCGTGGTTCCAATTTGGGACGAGAGGTTTTGCAGGCCTTGATGCGCGCAGCGACGGAGCGCGGAGATCGCGAAGTGCTGCTGCACGCGCAACGCAGCGCACGGGGTTTTTATGAGCGACTCGGTTTTGTGCCACGCGGTGAGTCCTTCGAGGAAGCCGGCATTGTGCACATCGAGATGGTGCACCCCCTTTGACCCTTCGAACGATCAGATGTCGGCTAGCAAAGGGTAGGGCGGCGGATTAACGACAACGGTCTGACCGCTGACTGAATCCAGGTGCAGAGCGCCAGCTTGCGCGGCAGAAAGCTGCATCGAGACGATCGCGTCATAGCCCCCTCCAGGCGCCTGCGCCGCCTGCGCCACGGTGCCGCAGGGCTGGTCCGGATCGGCCTCCTGAAATACTTCGTCGCCCGTCTTCATGGGCGCCTCTGAATGCGCCAGAAAAGCGCGGCGCTTCAGGGTGCCACGAAACTGGCTGCGCGCCACCACTTCCTGACCCGGGTAACAGCCCTTCTTGAAATTGACGCCACCCACCGACTCGTAATTGAGCATCTGCGGCACAAAAACCTGCGCTACTGGTTCGCTGATCATGGCAATGCCGCTGCGCACCTCGCTCCAGAGCCAGTCCTGCAGACTCAGGCTCGGGCCAGCCGGTGCGTCCTTCGCCGCCGGAGCCAGCCACAAGGCGCGGGCCACGCCGTCGGCCGGGTACAGACCAAGGATCATGGCATCACCTTCGTCGCGTCGAACCCAGGGTTGCATCGGGCCATCGCTCACCGCTTCAAGCGCCGCGCCGGCGAGACCAAAGATCGCATAGTCGACGCTGGTGTCGCTCAGTTTGACCTTGGCACGCATGACGAATCGCGACAAGTTCTTGAGTGTGGTCGCCAGCAGGTCCTGGCTGCAAATCAGAAGGATTTCGGTCGGACTGCGCTTGATCGCGTAAAAGCTGGCCAGCATCCGGCCCTGCGCCGAGCAATAGGCAGCCAGCCTGGCCTCGGATGAGCCCAGCTGCAATATGTCCTGCGTCAATTGCCCATGCAGAAAGGAGGCGGCGTCAATTCCCTCGGCCCGGATAACACCCAGGTGTGCCAGTTGCACCACGCCATTGAGTTTGCTTTGCATGAGGTGAATTATCATCCCCCGTCGAATTCATACAAGGCTGTAGGGCTGTGCGTCTTTTTTTTACTGTTGTGAAGTGGCTGCTTGCGCTGGCACTCCTGCTCGGCGGCGCCGCCGTCTGGTGGGTCAACCAGAGCCTGCGCCTGTCTGGTGAAACGGTTGATCTGTCGATCGAGCCGGGCACACCCGTGCGCGCAGTGGCGCAATTGGTCAGTGAGTCAGGCGTCGACGTGAATCCGACACTGTTGTACTGGTGGTTTCGCCTCTCAGGCCAGGCACGCCTGATCCGCGCCGGCAGCTACGAGCTTGAGGCCGATGCAAGCCCGCGAAGTCTGCTGCAAAAACTGGTGCGTGGCGAAGAGGCACTGCGCGCGGTGACGCTGGTCGAGGGCTGGACCTTCAGCCAGGTTCGCACAGCGCTGGCCAAGGCCGAGCAACTTAAACCCGAATCCAAAGGACTGCCAGACTACATGATCATGAAGGTGCTGGGAAGGCCGGGCCTGCATCCGGAAGGTCGCTTTTTCCCGGACACCTACACCTACGCCAAGGGCAGCAGCGACCTGGCGGTGCTCAAGCGTGCCCTGCGCGCGATGGACAGGAATCTGGAGTCGGTGTGGCGTCAGCGCTCGCCCGATGCGCCGCTCAAAACGCCGGAGCAGGCGCTGATTCTGGCCAGCATCGTCGAGAAGGAGACAGGGCGCCCCAGTGACCGGCCCATGATTGCCGGTGTCTTTGCGAACCGCTTGCGTATCGGCATGATGCTGCAAACCGATCCGACCGTGATTTACGGTATGGGTGACGCTTTTGACGGCAACCTGCGCAAGCGGGACCTGCAAGCCGACACACCCTGGAACACCTACACGCGAGCCGGCCTGCCTCCGACACCGATTGCCATGCCAGGCAAACCTGCGCTGCTGGCGGCGGTGCGACCGGCAGTCAGCAAAGCGCTGTATTTTGTGGCGCGCGGCGACGGCAGCAGCGAATTCAGTGCCAGTCTGGAAGAGCACAATCGGGCTGTCAACAAATACCAGCGCGCGCACTGACGCAGTGAATAAAGTCATATGACAACAGGCGGCCTCTTCATCAGTTTCGAGGGCATCGACGGTGCCGGAAAATCCACCCACATCGAGGCATTGGCGCAGGCCTTTCGCGCCCATGGCAGGACGGTGACGCTGTCGCGCGAGCCCGGCGGTACGCCGCTGGCGGAAAAGCTTCGTTCTCTGGTGCTCAACGATGCGATGGACGCCATGACCGAAGCGCTGCTGGTGTTCGCGGCGCGGCGCGATCACCTGAAGCAGTTGATCGAACCGGCATTGGCGCAAGGCGCCGTTGTGCTGTGCGACCGCTTTACCGATGCCAGCTTTGCCTACCAGGGCGCCGGGCGCGGCTTTGATTTGAAGCTGCTGTCGGTGCTGGAGCAGATGGTGCAGGCGATCCCTGGCGAGCAGAGTGACGCGATTCGCCAACCGGACCTGACGATCTGGTTTGACCTGCCGGCGCCCATCGCCGCCAGTCGCCTGGCGTTGACCCGCGCGCCTGACAAGTTCGAAGCGCAACCGCTTGAGTTTTTCAGCCGCGTTGCTGGCGGCTATTTGCAGCGCATGAACGCCAACGCTGGGCGCTTCGCCCGCATTGATGCGAACGCCTCGCGCGAGGCGGTCTGGCGCCAGGTGTTGCGGGCTGTGCAGGGCAGAGGCTGGCTGGCATGAGCGACAGCGCAGCAGCGCCCTGGATTGTTGCGCAGTGCAAGTCTTTACTGGCCCAGCGCGGTCATGCCTGGCTGTTGGCAGGGCCTTCCGGCCTGGGTCAGTACGATCTGGCACTGGCACTGGCGCGGGCCTGGCTTTGCGAGCGGCCATCGGCGCTGGGCGCCTGCGGCCTCTGCGGTAGTTGCCACGCCATCGATGTCCGCACCCATGCGGACCTGTGTGTGCTGATGCCTGAGACCGTGATGATGGATCTTGGCTGGCCGCTCGGCGAGTCAGCGCAGTCCGACATCGATGACAAGAAGCGCAAGGCGAGCAAGGAGATCCGCGTCGAGGCGATGCGCGATGCGGTCGAGTTTTCGCAGCGCACCAGCGCCAGAGGGCGCGGCAAGGCGGTACTGGTTTTTCCTGCGGAGCGCATGAATGTGGTTGCCGCCAACGCCCTGCTCAAGACGCTTGAGGAGCCGGCCGGGGATGTCCGGTTTGTGCTGGCCAGCGACGCGGCGTACCAGTTGCTGCCGACGATTCGCAGCCGTTGTCTGGCACACGCCATGACTTGGCCGTCACTTGAGGTTTCAGTAGCCTGGCTGCTGGAAAGAGGACTGAATGAGGAGCAGGCAAGGGTGATGCTGCAGGCTGCTGGCGGCCGTCCGCAGGATGCATTGCAGATGTTTGAGGCCAAAGCAGATGCGCAAGCCTGGATCCTGTTGCCCAAGGCGATTGCCAGCGGCGATCTTGGCGCGTTCAGGGATTGGTCCGCGCCGCAAGTGGTCAGTGCACTGCAGAAGCTCTGTCATGACATGCTCGCGCTCAAGGTAGGTTCCGACACCCGCTTTTTCGATGCTGCTGACTTGCCTGCAGGCGGCTCTATCGCGTCTCTGACGGACTGGGCAAAGGCGCTGGCTGACAGCAAGCGCACGGCTGAACATCCGTTTAATGCGGGCCTGATGATGGAAGCGCTTGTGAGTCAGGCTCAAAACGCCCTAAACTCGGGATACTAGTTACTGCCGACAAGTCCTTCGATGCTATCCAGCCCGCGCCCCAGCGTCATTCAGTTGGCGATCAAAGAAACAGCTGCCCTTTACGCGGCGTTCATCCCGCTGTTTGCAGAGGGCGGGATTTTCATTCCGTCGGTGCGTGAGTACAAATTGGGTGAGGATGTCTATGTTCTGTTGTCGCTGCCTGGCGATCCGGAGCGCTATCCGGTGGCGGGAAAAGTCGCCTGGATCACGCCTGCGAGGGCTGCCAATAGCCGCACGCAAGGGATTGGGATTCGCTTTCCCGAAGGTCCGAAGTCACAGGCGCTGAGGCAAAAAATCGAGGCGATATTGGGCAAACTGCTGGCATCGGATCGGCAAACACAAACCATTTGATCCTGCGGCTGGCTTGCAAGGGCCTGGCGTCACGTTTCCAGCCATGTTCACAGATTCCCACTGCCATTTGACATTTCCCGAACTGGCAAGCCAGATGCCGGCGCTGCTTGATGCTATGCGGCTGGCCCAGGTTGACCGCGCTCTGTGCATCTGCACGACGTTGGAGGAGTTTGACAGTGTCCTTGGCCTGGCTCAGCAGCACAACAATATTTGGGCTACTGCGGGCGTGCACCCAGAAAACGAAGGCGTCGCGGAACCTGGCTTGGGCGATCTGCTGAGCATGGCTCTGCACCCGCGCGTCGTTGGCATCGGTGAAACCGGACTTGACTACTATCGCCTGGCAGAGCGCTGTGTGGCCGACATGGCCTGGCAACGGGATCGTTTTCGAACCCATATCCGGGCGGCGCGCCAGAGCGGATTGCCGCTGGTGGTGCATACCCGGTCGGCTTCAGCGGACACGCTGGCGACCTTGCGCGAGGAGGGCGAAGACGGTTCAGCCGGCTGTGCGGGTGGGGTGTTTCATTGTTTTACCGAAACGGCAGCCGTGGCACGGGCGGCGCTGGATATGGGGTTTTATATCTCGTTTTCGGGTATTTTGACCTTCAAAAATGCTCAGGATCTGCGCGATGTGGCCACTTTCGTGCCGCTTGATCGACTGCTGATCGAAACCGACAGTCCTTATCTGGCACCCGTCCCATACCGCGGCAAGCCCAACAATCCTTCCTATGTGCCCTATGTCGCAGCTGAGCTGGCGCGGCTCAGGCGTTGTACTGTTGAGCAGATGGCCGAGTTGACCAGCCGCAACTTCGAAGCCCTGTTCAAGCGTGTTTTGCTTACCTGAATAACCCGTTTTTAATAGCATGTATTACTTTAGATATTGCATGTATCTATTTGTATTTATTGGATATTCAGTATGTAATGCCGGCTCTTATGACGACTTTTTCAGCGCACTCAAGAAGGATGATCCTGCGACTATCAAGATGCTGCTGGGGCGCGGTTTTGATCCGAATACAGTCAATCCTGCGGGCGAACACGGGCTGATTGTCGCGGTCCGCGAGTCATCCTTGAAGGCCATATTGGTTCTTCTCGACGCGCCGAAGATCAATGTGGAAGTCCGTACTCTGCAGGACGAGAGCCCGCTGATGCTGGCCGCGCTGAACGGACTGAGCGATCTTTGCCGGCGACTGATTGCCCTTGGTGGCGATGTCAACAAGCCGGGCTGGACTGCGCTCCATTACGCCGCAACCAACGGGCATCTGACAACGATGGAATTGCTGCTCGATGAGCATGCTTACATTGACGCCACTTCGCCGAACGGCACGACGCCGCTCATGATGGCGGCGCACTATGGCACGGCGTCGGCGGTTGAGTTGCTGTTGGCTGCCGGCGCCGATCCAGCGCTCAAAAATGAGCAAGGTTTATCGGCAGTTGATTTTGCGCAGGGTGCCAGTCGGTCCGATGCCAAGGAACTGATTGCAGCTGCCATACGAGGCCGCCAGCCGAAGGGAAACTGGTGAAATGATCTCATGGATACTTTATACGATGTATATTATGTTAAGTAATATGCAGGGTTAGAAGATTCGCATCATGTTGGCTGCTGGGATACCGAGAATCGCAGCGTTGGCGCACTCAGGTCGGCGAAAGATGAACCCAGTGATACCTCGCCCTGCCCATGGAGCACGCATTCCTCACGCCGTAGCAGCAAGTCCGAGCCATCGCCTGCAAACCGCAACCAACAACCGTAGGAACTCAGGTCAACCAGAATCATGCTGCCGTTGCGCCAGTCGATACGCGCATGGGTCCGCGAAACCCGTGGATCATCCACTACAAATTCGGCCTGACGCAGGCGCCCAATGTGAATCGGCAGGTCAAAGGATCGAAAGGACTTTTTCACATCCATCCAGACCAACTCGATTTCCCCGCCCAGAGTGTCAACCTCTGCTGGATCAAACAGGGGAACCATGTCTGACTGCATGGTCAGCAAGGATGATGCAGCGTCATCCTCCCAGTCCACCTGGTGCACCGTGCACGGCTCGGCGCGTCCGCGTATGTTGATGGGACCCAATACCCGAAAGCGTACGCCCTCGGCCTCGTTGATACCTTCAAGCGCGGCGTTGTTGGCCCAAATCTGGTTGGCACCCGAGAGGTCGCTCAAACGCGCAGCCACGTTGACCGCGTCGCCGTAACAGTCGCCAGCCACTATCTCGACATCGCCACAGGCCACGCCAATGCGGATCGGCAAGCGGTGCGCCACTGCCACACGAGCCATGCGCTCCTGATGCCTTCTCTGTATTTCAACCACTGCATTGATAGCGGAGCGGTTGCTCCGAAACAAGGCAAGTACGCCGTCACCCAACAGTTTGACAACCCTGCCGCCATGAGCGCCGATGGTCGTGGCGATCCAGTTCGTTACTTGAGTGACCGCCTGAGTCGCCTGTGCATTGCCTAATGCTTCATAGACACTTGTGCTGCCGAACAGGTCGGTAAATACAACGGTGGCGTGAACACTCATTCCAGATAATTCTATTCTTTGAACCGTTGCACAGTTTAGGGCATAACAAGCCCTATGACGCTGGGCCCCAAAAGAGCATGGCGTCCCGACCGTCGAGCATCAGGTCCACGCTAGCACCGACCGGCAGAAGAACCTTGGTCGCGACGTGGCCGTAGGGCAAATTGGTGACAACCGGAACCCGGATCTGCTGGCGCAGCCAGTTGACGACGGTCGCCAGCTTGTAGCCGCGATCATGTCCGACCAGGGTGAACTCGGTGAACTGCCCCAGCACAACGGCCTTTTGGCGTGCCAAAACGCCTGCATGAAGCAGTTGTGTCAACATGCGCTCGATCCGGTAAGGATGTTCTGCGACGTCCTCCAAGAACAGGACGCCTGCTTTTACATCGGGAAAATACGGCGTCCCGAGCAGGGATGTGAGCACCGATAGATTGCCGCCCCACAGCGTTGCTTTCCTGATGTGCCTGGCTGTCAGAGCTGGATCGCCATCGCGGTTCTGACGCCAACCGGCACCCTCCCCCTGCCCGCTGGTGAGATCACCAAAACAAGCCTCCATGATGTCGTCTGGCAACTTCACTTCACCCTGCCCGTGCCCATCCACAAGGTCGGGCTTAGCGCCCGCACCAAACCCTTCGCACAAAGCCGGGCCGGCCCAGGTGACGGCGCCCGTCCGGGCCAGCACTGCGCTCTGAAAAGCGGTGAAGTCACTGATCCCCACAAACAGCATTCCGCGCTCCACGGCTTTGGCCACCTTCTTGTAATGGATCCCACCGAGGATGCGCGTCAGCCCATAACCGCCGCGCGAAATCACGGCGACATCCGCGCCACTGGCCACAGCGCGATGGATGGCAGCCAGGCGCGTTGCATCGTCACCGGCGAAACGCAAATAACTGGCCAGCGCTGCAGTGTCTATTTCAACCTCATAACCAAGCGTCTGAAGCCGCGCCACGCCGCGTCGAAAAGCTGCCTTGTCGCGCACGGCGCCAGAGGGTGAATAAATGTAGATGCGCTTTTTCATGCGTGTACAGATCAAGCTAAGGATTATTGCCGGCACGCGCGCACTGGCGCCGTTCCTGAAAAAAAGTTTGTAACAGACCGCTACATTCTGATTCAAGTAGCCCCCCCTGCAACAGTGTCTGATGGTTAAGACGCGGGTTGACGAACAGATCAATTACCGAGCCGGCAGCACCCGTCTTGGGGTCGCTGGCACCAAACACGACACGTTTCAGTCGCGCCTGCAGGATGGCACCAACGCACATGGCGCAAGGCTCAAGTGTGACAAACATCTCGCAATCAAGCATACGGTAATTACCGAGCACGTTTGCCGCGGCACGCAGTGCCTGGATCTCGGCATGTGCAGTGGGATCATGACTTGCTATCGGCGCATTGCTGCCGCTGGCAATCACTTGACCGCCGCGAACCAAGACAGCGCCCACCGGCACCTCACCCGCAGCCATGGCCATACGGGCTTGCACCAGTGCCAGCGCCATGAAGCCTGCGTCATCCATCAGCGCTCAGGGATCATGCCCAATCGATCAATCCACTCGGCAAGTGCGCGCTCGTTCTCGTTGCCCGACGCGTACCTGGCTTTCATGGCCAAGTGCGACTCGGGTCGGTGCTGGTTGATTTTGAGCTTGCACTGCAGATCGGTCACGAGAAGCTCAAAACCAACGATGCCTGCGAGCATCTTGTGTGCAAATTCTGAACCCAGAGAGCGCCATTGCTGCGCATAAGCGGGTTCATGATCGGCAATCAGCTTTTTCAGCAATTGGTCTTTCTGGTCCGGGTCTTCAATCAACGTAGCCTGTACGCTGCAGTGCACGGCGAGATAGTTCCAGGTGGGCACTCGAAGCAAGTCCGGATAGACCGCAGGACTTAAGTAAGCGTGAGGGCCCATGAAAGTCACCAGTGCCTGTGGACGTGCCTGCAAGTAACGCCAGTGCGGATTGGCCTTGGCACAGTGCCCCAGCAACACCATCCTGTCGTCCTGCAGTTCCAGATGCAGCGGAACATGGCTTACAAATGGCAGACTGCTCTCGTCAACGCTGATCAGGCTGGCCAGCGGATAAGCGCGCATCAGCGCTGCTGCATCGGCATTGCTTTTTGAATTGAATTGGGGCGGTAAATACATGGCTTTCTGACTCCGCTATTCCCACTCGATGGTGGCCGGTGGCTTGCTCGACACGTCATACGTCACGCGGTTGATACCGTGCACCTCGTTGATGATACGGCTCGATACCTTCTTGAGCAACGCGTAGGGCAGTTCAGCCCAGTCCGCCGTCATGAAATCGCTGGTCTGCACGGCGCGCAGGGCGACCACGTAATCGTAGGTTCGGCCATCGCCCATCACACCTACACTTTTGACTGGCAGGAACACGGTGAATGCCTGACTGGTGAGTTCATACCAGTTCTTGCCGCTTTCCTGGTCGACGAAATTTCGCAACTCTTCAATGAAAATGGCATCGGCCCGACGCAACAAATCGGCATATTCCTTCTTGACTTCACCCAGAATCCGCACGCCCAGACCCGGGCCAGGAAATGGATGGCGGTACACCATGGCATGCGGCAAGCCAAGGGCAACACCGAGCTCGCGCACTTCGTCCTTGAACAATTCGCGCAAGGGCTCCAGCAATTTGAGACCCAACTGCTCTGGCAAACCGCCAACGTTGTGGTGACTCTTGATGACTACCGCTTTCTTGGTCTTGCCACCACCTGACTCGATTACGTCGGGATAGATCGTGCCCTGCGCCAGCCAGGCGACGTGACGCGCCTGATCACTCTTGAGTTTGCTCGCCTCGGTCTTGAAGACCTCGACAAACTCCCGACCAATGATCTTGCGCTTGGCCTCCGGCTCACTGACGCCGGCCAGATGTCCGAGAAACTGGTCGGCCGCGTCGACACGGATTACCTTGGCATGCAGCTTGCCAACAAACATGTCCATCACCATGTCGCCTTCATTCAGGCGCAGCAGGCCATGGTCGACAAAGACGCAGGTAAGCTGCTCGCCGATTGCCCTGTGAATGAGCGCGGCTGCGACCGATGAATCGACACCACCGGAGAGTCCCAGGATCACCTCTTCCTGCCCTACCTGAGAGCGAATTCGCTCCACCGCCTCGCTGATGTAATCCCCCATGATCCAGTCGGGGCGCGCCGCGCAAATATCCAGCACAAAGCGTTCTATGATCGCAGCTCCCCGCTTGGTGTGAGTCACTTCCGGGTGAAATTGAACACCATAGAAGCGTCGCTCTTCATCGGCCATACCGGCGATCGGACAACTGTCGGTCGAGGCCATCAGCTTGAAACCATGGGGTAGTTCGACCACCTTGTCACCATGGCTCATCCAGACCTGCAGCATGCCGTGACCCATGGGTGTGGCGTAGTCCTGAATGCCTTCGAGCAGTTGCGTATGCCCATGAGCCCGCACATCAGCATGGCCAAATTCTCGTTGATGGCCACTTTGCACGATGCCGCCGAGCTGGTGCGCCATGGTTTGCATGCCGTAGCAAATTCCGAGTACCGGAACACCCAATTCAAAGACGCCGGGCGGCGCCTTGTCGGTGCTTTCTTCGTAGACGCTGGCGTGACTACCCGAGAGGATCACACCTCTGAGTTTGCCGTCGCTGGCATAGGCACGAATCCAGTCATCGCTGACATCACAGGGGTGAACTTCACAAAAAACATGGGCTTCCCGAATCCGTCTGGCAATCAGTTGGGTGACCTGGGAACCAAAGTCGAGGATTAGGATTTTTTGATGCATTTCAGGCCTGTCGCTCGCTCACTCGGCACGGTAGTTCGGCGCTTCTTTGGTAATCTGGACGTCGTGCACATGGCTCTCGCGAATGCCCGCGGTAGTAATTTCCACAAATTCCGATCGGCTCTGCAAGTCATCGATCGTGGCACAGCCGCAATAGCCCATGCTGGCGCGAACGCCACCTGCCATCTGGTAGATGATGGCTACCATGGAACCCTTGTAGGGCACACGCCCCTCGATGCCTTCAGGGACCAACTTGTCCGCGTTCGGGTTACCGCTGGTCGATTCCTGAAAATAGCGGTCCGCACTGCCCTGCTGCATGGCGCCAATGCTGCCCATGCCACGGTAACTCTTGTAGCTGCGCCCCTGAAACAGGATCACTTCGCCGGGCGCCTCCTCGGTACCGGCGAACATGCTGCCCATCATCACTGAAGACGCGCCGGCCGCCAATGCTTTCGAAATATCACCGCTGTAGCGAATGCCTCCGTCAGCGATCAGTGGAATGCCGCTGCCCCGCAGCGCCGTGGCAACGCTGTCGATGGCCATGATCTGCGGCACGCCAACGCCCGCCACGATGCGCGTCGTGCAGATGGAGCCGGGGCCAATACCGACCTTGACCGCATCGGCACCCGCCTCGGCCAGCGCCAGCGCCGCAGCACCGGTGGCAATATTGCCGCCGATGACGTCGATCTGCGGGTAGTTCCTCTTGACCCAGCGCACACGCTCGATGACGCCCTGGCTATGACCGTGCGCCGTATCGACCACGATAGCATCAACGCCTGCGCGCACCAGTGCTTCGACCCGCTCCTCGGTACCCTCCCCCACGCCGACCGCTGCGCCGACCCGCAACTGGCCCTGCGCATCGCGCGCCGCATTGGGAAAACTGGTCTGTTTGGTAATGTCCTTGACAGTGATCAGTCCCTTGAGCTCAAACGCGTCGTTGACGACCAACAGGCGCTCAATCTTGTACTGGTTCAACAGCACCTTGGCTTCATCCAGCGTGGTGCCGTCCGGTACGGTCACGAGTTTGTCTCGCACCGTCATGATATGGCTGACCGGGAGATCCAAACGCGTCTCAAAACGCAGGTCCCGCCCCGTGACCAGGCCAACCACCTTGCCAGCGTCGCAGACCGGGAAACCCGAGACCCCTAACTGTTCCGACAAGCTCATGACCTGGCGCACTGTGTGCTGTGGCGTAATCACAACCGGATCGCGCAAGACGCCTGACTCATAGCGTTTTACCTTGGCCACCTGCGCCGCCTGTTCCCGCGCCGACATATTCTTGTGAACGATACCGATGCCACCTTCCTGCGCGATGGCAATAGCCAGGCGTGCCTCTGTCACGGTATCCATGGCAGCTGAAACCAGCGGCAAATTGAGGGCGATGTTGCGGGAGAAACGGGTCGCCAGCGAGGTGTCCTTGGGCAGGACCTGGGAGAACGCTGGCACCAACAAAACATCGTCGAAGGTGAGCGCTTTGCCGATGAGGCGCATGTTCTTGAGCTCCAAATGGTGGATTGTAGCCACGTGGCAGCGTTCGATGGTTTCTGCAAACATCTCTGCTGCAGGCTAAACTTGACTCATGAATAAATTGCGCATTCTTCTTGCTGCCCTGGCCTGTCTGGTCAGCCTGCAGGCGGCCGCCCATTGGCAATGGCTGGACAAGGATGGGCGCAAGGTATTCAGCGACCGGGCACCGCCGCCTGACATTCCGGAAAAGGATATTTTGGAGCGCCCCGCCGTGCTACCCACCGCAGCCGCGCCACAGAGTGCTGCCAGTGCGCCCCGGCTCGGCGGAGTCGACAAGGAATTGACTGACAGGAAGAAGAAGGCCGAGGATCTTGAGTTGGCCAAACGCCGCGCCGAGGGCGAGAGAATCGCAAGTTCCAAAGCTGACAACTGCGCCCGTGCCAAGCGCATCAAAGCCAACCTCGACTCCGGTCGCCCTATCGCCCGCAGCAACGAAAAAGGTGAGCCCGAGATTCTTGACGCTGCCACGCGGGCTGTTGAGTTGAACCGGGTTCAGGACATCATCGAAGCGGATTGCAATTGATGATTTTGTTCGCCAGCATTTGAGTCAGCAGCCTGCCTTGGCACCGAGGCGTTTCTTGACGAAGAGGCCAGCGCTGCGTGTTCCCTGTTTTGCAAAGCGTGCTCGCCGCGCCACTTTCGGGTCGACCGCGAGCGCTCGATAGATTTCGACGCGGTCATTCTGAAGCAACTTCTGCTGCGCTGGGGCTTTGCGCCCCCATACGCCAATCAGAGGTGGCGAAGAGTCCGGCATCGCAAACAGGTTCAGCAGACCACTGGCCTGGACGGCCTGCAGAACCGTGCTACCGGGTGCCAGCGACAGCTTGACCTCGCACACCTGGCGCGGCGCCGGCGAATAAACGACACTGACGCAAAGCGCCGGTTTACTCGCCATAGACCTGCCCTGCCCGCTTCACGAATGCATCGACCATGCTGCTGGCAATCTTGTCGAAAACCGGTCCAACAATCTTGCTCAATGCAGCGTTGTCAAAGCCATAGTGCAGCGTCAATTCCACCTTGCATGCGCGCTGCGTGCCGTCTCCGATCGGCAAAAAGTTCCACTCGCCATCGAGCTTGGAGAACGGACCGCTGACCAGTTTGATGGCCACCTGACGATCCTGCACATGGGTGTTGCGGGTTGTGAAGGTCTGACGGATTCCACTGAAGGAAATACCGATCTCCGCCGTCATTCCGTCCGCCTCGGAATTGACCACTCGGGCCCGATCGCACCAGGGCAGAAATTGGGGATACCGGTCTACGTCGGTCACTAGTACGTACATCTCTGCAGGTGAGTACCAGATAAGGACGGACTTGGTTACGGTTTTCATAGAATGGAGGTCTGCGCGGGATTGTAGACAAGCCTTGTACGCACGACTTACAACCCCACATTGACCCCATGGCCAAGAAACCTGAAACCACCGCCCGCATCGCTGACAACAAAAAGGCGGCCTACAACTACTTCTTTGAAGAGCGCTTTGAGGCGGGTCTGGTCCTCGAAGGCTGGGAAGTGAAGTCGCTGCGCGAAGGCAAGGTGCAGCTGACCGACGGCTACGTGGTGATTCGCGATGGTGAACTGTTCATCATCGGGCTGCAGATCAACCCCTTGGGCACCGCCTCCACCCACATCAGTCCGGACAAGGTGCGCACCAGGAAGCTCCTGATGCACAAGGAAGAGATCAAGCGTCTGATCGGCAAGGTGGAACAAAAAGGCTATACGCTGGTGCCCTTGAATCTGCACTGGAAGGCCGGCAAGATCAAATGCGATATTGCCCTGGCCAAAGGCAAGGCCGAGCACGACAAGCGCGACACCATCAAGGACCGGGAAGGCAAGCGAGAGGTGGAACGCGCCATGAAGGGGCGCAACCGATAGAGGCGTTCAGCCCAGATCGCGCAGTGGGTGGGCCCCTGGCGACCAGGGACTACTGAAAAAGGGCGTCACCATACTCGCCTCAACCTGCTCGATGCGTGAGGGGTTCCAGTGCGGTGTGTTGTCCTTGTCGACGGCCAGCGCGCGAATGCCCTCGACGGCCTCGCTTTGGGCGTCACCGAGGTTCAGATGACGCGGGTGAAAACAGTGATGAATCATGTCACGCTCCATGCGCAGGTCATCGGCCAGTGCCATCTGGCGGGCGCGCCTGATCTGGGCCAGTACCACATGGAGCATCAAGGGCGAGCGACGGCGCAGCGTATGCGCCGTATGCTGCGCCCAGGCCGAATCATCCGCTTCGAGCGAATGGACGATGGCGCTTACCGTGTGCTTCCCAAAGTGCTGGTCAATTTGTGAAACAGGGGCACTCGGAGCCTCGGCCCCAGTGCTCGAGAACAGAGCGAGCCACTGATCGACCGCACCTGCACGATCGAAATCGGAAGTGCCCAGCGCGGCCCAGGCTGAAGCCAGTTGAGTTGCTTCAAAGCAGGTATCGGCCAAGCCCATTTCGAGCGCCTGACTCGATCCGATTGTTTCACCGGTCAGCGCCAGCCATTCACCGCTATGGCCCGGGCAGCGGCTTAGAAAATACCCACCACCTACATCCGGGAACAAGCCAATATTGGTTTCCGGCATGGCCATGCGTGTTCGTTCAGTGACAATACGGATCTGGGCGCCCTGGCTGATGCCCATGCCGCCGCCCATCACGATGCCATCCATGAACGCGATGTAGGGTTTGGGGTAGTTATGAATCAGATGATTGAGGGCATATTCTTCTGTGAAGAACTGTTCCAGTTCGTCGCTCCCCGCTAGCGCTGTCTGATGAAAGAAACGAATATCACCCCCAGCACAAAAAGCGCCAAACGGCCCTGTCTTGCCGGTACCGCGAACCGCAACAGCATGCACCGTCGGGGCATGGCGCCATGACAGCAGACACTCTGTCAGACTGCGGATCATCGGCAGCGAGAGTGCATTGAGGGCCTTCGGGCGATTGAGCGTGATCAGTCCCACATGACCATGTACTTCCGTCACAATCTCTGCTGCATTGCCTGTTGGCAGCACGGTCTTTGTATTCATCCTCTGATTCTCCAGCCGATTAACTCATTGACCACTAGCGAGCCAATGACCAGGGCGCCACCGGCCAGCACATTCGCGCCCGGCACCTCGTTAGCACCAAGCCAAGCCAGCAGAATACCAAATATGACTTCCAGCAAAGCCAGCAAGGACACTTCAGGCGCCTTAAGTACCCGCGCGCACAAAACCGAAAGTGCAGAAGGAATTGCCAGTTGCACAACACCGAGGGCGGCCAGCAAAGCCAGATCATGGCCGGATGCCTGAAACGGAAATGCCAGCGGCAGGGTCAAAATGCAGGAAAAGACAGCGCCAATCAGGACCGCTGGTATCAGGTCAACGTCACGCCCCTGGGCGTGTGCGTGCTGTGTAACGGTCCAGTTGGCAGCACCCGAAATGGGAACACACATTGCCACCAGTGTACCGACCACGCTGACGCCCTGACTGATCTGACTGCCATACATGTAGCCAATGCCGCAACCAGCGACAACGATGGCGACCCAGGTGCGCAACGCTATTCTGTGACCAATGAAGACGCGTGATGCCAACGCGGTCAGCAAAGGGCCGATTGACATGGTCACCAATACATTGGCAACACTCGTCAGTGTGATGGCGACCATGAAGAAGGTGAACATGCCACACCAGCAGACGCCTGAGATCCATAACGCAGAGCCGCCGCCCTGCATCCGGCGAAACACATCGCGCCCCTGAAACAGCGGCAGGATCACCAACAGCGCCAGCACCGTAAAGAAGCTGCGCCAGAACGTCACCTCAAAACTGCGTGCATGCTCCAGATGTCGCGTCACGACTCCGGCGATAGACCACATCAGGGTCACCACCAGCATCAGCAGAACCGCCCGGTTGTGAGTGAGCTTCAATCCGGTCTCTACACCGGGCCGCGGTTGGCACGCTTGCGTTCGTTCTCAGTCAGATGGCGCTTGCGCAATCGAATCGACTTGGGCGTGATCTCAACCAGTTCGTCGTCTTCAATGAATTCAACGCCGTATTCAAGTGTGCATTCGATCGGTGGTGTGATCTTGATTGCATCTTCCTTGCCACTGACCCGAAAGTTGGTCAGTTGCTTGGTGCGCGTGGCGTTCACCACCAGGTCATTTTCCCGGCTATGGATGCCGACGATCATGCCTTCGTACACCGGGTCGTTGGCCTTGACAAACATGCGTCCACGGTCATCGAGCTTGCCCAGTGCGTAGGTGAAGATTTCTCCTGCGTCCATGGAAATCAGCACGCCGTTCTTGCGCCCGCCGATGTCACCCTTGTGCGCCTCGTAGCTGTCGAAGATGTTGGAGATGAGGCCGGTGCCGCGCGTCAGGTTCAGAAATTCGTTGGTGAAACCGATCAGGCCGCGCGCCGGAATCCGGTACTCCAGGCGAACGCGTCCGCGACCGTCTGACTCCATGTTGAACAGGTCACCCCTGCGCTCGCCAAGGGCCTGCATCACGCCGCCCTGATGCTGTTCCTCGATATCGACAGTCACCATTTCAATGGGTTCGTGCTTTTCGCCATCAACCATCTTTAACACCACGCGTGGCTTGGACACGGCCAGTTCGTAGCCTTCGCGGCGCATATTTTCGAGCAGAATCGTAAGGTGCAGTTCGCCGCGGCCCATGACTTCAAAGATGCCTTCTTCGCCAGTTTCCTTGACGCGCAGCGCCACATTGTGCTGCAGTTCCTTTTGCAGGCGGTCCCAGATCTGGCGACTCGTGACGTACTTGCCTTCGCGCCCGGCCAGCGGGCTGGTGTTGACACAGAAGTTCATGGTCAGGGTTGGCTCGTCAACCTTGAGCATGGGTAGCGGCGCCGGATTGACCGGATCAGTGATGGTGACGCCAATGCCGATCTCGGTCAGGCCGTTGATCAACACAATTTCGCCGGGGCCAGCATCGGTGGTTTGCACGCGCTCCAGGCCCTGAAAAGTCAACACCTGATTGACACGGCCCTTGACGATCTTGCCATCCGGACCTTCCATGACCACCACGTCCATCATGGGCTTGATCGTTCCCTGACTGATGCGCCCAACTCCGATGCGACCCACAAAGGTTGAGAAGTCGATGGCAGAAATCTGCAGCTGCAGCGGTGCCGCCGGGTCTCCCTGCTGGTGCGGAACGTGATCGAGGATGGTATTGAAGAGTGCAGACATGTCGGGTCCCCACTGTTCACCCTGGGCACCCTCTTCCATCGACGACCATCCATTGATGCCAGAGGCGTAAACCACCGGAAAATCCAGTTGCTCGTCGGTCGCGCCGAGTTTGTCGAATAGATCGAAAGCGGCATTGACGACCCATTCGGGACGCGAACCTGGCTTGTCTACCTTGTTGACTACCAAGATCGGCTTGAGGCCCAGGGCCAGCGCCTTCTTGGTAACAAAGCGCGTTTGCGGCATCGGACCTTCCTGCGCGTCGATCAGCAGCACCACGCCGTCGACCATGCTCAACGCTCGTTCTACTTCGCCGCCGAAATCGGCGTGGCCGGGCGTGTCGACAATGTTGATGTGCGTGTCCTTCCAGGTCACGGCGCAATTCTTGGCCAGAATCGTGATGCCGCGCTCTTTCTCGATGGCGTTGTTGTCCATCACGGTGTCGACCACCTTCTCGTGCTGGGCAAAGGTGCCGGACTGGCGCAGCAACTGGTCGACCATGGTGGTCTTGCCATGGTCCACGTGGGCGATGATGGCGATGTTGCGAATTTGTTTATGGCTCATGGTTCACTTTCAAAATCTGTTCATTTGCTCAATCTCGACAGGACTGAGCAGTCGTGTTGGTATCAGTTCGCCCGACTTGACATGTGCACTGCCCAGCAAGGTGCGCGGGTTGCCGGCATAAACCGCTGCCAGCGCCATATCGGCCCAGCTGCCGCGCCGGCGCAAGCCACTGAGGAATCGCCCCGAATTCTCGGCGTCAAGCTCAATTGCCGTGTGATTCCTCAGCAGGCTATCGACCGGCAACAGGCACTTCATCCGTTCTTCCTCGGACATGCTCTCAAGCGCGTCCAGTGTCACGCACTGTGGCAGGCCGAAGCCTCCGGTTTCAGTGCGACGCAATGCAATCAGGTGGGCGCCACAAGCGAGCGCTTCACCGATGTCTTCAGCCAGTGTGCGGATATAGGTTCCCTTGCTGCACCTGACCGTCATTTTAATAAGCTCTCGCCCTGATATTTCGCATTCCAGGATGGCTGCCAGTTCAATAATCCTTACCTCACGAGCATCCCGCTCGACCTCGATCCCGGCGCGCGCGTAGTCGTACAGGGCACGCCCATCTTTCTTCAAGGCGCTGTGCATCGGCGGCGTCTGCCGGATCAAGCCAGAAAACTGCGCGACCACTCGCTTCAACTGCTCGCCATCAACCTTGACGGGCCTGGTCTCGATCACGCTGCCCTCGGCGTCTGCCGTGCTGGTCTTCACACCCAGACAAGCCACTGCCTCATAGGTCTTGTCAGCGTCAAGATGCAACTGACTGAACTTGGTAGCCGCGCCAAAACACAGAGGCAAGATCCCGCTGGCCAGCGGATCAAGCGTACCGGTGTGACCGGCCTTTTCCGCACGCAGCAACCATTTGACCTTTTGCAGCGCATCGTTGCTGCTCCAGCCCAGGGGCTTGTCCAGCAGCAGCACCCCGTGCACGGGGCGCCTGGCAACCCGTGCACGCGGCGCTTGTAGCATGCTAATCCTCGTTTTTGGAACGAGACGCGACCGCCTGCGCAATCAAGGCGTTCATATCCGCCGCGTGCTCGGTGGTGCGATCAAAAACAAAATGCAGGGTCGGCACGGTATGGATATGCAGGCGCTTGAACAGACCGGCCCGCAGAAAGCCGGCAGCCTGATTCAAGCCCTCGGTGCATTCCTTGATGTCGCCTGCCAGCAGACTGAAAAATACCTTGGCATGCGCGTAGTCAGGCGTAACCTCTACCGCCTGGATGGTCACCATACCGACACGCGGATCCTTGAGTTCGCGCGCGATCAACTCCGTCAGATCGCGCTGGATCTGATCGGCCACCTTGAAGCTCCGATTGGGAGTGCTTGACTTCTTGCGCACGTTCAGAGCGTTCTGGCGATCTCGCGGATTTCAAAGAACTCCAGCACATCACCTTCCTGAATGTCGTTGTAGTTCTTGATATTCAAGCCGCAATCAAAGCCTTCCTTGACTTCCTTGGCGTCGTCCTTGAAACGCTTGAGCGAGTCCAGTTCACCGGTAAAGATGACCACGTTGTCGCGCAGCAGGCGCAGACGCGAGGTACGCCGCACCAGACCCGATGTGACCATACAACCCGCGATGGAGCCGATCTTGCTGACCTTGAAGACCTGGCGAATCTCGGCAGTACCAATGACTTCTTCCTTCTTGTCCGGAGTCAGCATGCCCGACATGGCGAGTTTCAGCTCGTCAACCGCGTCATAAATGATGTCGTAGTAACGAATATCTACGCCGTTGCTCTCGGCCAGTTTGCGCGCTCCGGCGTCTGCTCTGGTATTGAAGCCGATGATGACAGCCTTGGCGGCAATCGCCAGATTCACATCCGATTCACTGATGGCACCCACGGCGGTGTAAACCATTTGCACTTTGACTTCGTCGGTGGAGAGTTTGAGCAGGGATTGCGCCAAGGCTTCCTGCGAGCCTTGCACGTCGGCCTTGACAATGATTGGCACCATCTTGACCTCGCCCGCCGCCATGTCGGTAAACATGTTTTCGAGCTTGGCTGCCTGCTGCTTGGCCAACTTGGTATGCCGGAACTTGCCGGCGCGGTAAGTGGCAATTTCACGGGCGCGGCGTTCGTCTGCCATCACCATGAAGTCGTCCCCCGCTTGCGGAACCTCGGTCAGACCCTGAATTTCGACTGGAATTGACGGTCCTGCGCTCTTGATGCTCTTGCCGTTTTCATCCAGCATAGCCCGCACGCGTCCGTAGGTCGAACCAGCCAGGACCACGTCACCGGTCTTGAGCGTGCCCGACTGCACCAGCACCGTAGCGACCGGGCCGCGTCCCTTGTCCAGTTGGGCTTCAATCACCAGACCCTTGGCCATGGCGTCGACCGGTGCACGCAGCTCAAGCACTTCAGCCTGAAGCAGCACCTGCTCCAGCAAAGCGTCAATGCCTTCACCGGTCTTGGCCGATACGGCGATGAAGGGAGAATCGCCGCCGAATTCTTCCGGCACCACCTCTTCGACCACCAGTTCATTCTTGACCCGTTCCGGATTGGCGTCTGGTTTGTCAATCTTGTTGATTGCCACCACGATCGGCACACCGGCCGCTCTGGCGTGCTTGATGGCCTCCTTGGTTTGTGGCATCACGCCATCGTCCGCCGCCACGACCAGAATCACAATATCCGTAGCCTTGGCACCGCGAGCCCGCATGGCGGTAAAGGCCTCGTGACCTGGCGTGTCAAGGAAGGAAATGACGCCGCGCGGCGTTTCCACGTGGTAGGCACCGATGTGCTGCGTGATACCACCGGCTTCGCCAGAAGCCACTTTGGCACGCCGAATGTAATCGAGCAGCGAGGTCTTGCCATGGTCCACGTGACCCATGACGGTAACAACCGGTGCACGCGGCAAAGACTCGGACTGCTGCTTGGACACCTCGTCGTCGGTAAAGGCTTCCGGATCATCAAGCGCGGCAACGATGGCTTTATGGCCCATCTCCTCCACCACAATCATGGCGGTATCCTGATCCAGCGGCTGGTTGATGGTGACCATTTGGCCCAGTTTCATCAGTTGCTTGATGACCTCGGAGGCCTTGACCGCCATCTTGTGTGCCAGTTCCGCAACCGTAATGGTTTCCGGCACATGGACCTCAATAATGCGGGTTTCGACCGGCGCGGCGGGCGCCCGGTTCTCATCGCGATCACGGTCCGTGTTGCCACGCTTTCCGCGGGGGCCAGAGCGCCAATTGTTGGCACGACCCGGACCCGTAGGACCGACCGCACCACGCGTTGGTATGGCTTTCTTCTTGGCCGGATCGCCGGCCCAACTGCTGGAAAGTTTGGCCGACTTGACCTCCTTGCCGGCACCTGCGGCTGCGCCGGCGGCTGGTGCTCCGGCAACTCCCGCGCGAACCGGCTTGGCTGGTGCTGTGCCGGCAGCCGGCTTGTGCAATGTGCCCTTGATGCTGGCAGCCTTGGCGGCGTCTGCAGGGCCTGATTTTTTGACTTCTTCAACCTTCTTGACCGGCGGCTTCTTGGCCGGCGCCGACATCATCAAGCGAATGGCTGCGGCCTCTGCCTCGGCCGTCCGTCTGCGCCCGGCCAGATCATCGGCGCGCGCCACATCCTCGGCAGCCTGAGTCTTGGAATCGGCAGCAGCCTTTTCACGTGCCTGCTCGAGCGCGACAGTCTGAGCCTTTTGCGCCAGTTCCAGACTATCGGCCGCCGCCTTCTCGATCGCTTCCTGGGCCAGCGGGTCGGCCGCCTTGGGCTTGCCACTCTCCAGGCTGGCCTGTAGCGCAGCTTTCTGAGCTGCGGTCTCGGCGGCCAGCGCTACGGCTGCCCGCGCATTCGCTTCCTGCTCTTCGCGCAGACGCCGGCGCTCCGAAAGCTCCTCTTCCTGACGCCGGATCAACTCGGCCTGGCGACGCGCTTGTTCCTCACGGCGTGCCAGTTCGGCGTTATCGATCAAAGGCACCGCCTCGGGCGTCTGCTCTGCCTCAGGTGCCTCGACCGGCGTCTCAACACCGTCCTCGCGCCGGACAAACGTACGCTTCTTGCGCACTTCAACCTGAATCGTTCTGGCCTTGCCAGTCGCATCCGCCTGCTTGATTTCGCTGGTTGATTTCTTGACCAACGTGATCTTCTTGCGCTCCGACCCCGCAGCGCCGTGGGTAGACTGCAAATAGGCGAGCAAACGCTGCTTGTCAGCGTCGCTGAGCTTGTCGGAGGCAGCCGATGTGGCAACCCCAGCCGACTTCAATTGCTCAAGCAGCGTATCGGTTGATTTTTTGAGTTCACTGGCAAACTCGGCGACGGTCGTACTGGACATTTGTTGTGTAACCTTTAGTTCGGCATAACAAGCTCTGCGGGCATTTGTCAGCCATCACTGAAACTTTGTATTCATGACATTTACTTCAAGCTTGAGAAACTGCTTCATTGGCAAACCAATGTTCGCGTGCTTTCATGATCAAGATCTTGGCCTCGTCCGCAGACTGACCCGATATTTCGATGAGTTCGTCGACCGCCAGATCGGCAAGGTCGTCTCGGGTGTGAACTCCGGCTTCGGCCAGCTTGGCTATCAGTTCGGGGGTCACGCCTTCAAGGTCGCGCAAATCGAGCGACACTGCCTGCACGCTCTCCTCCAGTGCGATCTCCATGGTCAGCAGCGCGTCTTTGGCACGGGTGCGAAGCTCGTTGACCGTATCCTCGTCGAAGCTCTCGATTTCGAGCATTTCCTCCAGCGGCACATAGGCCACCTGTTCCAGACTGGTAAAGCCCTCGGCTATCAGCAGGTCGGCAATTTCCTCGTCCACGTCCAGCTTTTCCATGAACAGCTTACGGCCAGAGTCGGTCTCACTGGCCTGTTTTTGTGCAGATTCCGCAGCGTCCAGAATATTGATTTTCCAACCCGTCAGCTCAGACGCCAGGCGCACATTCTGGCCACCGCGACCAATGGCAATGGCCAGGTTTTCTTCGTCCACCACGACATCCATGGCGTGGCGCTCTTCGTCCACCACGATCGATGACACATTGGCCGGAGCCAGTGCACCAATCACGAACTGGGCCGGGTCCTCGCTCCACAGCACAATATCAACACGCTCGCCTGCCAACTCATTGGTGACACCGTTAACCCGCGTGCCACGAACGCCGACACAAGTGCCGATGGGGTCGACCCTCTTGTCATGCGACAGGACGGCGATCTTGGCGCGAGAACCGACGTCTCGAGCGCAGGATTTGATTTCCAGAAGGCCTTGCTCGATCTCCGGGACTTCCTGTCGAAACAGTTCAATCATGAATTCCGGTGCCGAGCGCGACAGGATGATGGGCGCACCACGCAGCGTGAGGTCAACCTCCATGATCATGGCGCGGACGCGGTCACCCATGCGCAGGTTCTCTTTCGGAATCATCTCGCCACGGCGCAGACGACCTTCGACCCGACCACTTTCGACAATGATGTCGCCCTTGTCCATGCGCTTGACCGTACCGACAAATATCTTGTCGCCACGCGACATGAAATCATTCAGCAACATTTCCCGCTCGGCATCCCTGATCTTCTGCAGGATGACCTGCTTGGCTGCCATTGCGCCAATGCGCCCGATAGGCACCGATTCGACGGTTTCTTCGATGTACTCATCGACTTCGATATCGGCAATCTGCTCTTTGGCCTCGAACAACAGGACTTCCTGGTCAGGCAATTGCAGGCCATCCTCGTCCGGCACGACGTGCCAGCGCCGGAAGGTTTCATAGGCACCGCTGTCGCGATCAACCGCCACCCGGATGTCGACATCGCCTGGGTAAAGTTTCTTGGTCGCCTGTGCCAGCGCTGCCTCAACTGCGCCGAATACAACATCGCGTTCCACGTTCTTCTCGCGCGAGATAGCTTCCACCAGCATTAACATTTCGCGATTCATGCCATGACTCTCCTGTTTCAATTCAATCTGTGTTCGACTCTGTGCTTCCCCTGGAAGCACGACCTTTGAAGCTGACAATCGGCGCCAGACGCGCCTCTCTTACCTCATCGAGCGTAAAACCCAAGGCCCGCATCGGTGCTGGCGGCCTTTTCTTGCTCACTCTCTGACCCGGTTTGACGCCTGGCGCATCGGTCCAGACGATCTGCCAGCCCGGCGTTGCCTCTTGGCCGTCTTCGCCTTGCCTGCGCTCAAGCCTGCCCTGAAACTTCTTTCGACTGGCGCTGACTTGTCCGTCCGCGACCAGCGTTCCGACCGGCTCCTTCAGCGTCACATCAATCACGTGACCGGCAAAGCGTTCAAAATCCTTCTCGCTGCGCAAGGGGCGGTCAATTCCCGGTGAAGAGACCTCCAGTCGCTTGAAGTCAATCCCATCGACTTCCAGTACAAACAGTAACTGGCGCGTGACCTTTTCGCAGTCTTCAACTGTCACAAACTGCTCCGAACCCGTAAGCACGGCGCCTGCCTCGGTTGCTCCACCCCAAAGCAGATCAATCGTGACGCGAAGCAGGCCAGCAGCGGAACGTTGAATTTCCACCAGCTCATAGCCCAATCCGGCTACCGTCTGTTCAATAACTTCTTTCAGTGCCACTTGTGTACGGATGCAAGCAAAAACAATCGACCAAAAAAAACGGGCGGTAGATACCCGCCCGTTTGGTCGTGAAACTGGATTGTATCTTAAAACGTCGTAAATACCATGATTTTCAAGGCAATTCTACGGCAGGGTGCCGGCCTTTACCAGAATCATCTGGTCGGGCTTGAGATACTTCCGGATCGCAGCGTTGACATGCTCCAGCGTCAGCGCGTTGACTCGCGAGGGGAAGTTGTCAAGCCAGTCGAGTTCGTAACCTCGATTCACGGCAGCCAACAGTGTGCTGGCCATGCCTTCACTGGTTGCCAGATCCACCTTGAATGCGCCGATCAAACTGCTCTTTCGTGCCTCTACTTCAGCAGCAGTGACGCCGCCCTCGTGCCAGAGCGCAAGCTGTCGTCGGGTCGATGCAATGCCCTGATCGAGCATGGCCGGCGCAAAAGACGCCGTGATTCTCCAGTCGCCAGCATGCAACATGTCATTGCCCAACCTGGCACCCACATCGTAGGTCAAGCCCTCCTTGTCACGAACATTGGCCATCAGGCGACCAGTAAAGCCACTGCCCAGAATGGCGGTGCCAAGACGCAATGCCTGGTAATCCGGATCGCTGTAGTGCAAGCCGCTGGTCTGCCCCAAAACGACCGAAACGCTGGTCTTTTCGGCAATCGCTACTTCCTGATTTTGTGGCACTTTGCCAGAATCCTTCAAGGCGCTGCGCACCGCCCGCCTGCCCCCCTGCCAGCCCGCAAACGCCTTGCCAAGTTCCGCCTGAAATCGATCCAGGTCGAGATCGCCGACCATGACCAGCGTCATCTGCTCCGGCCCGTAGTAGGCTTTGTGGAAGGCCAGCACGTCTTCCAGTCCGGCTGACTCAATCGCTGCCAGCAAGTCATCGGGCGCGGGATTCCTGTTGGGGTGGCCAAGCGGATAGACGGCCCTGGAAAAAGTATCACCGGCCCGGAAGTCGGTGTTCTCCAGACTGCGCCTGACACTTCCGGCAAACTGTTTCTTGGCTTTGGCGAATTCCTCTGCCGAGAAAGCCGGAATTCGCAATTGCTCGGCGATCAGACTGATAAGCAGCGGCACATCCTTGCTCAGTGACTTGGCGCTGATCTCCAGCAAGTCTGCTCCCACCCTGAACTGGATGCTGGCACCGACCGCTTCAAGTTTTTCGGCAATCGCAAACTTGTCCTGCTTCTGGGTTCCTTGGTCCAGCAGCATGCCGGTCAGTGTTGGAATGCCTGGGTTTGCGGTCGCGCCAGCCCCCTTGCCTGCAGGCAAGGAAGCTCGCAGCGAAACCACGTTCTTCACACCTGTTGGGTAGGCTATGACATCAATGCCGGCAATCTTCATCCGCTTTGCTTTGGGGGCAATCCTGGTTCCCGTGTCCGTGATCGAAGCGCCGCCCGGCAATGCCTGCTCCGCTGCAGCGATGGAGCTCTCGGGGCTCTCTGGATGATGGTAGTAATACGGCCCGTCAACGCGAGATGCTTTGCTCTTCTCCGCGCCTGCCCCACCAGGTGTCGTCGGTACGAACCAGCCGGTGGTACTCTGCTCTTCATTTAGGTAAAGCTTGGCAACACGCTGTATGTCGGCCGTTGTGACCTTTTGCGTCGCGTCATCCAGCGAATAAAAAAGCGCCCAGTCACCAGCAGCAATGCACTCGTTGAGATTACCTGCAATGGCAAACGAGCCATCCCGTTTGAAAGCTGCGTCGGCCAGGGTTTTTGCAATGGCCGCCTTGAGTTCAGTCTCCGAAACACCTTGAGCCTTGAGCTGCTCGATCTCCTGCAGGATCACTTTTTCAACTTCATCATGCTTGGCGCCGGGGGCCAGCGGCGCAAAAATGATATGCAAGGACGGATCGCTGTTAAAGCCGGCGTCAGCCTCCACCTCAGTGGCCAGATTCTTGTCGGTAACCGCTTTGTACAAGCGACTGTTCTTCCCGTCGGTCAGGATGGCGCTAAGCAGTGCGAGTGCGGGATAGTCGGCATGCGTTGCAGCCGGAATCTTGTGGGCGATGGCAAGCACACCGAGCTGTCCCGCACGTTTGACTGTGACGCGTCGCTGACCGGACTGCGCGGGCTCCTGCGTGTACACCGTCGGGATGGGCTTGGGCGAACGCGGGTAAACGCCGAAGGACTTCTTGACCAGGGTCAGAGCCTGGACCGCTTCAAAGTCGCCAATGATGGAGATCGTCGTATTGTTCGGCCAATAATAAGTGTCGTAAAACTCGCGCAACTTTTCAATCGAGACCTTTTCTATGTCGCTGCGATGCCCAATGGTGCTGTGATGGTAGGGATGCGCCACAAAAGCGGCCTGGTAGATCTCCTTGTACAAAGCCTGCAGAGGTGAATTCTCACCACGCTCAAACTCGTTGCGCACCACCGTCATCTCCGGTTGACGATCCTCATCGCGCAGCAGCAGCTTGCGCATGCGATCAGCCTCCATGTCAACCACGGTCGCGAGGTGCTCGCTGCCCAGATTCTCATAATAGTTGGTGCGGTCAAGCCAGGTCGTAGCGTTGTATCTGGCACCTGTGCGTTCAAGCAATTGATCAACGTTATTGCCCTTGCTGCGGTCGCGCTCGGAAGTGCCCTTGAACATCATGTGTTCGAGAATGTGGGTGGCACCGGTACTGCCGGTGACCTCATTTTTCGAACCTACCCGGTAAGTCACCATGAAAGTCAGCGTCGGGCTGGAATGCTCGGGTAGCAGCAGCACCTGCAAGCCGTTTGAATTGAGCGTGTATTCCTCGATGCTGTTGACTGACTTTACATGGGTGAAGCCCTCCACCGCCACAGGACCGGCCTGCAGTCCATGTGTGGCAAGCAACAACCCGAGAAGCGCAAGACAACGTTTCATAAATTCACCACGAAGAGAAAACCTAACCTTAGCATACTGCCACGCCGGCGCATCTTGCGGACCGCAAGTCACTGCGACGCGTGCGACAATTCCGCAACGGCAACATGAATCGTGTGCCAAACTGCCTGTCAATCTAAGAGGAAGATATGGGATTTCTGAGCGGAAAGAAACTGCTGATAACCGGTGTATTGTCCAAGCGTTCCATCGCTTACGGCATCGCGCAGGCCTGTCGCGAACAGGGTGCGGAACTGGCCTTCAGCTACGTGGGCGAACGATTCAAAGAGCGAATCACCGAGTTTGCAGCTGATTTTGACTCCAACCTGGTATTTGATTGCGATGTTGCAGAGGACGCGCAGATCGAGAAACTGTTTGGCGACCTGGGCCGGTCCTGGCCACGCTTCGATGGCTTTGTCCATAGCATTGGCTACGCCCCGCGCGAGGCGATCGCTGGCAACTTTCTGGACGGTCTGAGCCGCGAAAATTTCCGCATCGCCCACGACATCAGTGCCTACAGTTTTCCGGCCCTGGCCAAAGCGGCCCTGCCCTATCTCAATGACCGTGCGTCCCTGCTTACCCTGACCTACCTGGGCGGCGTGCGTGTTGTGCCTAGTTACAACACCATGGGACTTGCCAAGGCATCGCTGGAGTCTTCGGTGCGCTACCTTGCCGATGCGGTCGGGCCGCAGGGCATCCGAGTGAACGGCCTGAGCGCCGGCGCGATCAAGACTCTGGCCGCAAGCGGCATCAAGGATTTTGGACGCCTGCTATCTATTTCAGCCAGCGCCTCCCCGCTAAGGCGCAATGTAACGATCGAGGAGGTCGGCAATGTCGCGGCATTTCTGCTCAGCGATCTGGCCTCCGGAATGACAGGACAGATTTCCTATGTTGACTGCGGTGTCAGCCAGACCGCGGTGGCCGTCGTAGAGACTGCGGCAGACTGAGGAAGATGGCATGAGAGCTAGGCCATGACGCAATCTGCGTAGTAGTGACGGTGTCCGTCCCCGTCTTCTTCTACCAGACCGTGGATGTCGGTCTCGAAGCCGGGGCAGCGCTCGTTGAACTCACGTGAGAACTTTAGATAGTCAACAATCTTCCGGTTGAAAACCTCACCCGGTATCAGTAGCGGGATACCCGGCGGGTAAGGGGTGACCAGTCCCACCGTGATCCGTCCTTCCAGGTCGTCAATTTCAACGCGTTCAGTCTTGCGCAGCGCAATATGGGCGTACGCATCACTGGGTTTCATGGCCGGCAACAGGTCGCTCAGGTACATATCGGTCGTCAAGCGGGCGATATCGTACTTGGCGTAAAGCTGGTGAATATGCTGACACAAGTCGGCCAACCCCATGTTTTCGTATTTCGGGTACTTTTGACAAAACTCCGGGAGTATTCGCCACATCGGCTGATTCTTGGCATAGTCATCCTTGAACTGCTGCAAGGCAGTCAACATGCTATTCCAGCGACCTTTGGTGATGCCAATGGTGAACATAATGAAGAAACTGTAGAGTCCGGTTTTTTCGACCACGACGCCGTGCTCGGACAGAAACTTGGTCACAACGCTGGCCGGTATACCGGTCTTGGCAAACTTGCCACTCAGGTCCATGCCAGGGGTCACGATGGTGGACTTGATTGGATCAAGCATGTTGAAACCGGCAGCCATCTTGCCGAAACCGTGCCAATTGACGCCGGCCTTCGCTTTGGCTGATTCGCCCTTGATGATCCAGGCGTCAGCGCGACCGATACCCTCGTCGACCAGCTTTTCTGGCCCCCAGACCTTGAACCACCAGTCGTCACCGTACTCCTCATCAACCTTGCGCATGGCACGGCGAAAGTCCAGCGCCTCTGCGATGCTCTCCTCGACCAGAGCGGTGCCGCCCGGTGGCTCCATCATGGCAGCCGCAACGTCGCAACTGGCAATGATGCTGTACTGCGGACTGGTGCTGGTATGCATCAGGTAGGCCTCGTTGAACAGATGTTTGTCAAGCTTCACGGTTTGCGAGTCCTGCACCAGAACGTGGCTCGCCTGGCTGATGCCGGCGAGCAACTTGTGCAAGGACTGTGTGGCATAGACCATGGCATGCTTCGGACGGGCCCTGTTCTTCCCCATCGCGTGATAACTGCCGTAAAAAGGATGAAAGGCAGCGTGTGGCAACCATGCTTCATCAAAGTGGATGTTTTCCACGTAGCCATCGAGCAAGCCCTTCACGGTCTCGGTGTTGTACAACACTCCGTCGTAAGTTGACTGCGTCAGCGTCAGCACGCGTGGCTTGATGTCACCGGCATCTGATCCCTGCAGGTGCTGGCGAATCAGGGGATTGGTCCTGATCTTGTTCTTGATCGCTTCCGGCTCAAATTCGCCCCTGGGGATCGGCCCGATGATGCCGAAGTGATTACGCGTTGGCTTCAGGAAAACCGGAATGGCTCCGGTCATGATGATGGCATGAAGTATCGACTTGTGGCAGTTCCGGTCGACCACCACCACGTCATTTGGAGCCACGGTGTGATGCCACACCATTTTGTTGCTGGTGCTGGTGCCGTTGGTAACAAAAAAGCAATGGTCGGCATTAAAGATGCGCGCTGCATTGCGCTCACTCTTTCCAATAGCCCCATCGTGGTCCAGCAGTTGGCCCAGTTCTTCGACGGCGTTGCAAACATCGGCCCGCAACATGTTCTCGCCATAAAACTGGTGATACATCTGTCCGACAGGGCTCTTCAGGAAAGCCACGCCACCGGAATGGCCCGGGCAATGCCATGAGTAGGAGCCGTCTTCAGCGTAGTCCAGCAATGCCTTGAAGAACGGTGGTTGTACGCCTTCGAGGTAGCTCTTGGCTTCACGGATGATGTGGCGGGCGACAAATTCCGGTGTGTCCTCAAACATGTGGATGAAACCATGCAGCTCACGCAGAATGTCGTTGGGAAGATGACGAGAAGTCTTCGTCTCCCCGTAAATATAGATCGGAACATCCAGGTTCTTGCGTCGCACCTCCTCAATGAAGTGGCGCAAGTTCAGCACTGCTGGATCCAGATCAGGTCCGGGCGTAAATTCTTCGTCGTCAATCGAGAGAATAAATGCACTGGCGCGGCTCTGCTGTTGAGCAAACTGGCTGAGATCGCCGTAGCTGGTTACTCCAAGCACTTCAAATCCTTCTGATTCAATGGCCTGAGCCAGCGCGCGAATGCCAAGGCCGGAAGTATTCTCGGAACGGAAGTCTTCATCGATGATGACGATGGGGAAACGAAACTTCATTGAAATCTCCAGCCAGGCGCACAAATAAATACAAAACAGGCGCGAAGTGTACGGACTAATTCAGTCTCGCCCTTGGGCCCAACCAGCTTTTAGCGCAAAATGTGGCGATACCAACACAACTGAGGCAAATATGAGCCAAGCCACAATCTGGTGGGTGTTTGCAGGGGTGCTTGTTGCTGCTGAACTCATGACAGGCACCTTCTACCTGCTGATGGTTGCCACCGGCTTGGCTGCAGCCGCGATCGCAGCGCATCTGGGTGTCGGCCTGGTTGCCCAGTGGGTGGTCGCTGCCGCTGTTGGCGGTTGCTCGGTCATCGCCTGGCGCCGCTACCGGCAAATCCAGCCTACTGCGGCGCCGGCGGGCGCCAATCGTGACGTGAACCTCGATATTGGAGAGACAGTGCAGGTTGACGCGTGGGACGCCGACGGTAACAGCAAGGTGAAATATCGAGGTGCCAGTTGGAATGTTTCTCTGCTACCCGGTGCCAGTGGCGCACCGGGCAAGCACTGCATTGTCGAAGTGATCGGCAGCCGGTTGATAGTCAGAAAAATGTGACAGGAGAAATTAATGGAAATCGCCCTTGTTTTGTTCTTCATCGCTGTCGTCTTCATCACGCAGTCGGTCAAGGTCGTGCCACAACAGCACGCCTGGGTCGTCGAGCGACTTGGGAAATACAACGGCACGCTGACCCCGGGCCTGAGTTTTCTGATGCCGTTCGTGGACAAAGTGGCCTACAAGCACGTTCTCAAGGAAATCCCGCTGGACATCGCCAGCCAGGTTTGCATCACGCGTGACAACACGCAGTTACAGGTCGACGGCATCCTGTATTTTCAGGTAACCGATGCGATGCGGGCCAGCTACGGTTCAAGCAACTACATTACCGCGATCTCCCAACTGGCTCAGACCTCTCTTCGTTCGGTGATCGGCAAACTCGAGCTCGACAAGACGTTTGAAGAGAGAGACATTATCAATGCGCAGGTTGTACAGGCCATTGACGAGGCCGCCTTGAACTGGGGCGTCAAGGTGCTGCGCTACGAGATCAAGGATCTGACACCTCCCAAGGAAATATTGCACGCCATGCAGCAGCAAATTACAGCCGAGCGTGAAAAACGCGCACTGATTGCCGCTTCCGAGGGGCGGCGTCAGGAGCAAATCAACATTGCAACGGGCGAGCGCGAGGCATTCATTCAGCGTTCCGAAGGCGAAAAACA
>CAITQH010000229.1 GCA_903894475.1 uncultured beta proteobacterium
GAGTTGCCGCGCCGTCGTGTCCTTGCTGCTTGACAGCTCTGGCACCTCCAGCATCGAGAAAGCTCTGGCTTTCGTAAGCGACCACGACTGCATCACAAAGCCCTTGGTCAATGCCGACGATCGAGCCAACTCCGACGGCTGCCAGACACGCGCCGCGTGCACTTTGCTGACACGCAGTGCGGTGACCTCAGACATAGTCGGCGCCACCGCCCAAGACCAGATCGCCCGCGTCCGCTAGCTTGCGTGCGATGCGCATGATGGTCTTCTGCGCCGCCTCCACATCGGCCAGGCGCATGGGACCCTTGGCCTCCATGTCGTCCTTGAACATGCCGCGGGCGCGCTCTGACATATTGCCAAGGAACTTTTCCTTGACCTCTTCATTAGCGCCTTTGAGCGCACTCATCATCAGGTCCGGATCCACATTGCGCATCAGCACCTGGATGCCCTTGTTGTCAACGCCCGTCAGATTCTCGAAGGTGAACATATTGTCCTGAATCCTCTGCGTCAGGTCAGCGTCCATTTCGCCCAGTTTCTTCATCACTGCCGTTTCCAGATCGGCCTTGGTCAGATTCATGATCTTGGCTGCTGCCTTGATGCCGCCAAAACTCGATGACTTGGCCGAAGAATTGTTGGAGAACTGCTTCTTCATGATGGACTCAAGCTCTTCCATCGCCGAAGGCTGGACCGTCTCCAGATTAGCCACGCGCTGCATCACCTCGGCGCGCGAGTCCGGCGGCAAAAAGATCAGCACATCGGCCGCAACCTCATGCTCCAGCACTGACAGAATAATTGCCACCACCTGCGGATGCTCGTCCTGAATCATGTCGGCAATCGAGCGTGCATCCATCCAGCTCAGAATCTCCAGACCCTTGCTGCCATGGCCGGGCGTGATGCGCCCAAGCACCGAGGCGGCCTTGTCGTCACCCAGCGCGCGCCTGAGAACTTTTTCCACATAATCGGTACTGCCCAGACCCAGATTGGTCTGGCGCTTGATGGTCGCAACAAACTCGTCAAGCACTGCATTCACTGCTCCTTGCGACAAGTCAGACACCGCCACCATGGAAGCACCCAAAGCCTGAACTTCTTTCGGATTGAGGTAGCGAATGATGTCCGCCGCTTGCTGCTCGCCGAGCAAAAGCATCAGCACTGCGGCACGCTCCGTGCTCGACATATTGGCCAGTTCCTTGGCCGGGTCCAATTCAAGCAATTCCATTTTGTCGATGTCTGCCATGCTTTACTCCAAACGGTTCAGGCCAGCTTGATCATGCCCTTGAGCACATTGGCAACACGCGCCGAATCCTCGGCCACAATCATGCGCACCAGCGCCACCTTGTCATCGTAGGTATTGGCCGTGTCGAGCATCTCCATCGAGATATTCGACTTCTTGGGCTTGAGTTTGGCCTTCATCTGCTCCAGCGTTTCCGCCGGCTCACCGGCGGCCGCGCCGCCAGCCTGACCGGCTGCACCAGCGGCACCACTGCCCGACTCGTCACCCAGCGCCAGGGCCTGCGCACTGGCGATCTGCAGGCTGGCAGCCTCTTGCGCCGCCACCTTGTCGCGGTTCATCATGTGCGACACCACCGGGCGCACAACAACCAGCAGGAAAGCCACAAACACCAGGCCCAGGACGGCGCTCTTGATGCCATTGACCAATGCCTCATCCTTGTACCAGGGCTGGCTCAGATCCACCACCGCCTCGGGTTCAAAATGGGCCTGCACGACCGAGACCACATCGTCTCGCTCTTCGTTGTAGCCGACCACGCCTTTGACCAGTTCCTGCATCCGTGCAACTTCTTCGGTTGTATACGGATTAGGCTTGGGTTCCACCACCTCACCCTTGTCGTTTTTGGGCTGTGGCAGCGGCGCACGCTCGTTGACCACCACCGCCACGCTCAGGCGTTCAATGGCACCAGTGGCGCTCTTGGTGTGGCGCACCGATCGATCCAACTCGTAGTTGCGGGTACTGCGCGCCGCAATGGTGGAGCGGTCTTCTGCTGCCTTGGTCGGATTGGTCGCCGTGTTGAGTGTCGTGGTTGGAGATGCCGGCGCCGTGTTGGCCAGCGTCCCCGGTACGCCAGCCGCCTCCTTGTTGGTATTGCGGTCTTCACTGACAACTTCAGAACGGGTCCGGGGACCCTTGTCGCTGCGATCAAAATCCTCCACCGTGGTTTCGGTCTGGCTGAAATCAAGCGTCAGGTTGACCTGAGAGCGCACATTGGCGTCGCCCACAATCGGCGCCAGAATCTGGATGATGCGCTGGCGGTAAAGATCTTCCATATTCTGTTTATGTTTGGTCTGACCCGCGCTCATACCCATCGCCCCATCGGAGGCGGTCTCGGTAATCAGCTTGCCGTTGTTGTCGACCACCGTCACGTTTTCCGGTGTCAGCATGGGCACACTCGAAGCCACCAGATGAATCAGCGCCTGCACCTGCGACGGGCTCACCATGCGTCCGGCAAAGGGCGTCACCACCACAGAAGCCTTGGGCGGTGTGCGGTCGCGCACAAAGACCGATGGCTTGCTCAGAGCCAGATGAACCCGCGCCGACTGAATCGAGTCAATCTGCGTGATGCTGCGCGCCAGTTCCTGCTCCATTGCCGCGTTGTAACGAACCTGTTCCATGAACTGGCTGGTCGTCATCGCAGACTGGTCTTTCAGCGAATCAAGGCCCGACTGCGCGGTCTTGGGCAAACCCTTGGAGGCCAGGTAGAGCCGAGCTTCGTGGTAACGACTGGCCGGCACGGTGATCTGACCGTTGGAGGTATCAATC
>CAITQH010000230.1 GCA_903894475.1 uncultured beta proteobacterium
CACTTGGCACCCTTGCAGGTCTGCATTCAGGTCAATGCCGATGGTGGCGCCACCAAGTCGGGCGTGCTGCCGCAGGACGCGCTGGCGCTGGCACGGCAAGTGGTGGGACTGCCGAAGCTGCGCCTGCGCGGCATCATGAGCATCCCCGAACCCGCACCGGATTTTGACGCTGCCTGCGCCGTCTTTGCCAGCATCAGGGCGGTCTTTGACGACTTGAACGCCGCCGGTCTGGCGCTCGATACCCTGTCGATTGGCATGAGCGCGGATCTGGAAGCCGCCATTGCCTCCGGCAGCACCATGGTGCGTGTCGGGACGGCTATTTTTGGCGGGCGGGACTACGGACCCAGGTAAAGTCCCTCAGCTATAGTGACTCCCGTGCCCACCCAAAACCCCAAATCCGTCAGCCTGATCGGCGTTCCCACCGACGTTGGCGCTGGCACGCTGGGTGCCCGCATGGGGCCCGAAGCCTTGCGGGTGGCAGGCATTGCACAGGCGATTGCGCGCTTTGGTGTGGATGTCAGGGATTGCGGCAACCTGGCTGGTCCGGCCAACCCTTGTCAGGAGGCTGTCAATGGCTTTCGTCACCTGAGTGAGGTGGTGCAGTGGAGCCAGTTGCTGCACGACGCCACCTACGCCGAACTTCAGCAGGGGCGACTGCCCATCATGCTCGGCGGCGACCACAGTCTGGCGATTGGTTCCATCAGCGCGGTGGCGCGCCATTGCCGCGACCTTGGTAAAAAGTTGCGTGTGCTGTGGTTTGACGCGCATGCCGACTTCAATACCGCCACGCTGACGCCTAGCGGCAACCTCCATGGCATGCCGGTGGCCTGTTTGTTGGGCATCGGCCCGCAGCAGTTGATTGAAATCGGTGGCCATGTGCCGGCCTTGCGCCCGAAAGAGATTCGCCAGATCGGCATCCGCAGCGTCGATGCCGGTGAAAAGCGCCTGGTGCATGACATCGGCATCGAGGTCTTTGACATGCGTTTCATCGACGAGATGGGTATGGGGCACGCCATGGAACTGGCGCTGGCACTGGTCGATGCCAACACGCATTTGCACGTCAGCCTGGATGTGGACTTTCTGGATCCCGATATTGCGCCTGGCGTCGGTACCACGGTGCGCGGTGGCCCGACCTACCGCGAGGCGCAGTTGTGCATGGAGATGATTGCCGATACCGGTCATCTGGCCTCGCTGGATGTGGTGGAACTGAACCCGGCGCTGGACCTGCGCAACCGCACTGCCGAGCTGGCGGTTGACCTGATCGAGAGCCTGTTTGGCAAGAGCACGCTGATGCGAAACGCTGGCGGATAGGGCGATTTTGTCGGGGATAATCGATGCCTACCGGCCCGACGGCCGACCCCGATACCCAGTCTTGTTTACCCAATTAACCACCTAGAGGAGATTGCGATGAAGCGAATCATGAAATGGGCTGCGCTCGGCCTGCTGCTGGCCGGTGCCGTCACGATCCAGGCGCGAAGCCTGGACGAAGTAAAAAAGGACGGCAAGATCAATATTGCCACCGAGGGACAGTTTGCACCCTTTAACTTTTTCCAGGGCTCCAAACTGAGCGGTTTTGAGATCGAGCTGGCCGAACTGGTAGCGAAGAAAATGGGCGTCACGATTGAGTGGAAGGCCTTGGGTTTTGACGCTCTGCTGGCCGGTTTGCGGCAGGACCGCTGGGACCTGGTGATTGCCTCGCACGGCATCACCGAGGAACGCGCCAAAGCGGTGACCTTTGCCGAGCCGCACTACTGTTCGGGTGGCGCCATCGTGTCGCTGGATCCGGCCATTCATCGCGTGGCCGACCTGACCGGCAAGACGGTCTCGGTGCAGACCGGAACCACTTATCTGGACAACGTCAAGAAACTCAGTGGCGTCAAGGAAGTGAAGAATTTTCCGCAAGACACGGACGCCCGTGGTGCGCTGTTGACCAAGCGTGTTGATGCCTGGGTGACCGATAAATTTGTGGCAGCCATCGCCATTTCTTCCAACCCCAACGCCGGCATGAAGCTGGGGGACTTTGTTTTTGTGGAACGCATCGCGGCCGCTGTCGGCAAGGGCAACAGTTCGCTGGTGCAGGGCTATAACAAGGCGCTGGCCGAAGTCATGGCCGACGGCAGCTACGCCGCCCTGTCGAAGAAGTACTTCAACGAAGACGTGCGCTGCCGCTAGGTTCTTTGTCACGCAGCCTGAGCAACATGAAGATCGCCCTGCCGGGATGGCCACAGCGTTGGAGTCGCGAACAACGCTCCAGTGCCACGATTGCGCTGGCCAGCGCGGTGCTGGTCCTGTTGCTCTGGTTGATGGCCATCCCGCTGGCGCTGGCGCCCGAGCCAATTGGCAACAACGCCCAGTATTTTGCCGAAGGCACCCGGATTACCGTGGAACTCACGGTCGTGGCGGGCTTGTCGGGCATTGTGATTGGTGTACTGGCGGCACTCGGGCGAACTTCCCGTATCACGTTGCTGCGCTGGCTGGCATCGCTCTACATCTGGGTCATGCGCGGCACGCCCTTGCTGGTGCAGATCCTGTTCGTTTTTCTGGCCTTGCCGACGCTGGTGCCGGCGCTACGACTGGACGATTTTGCCTCGGCCTGTGTTGCGCTGGCGTTCAATGTCGGCGCCTACAACGCGGAGGCGATCCGAAGCGGCTTGCTGGCGGTGCCCAAAGGTCAGATCGAGGCGGCGCGTTCCCTCGGTATGTCGAGTTTTTATACCTTCATCGATGTGACGTTTCCGCAGGCTTTCAAGGTGGCGCTGCCGCCGCTGGTGAACAACACAGTGGCGCTGCTGAAAGACTCGTCTCTGGCCTATGCCATTGGCGTGGTTGAGCTGACCAATGTTGGCAATCGGATTCAGGCGGCCACGTTTCAGCCTTTGCCGACCCTCGTCACCACAGCGCTGGTTTATCTGGTGCTGACGACGGTGATGACACAGATCTCGGGCGCGGTGGAGCGGCGTTATGACGTGGAGGGCCGCCAGCCATGAGCGCGTCGACGGGTAGCAGCCTGATCACGGTGGACAAGGTGAACAAGTTCTTCGGGACACACCATGTTCTGCGCGACGTCAGCACCTATTTCAATGCTGGTCAGGTGAGCGCCATTCTGGGTGCTTCGGGCTCGGGCAAGAGCACTTTGCTGCGCATGCTCAACCGCCTGGAGCGCCATGACTCGGGACGCATTGTGGTTGATGGCATTGAAGTGGACGACGAACTCAAGCATCTGGACGCGCTGCGGCGTGAGCTTGGCATGGTGTTTCAGCAGTTCAACCTGTTTCCACACCTGACCGCGCTCGACAACGTGTCGCTGGCGCCGCGCCGGGTGCGCAAGACGCTGCGCCGCGATGCCAACGAGCGCAGCATGGAGTTGCTCAAGCGCGTCGGCATGGAAGACCACGCGCACAAGTATCCGTTCGCGCTGTCGGGTGGCCAGCAGCAACGCGTCGCGATTGCGCGGGCGCTGGCGATGAACCCGAAAGTGATGTTGTTTGATGAGCCCACGTCAGCGCTGGATCCGGAAATGGTGAAGGAAGTGCTTGATGTGATCAAGACACTGGCGCAGTCCGGCATGACCATGATCATCGTCACGCACGAGATGGGCTTTGCCCGCGAAGTGGCGGATCGGATTTTGTTTCTGGACCAGGGTCAGGTGGCACAGGATGCGCCGCCCGAGGTTTTTTTTGATGCCCAGGAAAGTGCCCGCGTGCGGGCTTTTCTCGGGCAAGTGAGTCACTGATTTTTGTTTTATTTTTTTACTGGAGACGACTATGAAAGTTTCAAGCACAAGCCTGGCCCTGCTGGCTGCTGGCGTGTTGAGCCTGCCGGCCTTTGGCCAGACCAAGGCCGACTTTGACGAGATGCGCCAGGAGATTGCCCGCCTGCGCCAGGAACTCAACGCGCTCAAGGCGCAGTCCGCTGCGCCGGTGGCCGCCACGCCGGTTGTCGAGGAGCGTATCGAGCAACTCGAGATCAAGCAGAAGGACGCCGTGGTGCTGGGTGACATCGGCAACGGCTTTCGCTTGCCCGGCTCCGAGACCTCATTGCGCATTTACGGCTTTACCGAACTCAATGCGGTTTATGAGAGCAAAGGCGACAACTCGAACAACGACTACTCGACTTTTGCACCGTACGCCCCCATCAATGGCAGTGGTCGCACCGGAGTGGGTTACCTGACGGCGCGCACTTCGCGCCTGGGCGTCGAAGCCTCGACGCCGACCGCTTATGGTCCGCTGGGCATCAAACTTGAGGGCGATTTCAACAACGAGCCACGCACCGGCAACGCGGCGGTCAATGGCTCGGTCGCCAATATCTACACGCAGCAGGCGACCAATTCCTACAATTTCCGGGTCCGTCAGGCCTATGGTCAGTTCGGCGGTCTGCTGGTTGGCCAGAGCTGGTCGACCTTCATGGATCTGGACAATTCCCCCGAAACGGTGGACTTCAACGGCCCGATCGGGTCAACTTTTATCCGCCAGCCGCAGATTCGCTACGCCTACAACACCAAGGACAGTGGCACTTTCACCGTGGCGCTGGAGAACTCATCGAGCTATGTGCTTGATGCCACAGGCGTTGCCAGCACGCTGGGCTTCTCCAGGGTGCCGGATCTGATTGGCCGCTGGGACAAGAGCTTCGACTGGGGCTCCATGAGCGTGCGCGGTCTGACGCATGAGTTGCGCATTGATGACGGCGCCGGTGTGACCGTCTCCAAACGCGGCTACGGCGTGGCCAGCACCGCGTTCCTGAAGATGCGCGACGCGAAAGACTTCCTGAGCCTGGCAGTGACCTATGGCGACGGCATCGGGCGCTACTTCAACTACATCGAGGGCGCCGCTTATGACGCTGCCAGCAACCGCATCCTGTTGGAAAAGGCAGTCGGTGTGGTTATTGGCTACCAGTACAAGGCGAGCGATACCTTGCGCGCCAACTTCGTGCTCGGCGCGCAGCGCAATTATGACAACGCCTACACCGCCTTTGCCCGTGCCAATGGTCTGGACAGTGGCCAGTACGGCATCAACCGCAGTGTTTATCAGGGCCATCTGGGCTTCATTTACAACCCGATCAAGCTGGTTGATTTCGGTGCCGAGTACATCTTTGGCCAGCGCGAAACCCTCTCCGGCGACAAGGGTGACTTGTCGCGCGTGAACCTGTCGGCCAAGTACTACTTCAACTAAGCTGATGCTGGCCCCGGGCTCGCATCGGCAGGGGCTGTTTGCACTGCTACTGGTGACGGTGGTCTGGGGTACCACCTTCCCGGCCATGAAACAGATCAGCGCGGATCTGGGGGCGCTAGAGATCATTCTGCTGCGTTACCTGATATCGAGCCTGGTGCTGCTGCCCTGGCTGCGCGGCCTGAGCTGGTCAGAACTGCGCTGGGGGGCTGGCATTGGCGGCGTGCTGTTCTGCGCCTTCTTCCTGCAGGTAGCCGGGCTGGCGCTGACCAGCAGCAATCGCAATGCTTTTGTTACCGGGCTGAACGTCCTGATCGTGCCCATGCTGGCCTATTTTCTGGGCCAGCGCATGCGCTGGCCGGTGCTGCTCGGCGCGGCCCTGGCTGTGCTGGGAATGGGTGGCATGTTTTACGAGCAGACACCCTGGTCGGCTGGCGACACGCTGACTCTGGTGAGTGCTTTTGTTTATGCGGTCTATGTGCTGTTGTTCGAGTTCAGCGCCAAAGCTGGAACCAGGCCACGGCCGGAGCGGCTGGCGGTGATGCAGTCGCTCACGATGCTGGCGCTGTCCACGCTGGGCTTCCTGCTGCTGGAGCCGGCGTCGCTGGGCAGCTTGTGGATTCGCGCACAAAGTCACAGCGTCTCCCTGATCTATCTGGGGCTGTTCGCCAGTGCCCTGATGGTCTGGCTGCAGGCCTGGGGACAGCACCGGGTGCGTGCTGTGGAAGCGGCCATCGTCTATGGTCTGGAGCCGGTGTTTGCCGCGCTGGCCGCCGTCTGGTGGATTGGCGAAGTCCTGCAGGGCCGGGCCCTGCTGGGCGGCGCGCTGATTGTGCTGGGTGTGCTGATCTCGCAAATTGACCCCGGATGGCGACCCGGGGCAAAACTTGCAAAAGAATAAAACACCAAAAAACATCTCAAATTTGGTGAAAAACTCACCAAACAAAGCATGATCATCATCAACATTGTTAAATACGTTGGAGATTACCGTGCGTTTGCCCATTCCCTATCGCCCTGAAGCTGGAATTGTTTCCACTCATCTGTCGCGTCTGGCCGATGCGCTGGATTGGGCCGCTGTGGCACGTGTGGCCACACCCTGGGTGCACGCTGTGCGCAGCAACCCGCCGCCCTTCTGGGCCCTGGAAAGTCTGCTGCAGGAGTACCCGATTTCAAGTGCCGAGGGCCTGGCCTTGATGCGTCTTGCCGAAGCGTTGCTGCGCGTGCCCGATGCCGAGACCGCGATTGCGCTCACCGCTGACCAACTGGGGCGCGCCGAATTTGACGGCGCTGGCGACAAGACGCTGGCTCGACTGTCGAGCACCGCCATTGCCATGAGCAAGAAATTTCTGCCTGACAGCGAGGCACCGAGTGGCATGTTTGCCAAGTTTGGTGCGCGTTCGGTGGTGGCCGCCACCCTGCGTGCCGTGCAGTTGCTGGGTCGCCAGTTTGTGCTGGGACAGACGATCCAGGAGGCGATGAATGAAGCCGCATCGGCCAGGCGAAAAATGAGCAAGCTTAGGTTCAGCTATGACATGCTGGGCGAAGGCGCGCGCACCGACGCCGACGCCCTGCAGTATCTCGCCAGTTACCAGAATGCCATTGCGTCGATTGCCGCCAACACCGACAAAACCGGTGCTTGCGAACCGAACGACGGCATTTCGATCAAGCTCAGCGCGCTGCATCCGCGTTACGAGGAGGCGCAGAAAGATCGTGTGATGCTGGAACTGGTACCACGCGTCTGGAGCTTGTGCGAGCAGGCGGCGCGCGCCAACATCAACCTGACGATGGACTCCGAAGAGGTGGATCGGCTGGAGCTCTCGCTGGACGTGTTCGAGGCGCTCGTCAGTCGGGTGGCGCAGCATTTTCCGCAGTGGGGCGGCTTTGGCCTGGCGCTGCAGACCTACCAGACGCGTTCGCTTGAATTGGTAGAGCACGTGGTCGCGCTGGCGCGGCGCTACCGCGTGCGTTTGATGTGTCGGCTGGTCAAGGGTGCCTACTGGGACGCCGAAATCAAACGCGCACAGGAGATGGGTCTGGCCGCTTACCCGGTGTTCACCCACAAGCAGCACACCGATGTGTCTTACCTGGCCTGCGCCCGCACCCTGCTCGATGCACCGGATGCGATTTATCCGCAATTTGCCACGCACAACGCCGGCACCATTGCCGCCATCCTGCAGATGGCGAGCATGGCCCCCACGCTTGCCGCTTCGCGTGCTGCGCTGCCCCCCGAGGGGGCCTTCGCGCCTTGGGGCGGCCCGGCGGCGCTCAATCGCGGTCCCCAATTTGAATTGCAGCGCCTGCATGGCATGGCTGAAGGTGTTTACCGTGAGGTGTTGAAGAACCCCTTGATCGCCTGTCGCGTTTACGCTCCGGTGGGCGCGCACAAGGACCTGCTGGCCTACCTGGTGCGCCGTCTGCTGGAAAACGGCGCCAATTCATCCTTTGTGCATCAGCTGGCAGACGAGAAAGTCGCTCTGCCTGACCTGCTGATCTCGCCGCTGCGCCTGGAGCCAGAGCCGTCCCTGCCGCTGCCGATCGACCTGTTTGGTGCGGCGCGCAGGAACAGCGCAGGACTCGATTTGACGGTTGAGGCGATGCGGGAACCTCTGCTCAGCGCGTACCGGGAAGTGGTGGTGCCGGTGGTGCCAATGTTCGATGTGCAGCTGATCGATGCTGCGATGGAACAAAGCGCTGCCGGCTTCAGGAAGTGGAGTCGGACCAATGTCGCCGAGCGTTCGGCTACTTTACGTTGTGCCGCGGATGCAATGGAACAGCAACTGCCGAAATTTTGCGCCCTGCTGGTGAAGGAAGCCTTCAAGACCTGGGGCGACGCGGTCAGCGAAGTGCGCGAGGCGGTGGATTTCCTGCGTTACTACGCCAATGAGGCTGAACGCATCATGGCGCCGATTGCCATGCCGGGCCCCACCGGAGAATCCAACGAACTGCGGCTGATCGCCCGCGGCGCCTGGGTCTGCATCAGCCCGTGGAATTTTCCACTGGCCATTTTCGTGGGTCAGGTGGCGGCGGCGCTGGCCACTGGCAATACCGTGCTGGCCAAACCGGCCGAGCAGACGCCGGGCGTGGCGCTGGAAGCGGTCAAACTCCTGCATGCGGCAGGTGTACCTGACGCTGCGCTGCAACTGATGCACGGACCCGGCGAAACCGTGGGCGCCGCTTTGGTTGCTGCACCCGGCGTGGCGGGCGTCGTCTTCACCGGCTCCACCTCGGTTGCCAAAATCATTCATCGGGCGCTGGCCGCCAAGGACGGCCCCATCGTTCCTCTGATCGCCGAGACCGGTGGCATCAACGCCATGCTGGTGGATAGCACGGCTCTGCCCGAGCAGGTCAGCGATGCTGTCATGCAATCTGCTTTCAGAAGCGCGGGCCAGCGCTGCTCGGCGCTGCGACTGCTGTGCGTACATGCGGAGATTGCTGACCGCGTGATCGAGATGATTCAGGGGGCAGCGAAGGAACTGATGGCCGGCGACCCGGCCGACCTGGCGACGGATCTGGGACCGGTGATTGACAAGGAGGCTTTTGACAATATTCAGACACACCTGCAAAGATTGCGCGCCACAGCCAAGTGTTGTCATGCCGTCCCCGGATCAGGTCCGGGGTTACAACATCCGGCATCCATGCAATCCGGCAAGCCCTGGATCCCGGCTCAGGGCCGGGATGACAAATATGGCGGCCGGGATGACATGTATTTCGTCTCGCCGCACGCCTTCGAGCTCAACTCGATCACCGAGCTGCAGCAGGAAATCTTCGGGCCGGTGCTGCACATCGTGCGCTGGAGTGGCGACCCGCTGGCCTTGATCGATCAGATCAATGCTCTGGGCTACGGTCTGACGCTGGGAATCCAGACCCGCATCGACAGCCGGGCTCAGGCGATGGCGCGACGCGCCCACATCGGCAATGTTTACATCAACCGCAACCAGATTGGCGCGGTCGTTGGCGTTCAGCCTTTTGGTGGCGAGGGCTTGAGCGGCACCGGCCCGAAAGCGGGTGGTCCGCACTACCTGTATCGCTTCTGCGCCGAGCAGACCATCACGGTGAATACGACCGCCGCCGGCGGCAACGCGGCCTTGCTTGCAGGCTGAGGATTGAGCTTGCTTGCGCAGAGCTTCGCTGGCCAAAGAAAAAGCGCCCTGTCATCTGACAGGGCGCTTTGCGCTTGGGGTTTGAGTGATCAGGCAGCGTAGGCTGGGGTCATTCTCACGAGTGCCGGAACTTCAATCTTTGCCAAGGTGGCGGTCAGGGCTTCAACAGCGGTCCAGAGGATCATGGCGATCCCGACGAAGGGGAAAGTCACCGCGTAGACCAGGCCGATGAAGGGGGCTGCTACCAAC
>CAITQH010000231.1 GCA_903894475.1 uncultured beta proteobacterium
CTTTCTACAGGACAGTCACAACTTAGTTACTTTGGTATGGGCACAAAAGTACCGCTCCAGCCGCTGGTCGCGATGCGCAACTGATCTGCACCCAGCCTCGTCAAAGTAAATTTACCACCCTGCCCCAGCAAGCTGCGCAGCAGCCAACCGCTGGCCGGGCCCATGCGAAGCTGATTCTTATCGAAACTGATTTCAAGATCCGCACCGCTGCCGCAGACAGCGCCAGTGCCTTCGGCCCACAAACCTTCTTTGGTCTTGACGAATTCCAGTACCAGAGCTCCCTTGCTCTCGAAAATCGACACCACCAGGGGCTTGCCATCGTTCATGCTGGTTTCTTCCCATTGCAGCGAGGCTCTCTGGTCGCCGAGCACGTTTCTCAATTCGTTGATGCTTGTGACGCAGCTTGGCGCTGCCATAGCATCAGCACCACCCAAGGCAAGCAGCCACAGGACAAACATGATGTGCCAACGGCTCATGGTGTCAGCCCTCAGTACCAGTGCTGCAGCGCTTGCGCATGATGTTGGGCGCGCACATCTGGCGCCGGCAACCAGAGCGGATGGCCACAGGCGGCCCGTGACAGGAAGTCCAGAAACAACTGGTGTTGGCGCAGCACGCGCTGCTGTCGATGCTCGATCAGGGGGTTGAAGATGCCATGTCGCGAGAACAGTTGACGCGGGTTTTTCTTGACCCAGAGCCAGGAACCCATCTCCAGCGTCAGGGGCAGAAAGACGCGCTGCGGATGTGCTTCAGACTGCAGGTACAGGTGGTCCCACAAATCACCGTGCGCCAGGTACTGCAGGCTCTGTGGCTCGATGATGTAGCGATGATGGTTGTGCGACTCAACAAAAATTCTTTTCAGCGCGTGCATCTCGGCCAGATGGGTGATGGGCGAGCGCTTGTGCGCATAGGGGAACCATATCCGGTCGCTGCTGCCGAAGCCCGAATGACAGTCCACGCTCAAGCTGAAGTCGCGCGTCAGCAACTCGGCGCTGACAACATCACAGACGGCCTGGTTCTCGATTTCCATCGCCTGGTTTTTGGGACCCCGGTACCAGGGCAGCCCCGCGCTAAAACGCTGACCACCGACCAGAAAGGGCACACTCTCCTGCGCATCTACCGGCGCGTTGCGCATCAGGTCGACTCCATTGGGATTGGCTCGCGTGCCCATGGCCATGCCGCCCGGATTGACGATCGGCATGAACACCAGTCGCACAGATTCAAGTTGGCGGTGCAGCGTGCTGTCCCATTGCAGGCGCATGACCAGACTTTGCAGGTAGGCGATCACAACCTCCGAGCCGATCCGCTCCAGGCCATGAACTCCACCAAAATAGCCGACCGCTGGTACCTCGCGCGCGGGGTTGCCCAGGGTGATCACATAAACCGGATAGCTGCTGCCATCGGGCACCGTCACCTGACAAACCAGGCGCGACTGAATCCAGCCCGCACCCAACTCGATGATGCGCTCCAGGGCGACCAGTTCCGGCAACTTCTGTGGGGTCACAGTCAACTCAGGCGCGTGTGTGCAAGCTGGAGTGCATGGGCGCGAAGCATACAAGCACCGTTACGATTCCTGCAAGGAATGAAATTCACAGCGTGGTAATTTGACACTGACACAAACCTGTCATATGCGGCGTGTAACTTCGGGTCTGAAATGTCACACACCAAGCCCCGCAAAGTCTCCTTCTCGCACCTGATGGTCATCCCGGTATGCATCCTCTTGGGGGTGCATGAACTGTTCGCCTTGCAGCGTTCACGCCTGCAACTTCGCACGCGCCGGCATTTGCCGCATTTTCATTCCCGATAGATGGTCCCGTCGTCACTGGCGCAAACAATTCCTGCCGGCAAGGTCAGCGGCAACGGACGCAGTATTGCGCTTTTCAAGCTGATGGCGCTGCTGCTTGAACTGAGTCGCTCCAGCCTGGTTTTGTGCTTGCGCTTTCCCCGACTTCAGCCCGACCAGAAACTCAGGGAGATTCAACGCTGGGCCTGCAAGGTATTGCAGATTCTGCAAGTGGAGGTTCGCTTTGAGGGAGCACGGCCGGCATCGGGCGCCAACCTGATTGTGGCCAATCACGTGTCGTGGCTAGACATTCTGGTCCTGCAGTCGCAGCTGCCCGGCGTCTTTGTAGCCAAGGCCGAAGTACGACGCTGGCCCTTGATCGGCGCCATGGCGCAGGTCTGCTCAACCATTTTTGTCGAGCGCTCGTCACGCCAGTCCGCCCGAAGGATGGTTGACGACACACTCAAAGCCCTGGATCAAGGCTACTCGGTGCTTGCCTTTCCGGAAGGTACCAGCAGCGATGGCACGGATCTGGGCATTTTTCACGCGAACATTTTTGAAGCTGCCATCCAGGCGCGGACCCCCGTTCAGCCTGTCACTCTGCGCTACTTCAATTCGCACACCGGCTTGCCGGACGACACTGTACTTTTCATAGGGGATACGACTCTGGTGTCATCCCTTCGAAAGGTCATGGCAAGTTCATCGATCCGGTCCCATGTGCACCTCGGAGATTGCATCAATTCGCTGGGTCACAACCGCAGGTCGCTGGCCGGTCATGCCCACCAAAGGATTCGCCAGCAATTGGCGCGATAGTCTCAGGGCTTGGCCTGGGACTGATGCGCCTGCAACGCAGCACGCAGTTGCGGTAGTGCTGCGCGCATGGCGGCACGGCCGGCCTCGATGGAGCGACGTCGCGCGCCAAAGTCAGAACTGGCAACACCTGTCAGCGCCGGTCGCACCACCACCTCGGCATCGCGCAACTCAAAGCTGTTGATGCTCTTGCCCATGATGGAAAACGTCTGCAGCAAGACTTGCAAGGTGTCGCTGGCGGCGTTGCCCTCCGGCGGGTCGGAAATATCGACCGCGATGATCACCTCGGCTCCCATCTGGCGCGCGTAGCGCACTGGCACCGGTGAGACCAGGCCACCGTCCACGTACTCGCGCCCGGCTACCTTGACAGGTTGAAAGAGAGCCGGTACGGCACTCGATGCGCGTACTGCCGTGGCAGTGTCGCCGCGCTGAAACAGCACGCCCTGCCCGTTGTTCAAGTCGGTTGCCACAATGCCCAGCGGCATGGGCATGTTCTCGATCAGGCGGCCGTTGACCTGAGTGCTGACGTAACGTGCCAGCGCTTCGCCACGCAACAGGCCGCGACTGAAGATGGGCAAGGTCCAGTCGGCAAAAGTGGCCTCCTCCATGGTTTCGGCTACTTGCTGCAATTGGGCTCCGTTCTTGCCGCTGGCATAGAAGGCGGCAACGACGCTGCCAGCCGAAGTGCCGACCACCAGAGCGGGGCGAATGCCGGCCTCCTCAAGTACCTGAATGACTCCGATATGCGCAAAACCACGTGCTGCACCACCGCCCAGCGCCAGACCGATCCTGGCTGGCTTTTTGGGCACCACCGGAGCCACCACGGGCGCCTGAGGTACCGGAACGGGAGCAGGAGCCGTGGCGCAGCCAGCCAGCCACAGCGCAAGCAGCGCCGGCCAAATCGAAAACAGCTTCAACCCGTCCCTAGCTGGCGGCAACTTCCTGTGCCTCGGGCTTGGCGCGGCCTTCTTTCTTCGGCAAGGGCTGAATGTCGAGCAGGACCTCGGTCTTGCTTTCATCCGTATCGTCCACATCGACCGTCAGGCGGCCACCATCGATGAGTCGGCCAAACAGCAGTTCGTCGGCCAAGGCACGGCGAATCGTGTCTTGAATCAGACGCTGCATCGGACGCGCCCCCATCAGTGGATCAAAGCCCTTCTTGGCCAGATGCTTGCGCAGCTTGTCGGTGAAGGTGACATCCACTTTCTTGTCGGCCAGTTGGGCTTCGAGCTGCAAGAGGAACTTGTCGACGACGCGCATGATAACGACCTCGTCGAGCGCCTTGAAGCTGACGATCGCATCAAGCCGGTTGCGGAACTCCGGCGTGAACAGGCGTTTGATGTCCGCCATTTCGTCACCCGCCTGGCGCACATTGGTAAAGCCCATCACGGACTTGTTGATGGCCTCGGCCCCGGCATTGGTCGTCATGATGATGATGACGTTGCGGAAATCGGCTTTGCGCCCGTTGTTGTCGGTCAGCGTGCCATGGTCCATCACCTGCAGCAGGACATTGAAGATGTCCGGATGAGCCTTTTCGACCTCATCGAGCAACAGTACACAGTGCGGCTTCTTGGTCACGGCCTCGGTCAGCAGGCCGCCCTGGTCAAATCCGACGTAGCCGGGTGGCGCGCCAATCAGGCGACTGACAGCGTGGCGCTCCATGTACTCGCTCATGTCAAAACGAATCAACTCGATGCCCATGATGTAGGCCAGTTGCTTGGCGGCCTCGGTCTTGCCAACGCCCGTTGGGCCGCTGAACAGGAAGGAGCCGATCGGCTTGTCGCCTTTGCCCAGGCCGGAACGCGCCATCTTGACTGCCGAGGCCAGCATGTCGATCGCCTTGTCCTGCCCGAAAACGACGTTCTTCAGATCACGATCCAGTGTCTTGAGTTTGCCGCGATCATCGTTGGAAACATTGGCTGGCGGAATACGGGCTATCTTGGCTACGATTTCCTCGACTTCGGACTTGCTGATGATCTTCTTGCGCCTGGAGGGCGGCAGAATGCGCTGCGCGGCGCCGGCCTCGTCGATGACGTCAATCGCCTTGTCGGGCAAATGCCGGTCATTGATGTACTTGGCGCTGAGTTCGGCAGCAGCCTGCAGTGCCGCCAGCGCGTACTTGACGTTGTGATGCTCTTCAAAACGGGATTTCAGGCCTTTGAGAATTTCAACGGTCTGCTCGATGGTTGGCTCAACCACATCGACCTTCTGGAAGCGCCTTGACAGCGCCGCGTCTTTCTCAAAAATGCCACGGTATTCGGTAAAAGTGGTGGCGCCAATGCATTTGAGCGCACCCGAGCTCAAGCCAGGCTTGAGCAGGTTGGAAGCGTCGAGCGTGCCACCCGAGGCGGCACCGGCCCCAATCAGGGTATGGATTTCGTCGATGAACAGGACCGCGTTCGGTTTGTCCTTCAAAGACTTCAAGACACCTTTGAGACGCTGCTCAAAGTCGCCCCGGTATTTGGTGCCCGCCAGCAATGCACCCATGTCGAGCGAATAGACGATGGCCTCGGCCAGAATTTCCGGAACATCTTTTTGCGTGATGCGCCAAGCCAGGCCTTCCGCAATGGCCGTCTTGCCAACGCCGGCTTCGCCGACCAGCAAGGGGTTGTTCTTGCGCCGGCGACACAAAATCTGGATGACGCGTTCAACCTCGTATTCACGTCCGATCAGAGGGTCGATCTTGCCCTCC
>CAITQH010000232.1 GCA_903894475.1 uncultured beta proteobacterium
AACAAGTACATCCTGGACGGCAAGGAATACAGCAATTGCGACTTTTGCCGTGCATCCTGCCCATCACGCGACCTGTTCAAGGAGCCCGACTCTGGCCTCGCGCTGAAGTGCGATATGTGCGAAGACACACCGCCCCTGAAACTGCCCAAGTGCGTCGAGTGGTGCCCGAAAGGAGCGCTGATCTATGAAGAGATCGCGGAGGATGTCCAGGAGCAGGCGCCGCCGTTGGGCGCAGTCGAGATCGGCGTCGAATCGATGATCGAAAAATACGGGCTCCAGAAGGTGCTCGAGACAGTCGCCAAACTCGCCAGACCGTAGTTCCGGACGAAGCCATCAAACCGGCAAGTTAGAAGTATGCACAGGAGCACCCATGAAGTACGCTGAAGCCGGAATCAACCTCGAAATTGACCTCGGCACCGGGACTATCGAGCGCAAAGCCACTGACGAAAAGTTGACGGAACTCCATCTCGGCGGACAGGGTACGGCCGCCAGGATACTCTGGGATCGGGTGCCGCCCGAAGTGGACGCCTTTTCGCCCGACAACCTGCTGATCTTCAGCACCGGGCTGCTTGTTGGGACACCGGTCATTGGCGCCAATCGCACCATGGTGAACACGATTTCACCGCAAACTGACCGCTATTCCCATTCGATATTCGGCGGTTTTTTCGGGCCCGAACTAAAATACGCCGGCTACGACAAGATCATTCTGCGGGGTAAGGCGCAGAGTCTGGTGTACTTGTACATCAACAACGACAAGGTCGAGATCCGCGATGCCGCCCACCTCCAAGGCAAAGGCGCTTCGGAAACTGCGGAGATCATTCAAGCCGAGTTGAAGGACACGCGAATTCAGGTGGCGGCCATCGGACTGGCGGGTGAAAACAGGGTGTTCATGGCCTCCATCGAGCATGCCAATTCCAGCGCGTCACGCGGGGTTGGCATGATCATGGGCGACAAGCGACTCAAGGCCATAGCGGTTCGCGGCACCAAGGATACCTACGTAGCCAAGCCGGCTGAACTGTTTCAAATCTGCAACCGCATGGTGCAGGAAATTCACGACAACCCGGACGCTGGCGACACCATGGCGCACGGCGAGGGTGATGAATTTCACGTTAACAATTTTGCCTGGGGCAATGCGCGTGGACGGCGCAAGGATTTCTGGAGCAAGGAACGCGAAGAAGCCTGGCTCTCCCTGGAAAACAAGCTGCGGGTGCGCTGGAACGGCTGTTACAACTGTCCCAAAGATTGCCATCAGGCGATCAATTATCCAGGCCGGCGTCCCTATTTTCAGAAGTGCTACAGCAAACTGACCTACGCCATGGCGGCGATGGAGGATCTGGAATTTGACTACGACATCATCGGACTCACGCAGGAGTACGGCCTGGACGCCTATTCCACGCCGCAAGTGATGGCCTTTGCCATCGAGCTATATGAGGCAGGTATTCTGACCAGTCAGGATTTGCCGGATTTTCCGCCTACTGGCGCGGCACGCTTCTTTTACCTTTTGGAAAAAATCGTTCGCCGCGAAGGAATTGGCGACGCGCTCGCCAATGGCGTCTACCTTGCCGCGCGCCAGATCGGCAAAGGGGCTGAAGCCTTTGACCACAACACCATGAAGAAATTTGAGCAGGTACCGATCAAGCTTTCGATGATCAACTACCCCTACTTTCTGATGTACGCCACGGGAGAAAAGATGGCCATCAACCAGATTGAAGGCTCCTTTCCGCAGACCCCGATTGCTGACAAGGCCGAGCGTGAGGCCTACGTCGAGGGTTGGGTCGCCGCGCCCGAGCGATTCAAGAAATGGCTGATGGAGTGGGAGCCGCGCACGCATCCGACGATTGAAGCGTCGGTTCATATCTGCGACTGGAATGAAACCATGCATTACGTGGATGACGCCATCGGCACCTGTGCCTTCCTGTCCTCATTCAGAGGTCAGTTCGGCGGTCGGCCACCCTATCACATTCACAACCTGCCGGAGCTGATCAGCCTGGCGACCGGCAAGCCGCTCGACTCGGACGGACTGTGGAAAATTGCCGCCCGCAACCGCAATCTGATCCGGGCCATCAATATCCGGCGGGGTCTGCGGCGCGTGGACGAAGCGCCACCGGCTAATCAATGGAAACACCGCGACCCGATGGCTGAGAAGCAACTGCTCGACGCCTACTACGAATTCAAGGGCTGGAACGACGATGGCATTCCCACTGCCGAGACCCTGGACAGGTTCGACCTGTCCTACGTCAAGGACGATTTCATTGACCGCGGAATCCTGGAAAAAGAGCACATGACTCATGACAAGACCTGATCGAGTAGACCACAAGCAGCCAGTATCTGGCGCAGCGTTGCCTGTCGCTGTCAACGAAGATGGCCACACGCCCCTGCGGATGTGGGTGCGTCTGGTGGCTTGTTACCACTTGATGGAAATCCGCTTGCGCACCGAATTGCGAAGCGGGTTTGACACCACATTGCCACGCTTTGACCTCATGTCCCAGCTGTACCGCTACCCGGAAGGTCTGAAGATGAAGGAGTTGTCGAGGCTCTTGATGGTGACCTGTGGCAATATCACTGCGCTGACAGATCGCCTGATTGAGGAAGACCTGGTTCAACGACGTGATGACCCGAATGATCGCCGTGCTTACGCCATCAGTCTGACTCCCAAGGGCAAGAAACTGTTCCAGAAAATGGCCGTGCAGCACGAACGATGGGTTAGCTCGCTGCTCGGTGATTTTGATCCATCGGAACTTCAGCAACTTAGCGGCCTGCTGGGTCAGTTGAAACGGGATATCACCAGCCGGTCAAAGACAAGCTGAATATTGAAGGAAAACCATGCGTATTGCAGTTCTTGGCGGCGGCCCCGCCGGCCTTTATTTTTCCCTGCTGATGAAGCAGGCCAACCCGGCATGTGACATCACCACCTTCGACCGCAATGCGGCCGACAACACCTTTGGCTGGGGCATTGTCTTCTCCGACAAGACCATGGACGGCTTCCGCGAGGCCGATGAGAAGGTAGTCAATGAAATCGAGGCCAACTTCCGTCATTGGGATGATGTTGATGTGTTCTTCAAGGACCGCAAGATCACTTCCAGCGGTCACGGATTCTGCGGTATCGCGCGACTCAAGCTGCAGGAGATCTTCCAGAAGCGCTGCGCCGAGCTGGGCGTCAAGATGGTCTGGGAGACGGAGATCACTGACCCCGACGAGTACGCCCGCAACTACGACCTGGTGGTCGCTGCCGACGGCGTGTCTTCGACCGTGCGCAGCAAGCATGAGGCCCACTTCAACCCGCGCATCGACGTGCGTACCAACCGCTTTATCTGGCTGGGCACCAAGAAGAAGATAGACACCGCTTTTACCTTCGCCTTCAAGGAAACCGAGTGGGGCTGGTTCAACCTGCACGCCTACCGCTTCAACGACGAGATGTCGACCTTCATCATCGAGACCCCGGAGCCGACCTGGTACCGTGCTGGCCTGGACAAAAAGGAACCTGCCGAAGCGATAGCCTTCTGCGAAAACCTCTTTGCTGATCTGCTCGATGGCAACAGCCTGATTTCCAACGCACGCCACCTGCGCGGTTCCGCTGTCTGGATGAAATTCAACCGCGTACTGTGTGAGCGCTGGTTCAAGGACAACATCGTCCTCATCGGCGACGCCGCCCATACCGCCCACTTCTCGATCGGCTCAGGCACCAAGCTGGCGATGGAAGATGGCATCGCGCTCACCAAAGTACTTAACAGCAGCGAGGGCACGGTACCCGAACGTCTGGCGCGCTACCAGGCCGAGCGCGAAACGGAAGCACTCAAGCTGCAAAGCGCTGCACGCAACCGCATGAGCTGGTTCGAAGACATCGAGCGTTACGTCTACATGGACCCGGAGCAACTGGCCTTCGCCGTGCTCACAGGCAGTCAGCGCGTCGGTCATGCGAATCAGAAGCTGCGTGACGCCAGCTATGTCGAAAGCGTCGATCGCTGGTTCCAGCAGCAGGCCGGTCTTCCCGCTGATCCGGCCAAGCCCGCGGTGCCGCCCATGTTCACGCCCTTCAAACTGCGCGACATGACGCTCAGCAATCGCGTGGTGGTCTCACCGATGTGCACCTACTCGGCAACAGACTGCGTGCCGGGTGACTTCCATTTCCAGCACTACACAGCGCGTGCCCTGGGTGGCGCGGCTCTGGTCATGACCGAGATGACGGTGGTCTCTGAAGACGGCCGCATCACTCCCGGTTGCACCGGCATCTGGAACGATGCCCAGCAGGCCGGCTGGACGCGCATCGTCACCTTTGTTCACTCCCATAGCGACGCCAAGATGGGCTTGCAGATTGGCCATGCTGGCCGCAAGGGATCGACCAGGCTGGCCTGGGACGGTATTGACCAACCGCTCGATAGTGGCAACTGGCCTTTGATCGCCCCCTCGCCCCTGCCCTATATGCAGGGCGTGTCGCAAACGCCGCGCGAGATGAACCGCGCCGACATGGACCGCGTGAAGGCCGACTTCATCGCTGCCACCCGGCGTGCTGAGGGCGCAGGTTTTGATCTGGTCGAGTTCCACGCAGCGCACGGTTACCTGATCTCGTCCTTTATTTCACCGCTGACCAATCAGCGCGGCGATGAGTATGGTGGCAGCCTGGAGCGCCGTTGCAAGTTCCCTCTGGAAGTGTTCAAGGCCATGCGTGCGG
>CAITQH010000233.1 GCA_903894475.1 uncultured beta proteobacterium
CACTGGCGCGGCCAAGGCAGTGGGTGTGGTGATTCCTGAGTTGAACAAGAAGCTCACCGGCGTGTCTTTTCGCGTACCGACCAGCGATGTGTCCGTGGTGGACCTCACGGTTGAGCTCGGAAAGCCGGCCAGCTACGCCGAAGTCTGCGCCGCCATGAAGGCCGCCAGCGAGGGTGCCATGAAAGGCGTGCTCGGCTATACCACCGCCAAAGTGGTCTCGACCGACTTCCGTGGCGAGAGCTGCACCTCGGTCTTTGACGCCGATGCCGGCATGGCACTGGACAGCACCTTCATGAAAATCGTCGCCTGGTACGACAACGAGTGGGGTTACTCCAGCAAGTGTCTGGAAATGGTGCGCCTGATCAGCAAGTAGTCACTGGCAAGCTACACGCAAGACACGCCTTCGGGCGCGTTTTTGCTGCCTGCAGTGATCGACTACGCCCTTGCCCAGCGGGCCCTGCCTTCTGCTCGACTTCGGTCGCTTGAAAGTTGTCAAAATCAACGAGAATGCAACTTTTGGGGAGCCGACAATGAACAGAAAATCGCATTCTTGGAAAATGTTGGCCGGATTGATTCTGGCAAGCTTGTCGTTTTTTTCTTGTGCCCAAACCGAGCCCATTGGCTACGTCAAGACCGTCACGGGTGAGGCCTGGGTCAGTACCGCCGGACAGCGCGTCAGAGCGCAGCGGGGCACGCCCGTCCTGCTCGGCAGTCAGCTGCGAACTCAAGCGGGGGCATCCTTGGGTGTTAGTTTCAAGGACAACACCCTGATGTCGTTTGGGCCGGACACCGAACTGATCGTTGACGAATACCTTTACGCCCCCGCAGACGACCAGCTCAAACTGAGCACGCGCTTGATTCGGGGCACACTGAACTACATTTCAGGTGTGATCGAAAAACTCAAGCCCGATGCTGTTTCCGTCAGAACACCTACCGGCGTCATCGGCGTGCGCGGAACCCAGTTTGTGCTCAAGGTGGAGGATCAAAAATGAACTTCATCAACAAAGCCTTTCTTCTTGCCGCCACTTTGACGCTGCTTGCCATACTGGCCGGCTGTGCTGCCAAAGGCACCGGATCCTACGTGGTGCTGTTGCGCGATCCGGATGGCAATGCGGGCAAGGTCGTGGTGCAAAACCCGCAGGGCGAGCAGGTTCTGACCGAGGTCTTCAAAGGCGCTGCGCTGGACGGCAAACGGGAACCGTTCTTTGTCATGCAGGACCAACTCAAGCGTGACTTTGGCGCTGCCCTGGCGGCGGCGCCGCTGCCGCCGGAGCAGTTTCTGCTCTACTTCGAAACCGGAGGCACCGAACTGACGGCGCGGTCCAAAGCGGATCTGCAACTGGTTCTGCAACGCACACGAGCCCGCCCTTCACCCGACATCTCTGTCATTGGCCATACCGATACCGTAGGACCTGCAGAAGCCAACAAGGCGCTGGGGCTTCGGCGCGCCACCGCCATGGCCGAACAGCTCCGACAGCTCGGCCTGCAAAACGCCCTGATCGCAGTCGAGTCACATGGCGAAGGCAACCTGCTCGTCCAGACGCCGGACGAGACCGCCGAAGCGCGCAACCGCCGCGTAGAAATCACGATACGCTGAAGATCGCTATTTCTCACTCATCACAATCAAGTCATCGCTGGCACCTTCATGTAATCGCCTCAGATGTAGCGCCACCAGTGGGTCCTGCGGGTGAATGGCAGCCAGCCCCTGGAAAGCCGCCAATGCGGCTGTCGCATCTCCGGACTCCAGTAATTGCATGGCTGCAGCGTAGTCAGCCACGCTGGCACACTGCGCGGTGTTAATGACGGCCAAGGGCTCGTAGGTGCGCAGCGGCTGGCTCCTGCCTTTGAGCACCAGCCGCCCGACCACGCGCACCCGTGCTCCCGGGCAACCATCCACAATCGCCTGCGACACACAGACCTGGGTTCCCAGATGCTTGTTGACGCTCTCCAGACGCGCGGCTGTGTTGATCGGATCGCCCAAAGCTCGGTAATCAAACAGGGCCTTGCCGCCAAAGTTTCCAACCACCACCTCACCACTGTGCACGCCAATGCGCGTGTAGCCCCAGGGCACACCCTGCGCCTGCAGACGGACCGCGTAAGCCGAGGCAAAAACATGCATTTCCAGCGCGCAATCCAGGGCTCGCTGGCAGTGATCCGGCTGCGTCACCGGTGCAGAAAACAGCACAGCGACAGCGTCGCCCATGATGCGCTCGAGCGTGCCTTCGTGCTTGAAAACAATCTCTAGCATGCCTTCCAGATACTCATTGAGTTGGGCGACAACCTGGGCCGGGTCGGTCTTTTCCATCAACGTGGTAAATCCGACCAGATCCGTAAAGACAAAACTGCAGACCCGGCGCTGACCACCGAGCCGCAACTGGTCGGGATGCGCCATCAGATGCGCGACCCGGTTCGGCGACACGTAGCGTGAAAAAGCCTGGCGCACCCAGCGCCGCTCGCGTTCGGTGACAACGTGATGCACGATGCTTGTCAGGATGAAGCTCAGCACAATTGCCAGTGTCGGATTGATGGCATCGAGCAGCAAATGCTCCACCACATACGCGTACCAGACACCCGTCCACAAAGACAGCAACAGCACTACCGTCAGCAATGCCGAACGCCGCGCCGTGGCACGCATGGCATACAAGCCAACGATCAATGACCCGGCCAGCAGCAGCAAGGCCTCTGCAGCGCTGGCCCCGCTTTGGCGCTCCAGATACTGACCCGTCAGCATCTGCTCCAGGGCCATGGCGTGGGTGCGCACACCGGGCATCAATTCACCCCAGGGGTCATAGCGCAGATCCAGCAAGCCAGGCACCGAGGTGCCGACCAGCACAATCTTTCCTTTGAACTCTTCGGCGCCGACCGTAGCATCGAGAACCTGCGCCGCGGAGATGAACTTGTTAGCCCGGTCCGCGCTGTACTGCAACCAGATCTCGGCCTTGTCGTCGGTAGGCACCACCCTTTGACCAATCCGAACACTTTGTATCCCCGCTTCCATGGGATTCGCAACATCCTTGGTGCTTACATAATGGTTGGCTGCGCCCTGGTAGACACGCAGGGCCTCGGCGCTCAAACTCGGCACCACCTTGTCACCCAGACGCATCAGCATCGGCACCCGGCGCACCACACTATCGGGATCCGGAATAAAGTTGATAGCACCCAAACCACTCGCGCTGGCAGACAGCACTGGCAAGGGCCAGACGGCCGTCTCGAACTTGTACAGGCGCTGCGCCGGATCTTGTTCGGAGTCGTCATGCCCTTTGTTGATCACGCGATACGGCAGCTTTGGCAGAGCGACTGGCGCGACATTGCCGGTCGTTTCAGGGTCGCTGTCGGAGAAGAGCGTTCCCAGCACCACGCCAGCCCCCACCATGGTCTTCGCCAAGACCTCGTCGTGGTCCGGTAGACCCCTGAGCAAGACGCTGATCTGCGGGTCCTGCCAGAGCTCCGCCATGGCTTTGGGCGAGGTCCGATCAGGCTCGCTCAACAACACATCAAACGCAATCACCTTCGCGCCTGCCACATGCAGGCGCTGCACCATTTCGGCGATACGCGTGCGCGGCCAGGGCCACTGACCATAGGCCTTCAGACTGGCCTCGTCGATGTCCACCACCTTGACCGGTGCAGCAACACGGGGCCGCTGGTACCAGCGCTGAAACTGATCGAACTGGGCCAGCCGCAGCTGTCGGATCACATACGGGTCGAATGCAAGACTACTTTGCTTGCCAAAGCCGGCCCAGGCCAGCGCCACGGCATAAAGCAGGCTGCAAATGACCAGCACAACCACAGCAGCTTGCGTTGAATTGCCAGAGCGCCTGCTGGCTCGGCGATTACGGGCCATGGAGAGTTCCTTCCTCGTTTCGCTAAGCCGGCATCAGGTGATCGATTTCCTGCTGCATGGCCATGGTAAGTTGCACGTATTTCTTCAACTTCTCGGTGTTGTCGCGCAGCCTCCCCGCAACGCTCATCGCAATCGCCATCATCAGTTTGGCACCCAGCTTGGGCTCATCCTTGAGCAATTGAAGCATGCCCTCTCGCGTCAGGGTCACACAATGCAAATCCGAGCTGGCGGTGCACGAGGCCGAACGCGGCAAGCCATCAATCAGCCCCAACTCGCCGTGCATGCTGCCGGCGCCCAGAACAGTCACCGTGATCGGCGAGACCCGGCTCACCACAATGTTCTCTACCGTTACTTCACCATCCAGAACCAGCACCATGAAACCGGTGCCCTCAGCATCGCCTTCACGAATGAAGACGGTCCCTTCGCGAATGAAGCGGGGCCGCATGTAGCGTGCCACCGCACGGGCTTCAGCCAGACTGAGTTGCATCATGGCAGACGGCGCAGTCAGCAACTCGGCAGCTGTGTCAAGCTCCGGGAAGTCCGCCGGGCCCACGGAATCGACCGTGCCGGGTAGCTGCCTGCGAAACAAATTCTTGAACATCGTGCGCCTCGGGTTGACAAGTTCGCATTATGGGCACTTATGGATCACCGGCAAGGCAAGAAAACTGCGCAGCCGCGCCAGTTCATCTTCCAGTGCCTGACCAAAGGCGCCCTCGCGCGGGGCCTTGCCCGACACATAGCCCAAATCGACCTGAAGCTCACCACCACACAGCGCCACATTGCCCCAGCCAATGACCTGATCCCGCCACAAGAGCGGCAGAGCGTAATAGCCTCGCACCCGTTTGGCAGCCGGCGTGTAGGCCTCAAAACGGTAGGCCCAGGCCCAGAACATTTCAAAGCGCCGCCGGTCCCAAACGACAGGATCAAACGGCGCCAGCAGTCGCACCACATCGCCCACCGCATGGCGGCGTGAGGCCGGCGACTCGTCCGCTGGCCAGTACCAGCTCACGCCATCGACCCTGCTTGAAGCGAGCCGCAGCTTGGCGCGCTGGAAGGCGCTCTGGCGCTGGTCAGCCCATTGCGGTGCACCGCCGCGCAGATGGCTGATCAGTTCACCCAGCGTGCGTTCAGGCAGGGGCGCGTACTTGCGCACGATTACATCCACCAGCGCGTCCATGGTCTCGGTCGGCCCGACCGGCGCTGCCAGCGGCTCCCGCGGCTGGCTGACGGCGTAAGTGCGCACGCCACTGACGCGAGCCGCAATGCGCAGCATGCCACGGTAGTGCATGTCATCGAGCAGTTGCGTGCTGGCATTGGACGAACCGCCAAACCAGTTGCGCGCCGAGCCGTGCGCAAAGTGCGCGTCGACCTCGCGCGGGTGCACCACCCCGTGCTGGCGCACAAAGTCAAGCACGGCATGGGCCTTTTTCAAACGCGCTGCCGGCCACGCCGTGCGCGCCGTGCGGGGGTGCATCAGCGCCTGGGTGGCGCGCGGCAAAAAGCCGTAGTTGACGAAGAAGTCTTCTTCAATGTCGAGCGTCGGGTAACGCCGCTCCAGATCGCCGGCGCGATAGCCCTTGACGCGGTGGCGCAGCGTCAGGTCCTGTGCACGCGCCGGCGCGCGGATCGGGTCTGCCTGCACAAAGCCCAGACGCTCGATCGCACGGCCTAGCGCGGTGGGCGCGAACAGGGTGCGCGCCACCGCGTAGCGGCGCAGGGAGGCTAGCGTGATGGGAGCGGTGGCGAGCTTGGGCATGGGCGTGCTTTGGGAGAATGCGCCAAGCAAACCTTGACCGTGGCGAACCGCTACTTGGCGGGGCGGTGCAGCGCGCAGATCTTGTTGCCATCGGGGTCGCGCAGATACGCCAGATAGAGCTTGCCTGCCGCGCCTTCGCGCCAGCCCGGTGGGTCTTCGCAGGTGCTGCCGCCGTTGGCGACGCCCGCCGCATGGAAGGCATCGGCAAGCTCAGGCGACTGCGCGGCGAACCCGAGTGTGCTGCCATTGCCGTGGGTCGCTGGCTGGCCATTGATGGGCGTGGTAATGCCAAACGTGCCGGTGGGGCTGCGGTAGAAATAGCGGTTCTTGTTGGCCACGCCAGGGCCGATGCCCAGCGTACCGAGCAGCGCATCGTAAAACTTCTTTGAGACCTCAAGGTCATTGACACCGACCATCACATGACTGAACATCGTTTTCTCCGTTGGTGCCCAGCATCGGGCGAAGTTGAATCGTGAGGATAGTACGCCGACTCTGCCCAGAATGTATTTGGTAAGGAGACATGGATCCCGGCCTGCGCCGGGATGACAACTATAGCGATTCGGCAATGACAACCGAGGCGAGCCGCAAAGACAACTTGGTATGCGCACGCTGGCACCGGTGCCACCTACCAGGCGTCTATGGCCAAGCCCTGCGCCGCCGGTAACTCACGCTGCGTCTGCAAGCCACGTACCAGCCAGTCGCGGGTTTGCGCGGGGTCGATCACCGCATCGATCTCCAGCGTGGCGGCCATGTTGAGGGCGCTGCCCTTCTCGTAGGCCGTGGCCACCAGGCTTTCGAACAATGCCGCGCGTTGCGGACCTTCCGGCAGGGCTTCCAGTTCCTTGCGGTAACCCAGGCG
>CAITQH010000234.1 GCA_903894475.1 uncultured beta proteobacterium
GCTCTCCTTCGATGTGCAGGGCGTCGATGCGCTGCGCCGCACGGTTCGCAGTTCGCCACAGGAGGGCATGAAACAAGCCGCCAAGCAGTTTGAAGTGCTGTTCATGCAAATGGTTTTGAAAAGCATGCGCGAAGCCACACCCTCGGACGGTGGCATGTTCGGTAGCCAGCAGGAGAAGATCTACACCTCGATGCTCGACCAACAACTGTCGCAGAACCTCTCCGGACGCGGTCTGGGTCTGGCTGAAGCCATGTACACACAGCTCAGCCGCAGCATGCGCACAGATACGGCGCCGGCGGCGCCGGACCCGACTTCAGGCGTTCCGCAAGCCACGCCAACGACGCCCGGCGCCGCAGCGGGGCCATCAAAGTCGCAGCTCCGTCTGCAGGACCTTTCGATTTACGAGGAAGCTGCCGCCAACGCGAGCCTGAGTCGCAGCGTCCTGCCGCAGGCGCACGTCGAGGCCTTCATTTCCCGCTTGCTGCCTGCGGCGCAGCGTGCCAGTCAGGAGAGCGGAGTACCGGCCCAACTGATCATGGCGCAAGCCGCGCTTGAGTCCGGTTGGGGACGCCGCGAAATTCGCACAAGCGACGGGCAGCCAAGCTACAACCTGTTTGGCATCAAGGCTGACAAAAGCTGGAAGGGGCCGGTTGTCGACGCCGACACCACCGAGTATGTCAATGGCATTGCACAGAAGACCCGGGCCAGTTTTCGTGCCTACGGTTCTTACGAAGAAGCTTTCTCCGACCATGGCAAGTTCCTCAGCACCCATCCGCGCTACGCCGGCGTGCTGCGCGCGGCTGACCCGGCGGGCGCGGCTTTGGGCCTGCAGCAGGCCGGCTATGCCACCGACCCGCAGTACGGTGGCAAGCTGATCCGAATCATGAAGCAGATGACCTAAAGGTATTGCACCATGTTGCCGTTATACAAACGCAAGCCTCTCGATCGAACTGACACTTTGCCAGCCAGGGGTGTCGGGGCGCGCCTGTCTGCGGCATCGGATTGATTTTAAGGAGAGCTCATGCAAGCAAGCGCCATCAGTGCCAGTTCATCCGCCACCCAGGCGCTGGAATTTCTAGCTTTCAAACTGGGCCAGGAAGAATACGGCATCGATATTCAGAAGGTGCAGGAACTGCGAGGCTACGACACCGTAACCCGCATTGCCAATGCGCCGGCGCACATCAAGGGCGTCATCAACCTGCGCGGCATCATCGTGCCGATCATCGACATGCGCATCAAGTTCAATCTGGACGCCCCCAACTACGACGAGTTCACGGTGGTCATCATGCTCAACATGTCGAACCGCGTGATGGGCATGGTGGTTGACGGCGTGTCGGACGTGATCACCCTCTCGCCTGAGCAAATCAGGCCGGCGCCCGAAATGGGGGCAGCACTTGATACCGAATACCTGATCGGTCTGGGCACGCTGGACCAGCGCATGCTGATTCTGGTCGATATCGCGCGGCTGATGTCCAGCGCCGACATGGGCCTGGTCGAGAGGCTCGCCGCCTGACGCTGCCGGACTATCTGGAAACCCTTGTTTTTGTCTCTCGGAAAGAATCAAATGAAACTTGGCGATTTAAAAATTGGCACCCGACTTGGTATCGGCTTTGCCCTGGTACTGGTGCTCTTGAGCGTGATTGCCGGACTGGGTGTCTGGCGTCTGCAGAAGGTCGGCGACTCGGTCGACGAGATGACCCGACAGGCGCTCGTCAAGGAGCGTTTGACGGCCGAATGGTTGCAGGCAACAAGTGTCAACAGTGTGCGTACTTTTGGCCTGGTCAAGAGCGCCGATCTGGACGACAGCAAGTACTTTCAGAAAGACATCGCGCAAACCAGTCTGCGTATCACCGCCACAACCAAGACACTCGTGGGCCTGCTTGAGACGCCCGAAGAGAAAAAGCTGTTTGAAGAAAGCCTGATCAAGCGTGGCGCCTACACCGAACTGCGAAATGCGGCCCTGAAATTGAAGGAAGAGGGTGAACAGGCGCAGGCGGAAGAGTTGGCCGACAGCAAGCTCGTTCCCGCGCTGGAAGCCTATGAAAATTCGATCAAGGCACTGCTGTCCTTTCAGACGCATCACATTGACCAGACCGCGAGCTCCATCGATACCCAGTACCGAACAGCTCAGATCAGTCTGGTCGTGCTTGCACTGGTTGCGGTGCTGCTCGGTTGCGGGTTGGCATGGGGCTTGACCGTGGGGATCATCGGGCCGATACACCAGGCAGTCAAACTGGCACAGACCGTTGCCGGCGGCGATCTGACAAGTCGCATCGAGGTCAAGTTCAAGGACGAGACCGGACTGCTGATGCAAGCCTTGAAGGAGATGAATGACAGCCTGGTAAGAATCGTTGGCGGCGTGCGCAACGGAACCGACACCATTGCCTCCGCCTCAGGCCAGATCGCCGCCGGTAACCTTGACCTCTCAGGTCGCACCGAGCAGCAGGCCAGCTCACTGGAAGAGACAGCTGCCTCGATGGAACAACTGACGGCGACGGTCAAGCAGAATGCCGACAACGCCCGCCAGGCCAACCAGTTGGCGGTCGCCGCCTCGGGCGTCGCCATCAAGGGCGGCAGCGTCGTTGCCGAGGTGGTGGGCACCATGGGCGCCATCAATGCCTCCTCCCGCAAGATCGTCGACATTATTGGCGTGATTGACGGCATCGCTTTTCAAACCAACATCCTCGCGCTCAACGCGGCAGTCGAGGCAGCTCGGGCCGGCGAACAGGGACGCGGCTTTGCTGTGGTCGCGGCCGAAGTCAGAAACCTGGCCCAGCGCTCGGCGGCGGCGGCCAAGGAGATCAAGACGCTGATCGGCGACTCGGTGGATAAAGTTGAAGAGGGCGGTAAGCAGGTGGCTGAGGCGGGCCACACCATGGACGAAATTGTAGACAGCGTCAAGCGGGTCACCGACATCATGGCCGAGATTTCGGCTGCCAGTCAGGAGCAGACCTCCGGCATCGAACAGATCAACCAGGCGATCACGCAAATGGATCAGGTCACCCAGCAAAACGCTGCCCTGGTCGAACAGGCCGCTGCCGCTGCCGCCTCACTGCAGGAACAGGCCAGCAATCTATCCGAGGTGGTCAGCGTCTTCAAGCTTGACCGCAGACAGGCGGCCATGTTCGCGCAGACGCGCTCGACCGAAACCGAGGCGGCTTTGTCGAAGATTCGAAGCGAGCCACCGAAGCGCGATATCAAGCCCTTGCCGACACGACAACTGGCCAATACTGCACCCGCCGCAAGCAGTGATTGGGAAGAGTTCTGATGCGGGTCTGAACAGTCGACTCTCAGGAGAAGAATATGTCATTCAGCATGTTTTATACCGGGCTCAGTGGTCTCACCGTGGCACAGGCCGCCCTGGTGACCACGGGCCACAATACTGCCAACGTCAATACGCCCGGTTACAGCCGCCAGTCAGCCCAGATTGTCTCGAGCGGAGGCGACTATCTCGCCGGAGTCGGTTTTCTTGGAACCGGCGCCCGAACGACCGAAGTTTCCCGCAGCTATGACCAGTTCCTGAGTTCGCAACTCAATCAGGCGCAATCGGCCAATCAGTCCCTGACAACCGAATACGGCCAAGTCAGCCAGATCGACAAC
>CAITQH010000235.1 GCA_903894475.1 uncultured beta proteobacterium
CCATGGTCTTGCGCAGGTTCGCCGTCGGAACATCGAAAGGCAGCGTCATGAAGCGACGCAAGAAGGCGGAATCGTCCTGCAATGCCATGCGGTACTGCTGCTCACGGCGCAGCACGATCTCGTGCTGTTCGGCCGTGCTGAAGCCGTGTGTTGCTGCCACGTTCTCGGCAGTTTCCAGCATCGCGTGCCCGCCCAGCGGATCGCAATTGAAGTTGTCCAGAACCCATTCTTCGCTCGCACCGCTGCCGCCAACGCCCTTCGGGTTGGGGTAATAGAGGTGTGGACCGTTGGAGGTGCGGTCGCAGGTCAGTCCAAGCGCGGCGCTGGCCATGCCAGACTGAACTTCCTGGGCACAAGCCAGCAACACGCGCACGCCGGTGGCGCAGGCCTGCATGATGGTGGGACCGCCGACCTGTGCCAAGCCAGCCAGGCCGGTCAGCCATGGCAGGCCATAGAAGGCGTGTTTTTGCGGCACCGACAGGCCGAGCACGCCATAGTCGATCTGCTCGCCCTTGACACCGCGGCGCGCCAGTTCCTGCCTGGCTACATGCGCAGCAAATTCAATGCTGTGCAAATGGGAAAAACTGCCCTGCCAGCGCACAAACGGCGTGCTCCAGTAGAGTCCATAGGGGATTTCGACCTGCAGGGTCATGATTTTCCTTAGTTGTTGTCAAGGTAGCGGGCTGGCGGCAGCCGAGCCATCGGCGCGCGCCTCGCGTTCGATCTCGTCGAGCTCACGGCGCAGGAATTTACGCGCGGTCTCCAGGTGCTCACGCATCGCGCGCTCAGCACTGCTCGCGTCGCGGCGGCGCAGCGCCGCATGGATCTTCTTCATGCCCGACAACGTGGCCTTGCGCGCCGGATCGCTGCCCAGCGTCAGGACCCGCAGATAGCGCACGTGCCCCGCGTACAGTTCGATCGCCCGTATCAGACGCTGGTTAGTGATCTGCCCCTGCCAGGCCTGGTGAAATCGTGCATTGGCCTCGCGGAATGCGTCGGCATCGCTGCTCGCGTGAGCCACCTTTGCCTGCGCAAAAGCGCCTTCCATTTCCTGCAATGCAGCGGGCTGGTAATTTGATTGCGCCACCCAGGCCAGCGCTGCGGGTTCCAGAATGCCGCGCAACTGATAGATTTCGTCCACGTCGGCATCCGACAGGATAGGCACCATGAAACTGCGCCCCTCACCCGCAATCAAGCCTTCGCTCAGCAAGCGCGCCAGCGCTTCGCGTACCGGGGTGCGCGACACGCCGAGCCGCAAAGCCAGGGTGGCTTCCTGCAAAGGCTGCCCCGGCCGCAAGACGCGGCTGCCCAGGTACTCGCGCAGCGTCTGGTGGACCTGGTCGGCCAGTCCCGCAGGGCGGTTGATCGGTGTCAGCTTGGTTGTCATGATGTATTTCTGCTGTGCCTCTGACAGACTGCATTTTGTATTTGGTATACGTTATACGTTTATCCAAATCATGTCAACTGTTTCATTCAATCTTGTCGGGAGTCAATGCGTTGTCCGGTTTGCGCAGGAGCGCTGCAACACGTAACTGTTGGCCGGTTGGTCAGGTGCAGCAGACCTGCCAGAGGGGATGCGTCAGCAGCCCGTTGACGCCAGGAGAGCGAGCGCTGTTGCCGGAAATGATGCTGCGCCTGGCGCAGCTCGACTGGGCTGATGCCCTGTCAGCCTAAGCGGCTGCGGCTGCGCGGCGGCGACGCGTCGCGCCCGCAACCATGATCAAACCAGCCAGCATCAAAGCGTAGCTTTGCGGCTCAGGGACTGGCGTGACGCTGCCGCTGAACGGGTTGTCGTTCACTTGACCGCTTCCATTCCAGCTACCCACGACCACCTGGCCGCCGATAAAGCCGCCCCCCAAGGTATTGAACTGTGCTAAAGGCGCCAGAAAGGACGCATAAACGCCACTCACAAAACTGACTTGGGTTGCCTCCGGCAAGTTAAAAAGAACATGCCCGACAGCAAGATCGGTGGCAAGATTGAAGTTCGTGTATCCACCCGCCTTAAAGTCGACACTTTGTCCGTGCACGTTCAGTATCACCGTGGTATTGGGACCAAAGTTGTCGAGTCGCATGTTGTTGACGACGTCGGTGCCGTTCAAGTCGAATACTGCCACGTCCGCGTGATTCGCATTCAACACCAGGGTGCTCCATTCCATATAGCTGTTCCCGCTGTTGGCCAAAGTGTCAAAACTTTGGGACAGGTTGGTCAGTCTCTGCTGCTCCGCCGCAAAATTGATGCCCAGTTGAACGCTGCCTGGAGATGTGTGAACAGGTGTCGAGCTTTGTCCTCCCTGCAATCCTGTGGCGGTACCGCTGTACGTGATGCTGGTGGGTGTCGTCCAGTTATTGGAGGCGGCAGTCAGCCAGTTGCCGTTCGCATTCAGATTTCCTGCGACCTGAACGTTACCGCCAAAGGATGCGCCCGCGCCGGTCGTGAGGTTGCCTCCCACCAGGGTATTACCCCAGATCCCGCCGTTGGCAAAGTCAAGATTGCCGCCGACGGTCAGTCCAGTGCCGGCATAAGTTGGCACCAGTTGTGTCGTCGATGTCCAAACGGAGGGTACGGTGGTATTGATCGAATAGGCATTGATGTTGGCGTTGCCCCCGACCGCGACGCGCCCCTGGACGTCAGCACTTGGAACGAAAAAGTTTCCGAAAGACAGCAGGTTGAGACTGGACTCGAGACCCAAACTATTGGTTTGTCCCTGTGCCAGTTGTGTCAAGCCGAACATCAGCAAAGCCAGCATCGGCAATCGAAAATATCTGTGGTACTTATTGTTCATGACAGACCATCCAGTGCGTGTAGTTGCGGAACTTTGAAACTCTGAACCGATTGTTGAGTGCTTTCCTGCTGGCGTGAATGACTTGATGGCACTGTTTCACTAGTAGCTTTCGACCACCACCCGTCATTGATTATCTAGTAGCTATGTACCAGCCTGTGATCCATAGCAAAACTGAACTGACCGGCCTGCCCTGGGTCCAATCTGCAACGGATTTCTTTTCAGTAATCAAGAATGGTAGCTATGAATCATGTAGCAAGACGCAATCTGCGTTATAGTTTTCCTCCCAGTAATCGCATGTGCAAACGTCAAAGACTCCTGTAGTCGCTCCGGTCGCGCATCCGTGGATTCACCGCCGACCCGCTTGCCGAGATTTGAGGAAAGACGTTTGATATGAGTGTCAAGGAAGATCTCGCTGTTGCTCAATTGCTCGGACTGCTGGAGTCACGCTATGCCATTCGCGTCCTTTGGGCGCTCCGAGATGGCCATGCGCAGACTTTTCGACTTCTGCAGGACAGCGTCGGCGGCATCACGCCCAACACACTCAATACCCGGATCAAGGAGATGCGTCAGGCATCGCTGATCACGCATGGCAAGGAAGGCTACGTCTTGACGCCCCAGGGGGCAGATCTGCTCAAGCGCTGGAGTGAGGTCCCGGCCTTCGCTGTCAAATGGGCTAGCAGTCAGGCCAAGAAGCCAGCTTAAGCGTCTGCACAGAACACAGAAACCGGTGCTGTTCACTGGCATAATTCGACGCTCCGACGGCGACGGCCCCTATCAACACGAAAATCAAGCTATCCCGTTGATAGCAAAGAAAGATGGCAACATGAACACCACCCCTTCCGGACTGCAATACCTCGACACCGTCGTCGGAACTGGCGAAATGGCACGCCAAGGTCAAAGCGTCACTGTGCACTACACCGGCTGGCTCTATAACGATGGCGTCGAGGGTGCCAAATTTGATTCCAGCAAGGACCGCAGCGACCCGTTCGTCTTTTCACTTGGCGCCGGCATGGTGATACGCGCTTGGGATGAGGGTGTCGCCGGCATGCAGGTCGGCGGCGTACGCACGCTGATCATTCCACCGGCACTAGGCTATGGTGCGCGCGGGGCTGGCGGTGTGATACCGCCCAATGCAACTCTGAAATTTGATGTTGAATTGCTAGGCGTTTCTGACTGAAGTTCCACTGTGACAGGCCGGCCGGCAGATCACGCAGCCACCCTGCCGCTGCTTCCAGTCCGCCCTCCAAAGAACTCTTGAATTGCTTGCCGGCGCCCCAACATCATTGGCGTCATCGCATAAAACCTGACTCATTAGCATGTCTGAAAACGATTCAAAACAACCCAATCCGACCCCGGCCGCTGACCTGAACCCTGAGGAAGCGGCTTCCGCACAGTTCATGGACGAGGCAGACGCACTGTCCCGTGCCCAGGCTGATCTGGCGCTACTGCAAGCCAAAAGCGCAGACCTGGCAGACCAGTTCCTGCGCGCCAAAGCCGAGGCCGACAACGCACGACGTCGTGCCGAGGAGGAGATAGCCAAGGCGCGCAGATTTGCCGTCGAGAGTTTTGCCGAGAGTCTGCTACCGGTGGTGGACAGCCTGGAAGCCGGGCTGTTGATCAAGGATGCGACAGTGGAGCAGATTCGCGAGGGCGCCCAGGCGACGCTGCGCCAGTTGTTGGCTGCCCTGGAGCGCAACAAGGTGCTCGTCGTCAATCCGGGCGTCGGCAGCAAATTCGATCCCCACCAGCAGCAGGCCATCAGCGTCGTTCCCTCTGACCTGGATCCCAACACGGTGGTGACGGTGCTGCAAAAAGGCTATCTGATTGCCGAGCGCGTGTTGCGCCCGGCGCTGGTCACGGTCGCCGCATCCAAATAATCCGTTTATCTGACTTGAAATACATCAAGTTATCCACAAGTTAAAAACATCGAAATTCTGAATAAGGAAGAATCATGGGAAGAATCATTGGTATCGACTTGGGTACAACCAACAGTTGCGTCTCCATCATGGAGGGCAATACGCCCAAGGTTATTGAAAACGCCGAGGGTGCGCGCACCACGCCTTCTGTCGTAGCCTATCAGGAGGACGGCGAAGTGCTGGTCGGCGCTTCGGCCAAACGCCAGGCTGTGACCAACCCCAAGAATACGCTGTACGCAGTCAAGCGACTGATCGGTCGCAAGTTTGTCGAGAAGGAAGTTCAGAAAGACATCGATCTGATGCCTTACAAGATTGCTGCTGCCGACAACGGCGACGCCTGGGTCGAAGTGCGCGGCAAGCAGATTTCTGCCCAACAGGTCAGCGCCGACATTCTTCGCAAGATGAAGAAGACCGCCGAGGATTACCTTGGCGAGGCGGTCACCGACGCCGTGATCACGGTGCCAGCTTACTTTAATGACGCGCAGCGCCAGGCCACGAAGGACGCCGGACGCATTGCCGGCCTGGATGTCAAGCGCATCATCAATGAACCAACCGCTGCTGCCCTCGCCTTCGGGCTGGACAAGAATGAAAAAGGTGATCGCAAGATTGCTGTCTATGACCTCGGCGGTGGCACGTTCGACGTCTCGATCATCGAGATCGCCGACGTTGATGGCGAAAAGCAGTTTGAAGTTCTGTCAACCAATGGCGACACTTTCCTGGGTGGCGAGGATTTTGATCAACGCATCATTGATTTCATCATCGCCGAGTTCAAGAAAGATCAGGGCGTTGATCTGGGCAAGGACGTGCTGGCACTGCAGCGCCTCAAGGAGGCGGCAGAGAAAGCCAAGATCGAGCTCTCCAGCAGCGCGCAAACCGATATCAACCTGCCCTATGTCACGGCTGACGCTTCAGGTCCAAAGCACCTGAACATCAAGCTGACGCGCGCCAAACTGGAGTCGCTGGTAGAGGAACTGATTGAACGCACCATCGGGCCGTGCCGCACTGCCATCAAGGATGCTGGCGTCAACGTATCGGATATCAACGACGTGATTCTGGTCGGCGGCATGACGCGCATGCCCAAGGTGCAGGAGAAGGTCAAGGAATTGTTCGGCAAGGAGCCGCGCAAGGATGTGAACCCGGATGAAGCCGTCGCGGTCGGCGCTGCGATTCAGGGTCAGGTTCTCTCTGGTGATCGCAAGGATGTGCTGTTGCTTGATGTGACACCTCTGTCCCTGGGCATCGAAACGCTGGGCGGCGTCATGACCAAGATGATCACCAAGAACACCACCATTCCGACCAAGTTTGCTCAGACTTTTTCGACCGCCGATGACAATCAGCCGGCGGTCACGATCAAGGTGTTTCAGGGCGAACGCGAAATTGCTGCTGGCAACAAAATGCTGGGCGAATTCAACCTGGAAGGGATCCCACCGGCCTCGCGTGGCACACCGCAGATTGAAGTCTCGTTTGACATTGACGCCAATGGCATCTTGCACGTGGGCGCCAAGGACAAGGGCACAGGAAAAGAGAACAAGATCACCATCAAGGCCAATTCTGGCCTGAGTGAGGCGGAGATTCAGCAAATGGTGAAAGATGCTGAGCTGAATGCGGCTGACGACAAGAAGAAGCTTGAGTTGGTCCAGGCTCGCAACCAGGCTGATGCCAACCTGCACAGTGTGAAAAAGAGCCTCAACGAATACGGCGACAAGCTAGAGGCTGGCGAGAAGGAGAAAATCGAAGCGGCAATCAAGGAACTTGAAGAAGCCATGAAGAGTGACGTGAAAGCTTCTATCGAGGAGAAAAGTACGGCCCTGATGACCGTCAGCCAGAAACTGGGTGAAAAAATGTACGCCGATATGCAGGCCAAACAGGCCGCTGAGGCTGCTGCCTCTGGCGACGCTGGGGCGACAGGTGCACCGGGTGCGCAAGGTGGGTCCACCCATGCGGCGGACGACAATGTCGTTGACGCCGAGGTAAAGGAAGTCAAGAAAACTTAAGCGCTTGCGCTGAAAGCTGTTGTCAGGCGCCGCGTTGAACACCTGCAGGGTTCACGCGGCGTTTGTGTTCAACCCAAGCAATAAAAGACCATGGCCAAACGAGACTACTACGAAGTCCTGGGTGTTCCAAAAAACGCCTCGGATGAAGAAATAAAGAAGGCATATCGCAAACATGCGATGAAGCACCACCCTGATCGCAACCAGGGTGATTCCTCCAAGGTCGCGGAAGAGAAATTCAAGGAGTCCAAAGAAGCCTACGAGATGCTGTCGGACCCGCAAAAGCGCGCCGCATACGATCAGCATGGCCATGCCGGGGTGGACCCCAATATGCGGGGTGGGCCAGGAGCCGAGGGTTATGGCGGTTTTGCAGAAGCCTTCGGCGATATTTTCGGCGATATGTTCGGTCAGCAACGCGGCCGCTCGGGTGGTGGACGCCAGGTTTTCAGGGGCAGTGACCTGAGTTATGCGATGGAAGTCACGCTGGAAGAGGCTGCCAGCGGCAAGGATGCGCAAATTCGTATTCCTAGCTGGGAGGCTTGTGAAACCTGCAAGGGCAGCGGCGCCAAGCCGGGAACACAGGCCAAGACCTGTGGCACTTGCAGCGGCTCAGGCGCAGTTCAGATGCGCCAGGGCTTTTTCAGCGTGCAGCAAACCTGCCCGACTTGCCGTGGCGTCGGCAGGGTCATCCCAGAGCCCTGCATTGCCTGCCACGGTCAAGGCAAGGTCAAAAAGCAAAAGACACTGGAAGTCAAGATCCCGGGCGGCATCGACGGCGGCATGCGCATTCGCAGCGCAGGCAACGGCGAGCCAGGCACCAATGGTGGCCCGCCGGGTGATCTGTACATCGAAATCCGACTCAAGAAACACGATATTTTTGAGCGCGACGGCGATGACATTCATTGCTCGGTACCCATCAGCCTGATCACCGCTTCGCTGGGTGGTGAGATTGATGTGCCAACGCTGGCTGGGAAAGCCGCGATCGACATTCCCGAAGGCACGCAAACCGGCAAGCAGTTCCGTCTGCGTGGCAAGGGTATCAAGGGTGTACGCTCCAGTTATCCGGGCGACCTCTATTGCCATATAACGGTTGAGACACCGATCAAGCTCAGCGAGCACCAGAAGAAATTGCTGCGCGAGTTGGATGAGTCCCTGAAGAAGGGCGGCAGCAAGCATTTGCCCAGTGGTGACAGTTGGACCAACCGGTTGAAGAGTTTCTTCAGTTAAATCAGATTTCAACACGAACCGGGAGTTATCCGCATGACCGTCAACATCACATTTCTTGGCGGCACGGGGACCGTTACCGGCTCGAAGTATCTGGTGCAGCATGATGGCAAACGCCTGTTGCTCGATTGTGGACTGTTTCAGGGCTACAAACTGCTTCGGCTGCGCAACTGGACGCCCTTGCCGGTGGCGCCGAATCAGATCGACGCGGTGCTGCTGACGCATGCGCATCTGGACCACAGCGGCTACCTGCCTTTGCTCGCCAAGGAGGGTTTCGCCGGTCATGTCTTTGCCAGCAGCGGCACGCGCGACCTGTGCCGTATCCTGCTGCCCGACAGTGGTCATCTCCAGGAAGAAGATGCAGCTTTCGCCAACCGCCATGGCTTCTCTAAGCACGAGCCGGCCATGCCGCTCTACACCCGCCAGGACGCGCTCGACTGCCTGCACTTGTTCAAGACGGTTGAATTCGGCATCACGTTTCAGCCGATTCCCGGTTGGCGTGCGACGCTCACGCCAGCTGGACACATTTTGGGCGCAGCCAGTGTGCTGCTGGAAGTGGCAGGTCGGCGCATTCTGTTTTCAGGCGATCTGGGCCGACCCGATGACTTGCTCATGAATCCACCGGCCAGTGCACCGGCGGCAGACACGGTATTGATCGAGTCAACCTACGGCGACCGTGAACATCCCAAGGAAGACGTTTTGGCCGAGTTGGCGCCCGCACTGAAGCGGCTGGCGGCTCGCGGCGGTGTCGCAGTGGTCCCGGTGTTCGCAGTCGGTCGGGCGCAGGCCCTGCTGCACGCGATACACCTGCTCAAACTGCGCGGCGAGATTCCGAATTCGCTGCCGGTCTTCCTGGACAGTCCGATGGCCGTACACACTACACAGCTATTTGAGCAGCACCATGGAGAGCACCGGCTCAGCAGCAGGGAGACACATGCCCTGACACACTGCGCCACCATGGTCAACAGCACCGATGAATCGCGCGCTCTGGCCAGCCGCCATGGACCGATGATCATTCTGTCAGCCAGCGGCATGGCCACCGGTGGGCGCGTGCTGCATCATCTGGCGCATTACGCTGGCAACCACCGCAACATGATCATCCTCACCGGATATCAGGCACCTGGGACCCGCGGAGCCGCCCTGGCAAGTGGTGCCAATTCGGTGCGCATTCACGGACGCGACGTCGAGCTGGGCGCCGAAATCGTGCAACTGCAATCGGCCTCGGCGCATGCTGATGTCGGGCAGCTTCTGGCCTGGCTGAAAACCCTGCCCCAGGCGCCGGACCAGGTTTACGTCGTGCATGGCGAACTGGCAGCCTCGGACCAGTTGCGCCAGCGCATCAAGAACGAGTTGGGCTGGCGCGCCATGGTGCCAGAACACGGATCGACCTGGCCGACTTGAGTGCAGATGAAGAGCATGTTTCGCGGATATTTCGAGTTTGCCGCTGCAACACGCGTGTTGATTGCCAGCCTTGTTGGTGTGCTCATCATGGCGCTGCTGGTATTCCCCGCATTGCCGCTGGGTGGCGAAATGATTGATCTCAAACTGAGCTACACGCTAGCTGACATTCAAGCAACCATGCTGCAGTACGGGCCGCATGGCCGAGCCGTTTATGCCCTTGCCAGTCCCACGCTGGACACGCTGTTTCCCATGTTGTATGTCACGTTCTTTGCCGGCCTGCTCTACCGCTTTCGCCCGAGCGAGAGACTTTGGCTCGCAGCCTTCATCCCGGTCCTTGCTGGCGTCTGGGACTTGTGTGAAAACGCACAAATCACCGCCATGCTGGTGCAGTACCCCGGGCTCTCGGCCAGGCAGGTTGCCGTGGCTTCTTTCTTCACCAGCACCAAGCACGTTCTGGGTGCTGTCTATGAAGTCGCTGCGGTGGTTTTCCTGATGATCTACGCGGCTCGAAGATTCAGTGGAACGACCAAGTCCTGAAGCCTTTGTCTCAGCTAACAACACTCCGGCCGATCTGGCCGCTGGGGCACTCAACTCCGCGGCTGTCCTCCGTCCTGCGGCCTCCCCCTTTATGCCGCTGCGCTGAGCGTCCCATCGACCAGATCTCTCAAGCAGGGATGATGCGCGACTGAAGCGAACTACTGAGTTCGTTGCCGAGGGCGATGTAGTGGGTGGCGCAGCGTGGACTTGGGGTTTTGCCAAATCAAGGGAGAGGCCGTAGGCCGGAGGACATTCGCGGAGTCACCCACTGCTGCGACCTCAGCCCCCCGTCGCCTGCGATATTGATTATGAAAGCAATTGGTATCAGAAAGGCGTGGCGACAAAGGTGTTGCGAATTACCGAACTTTCAATAGCTCAGCAGGCCAGCGATAAGTCAGAACGGTATTGCGCGGATAGAAATGCTCGCGCACTTCCCCGAGTTGATTGCCGCCAAACAAGTAGACATGCTCCTCATCTTCGCGCAGAAAGAATCCGACGTGCCCCTTCCAACTCTTGGGGTCATCCCGATAGAGGACAGCGACACAGCCTTGAACAGGAACGCTGAGCGCGTCACCCCAGGTTAGCCAGGAACGTGCAAGTGCAGAACCGGTGCCGGATATTCCGACTTGCGCAAAGCACCAGTGAACAAACGAGGAGCACCATGAAACCTTGTCGTCGTAGCCTTGAATATTCGTGCCTTCGTGGTACCCCGTGATTCGCGGGTTGGACTGCCCCACTGGTGCCTGCGCAACACCGAGTTCCGCGAACGCTAGCTCAAGCCACTTGGGATTCATCAACCCATTTGCAGACGTGCCCGGGCTGCTGCGTATTCGCGCTTGAGTTGAGCGACGTAGTCGGCGGTGCTCTGAACCTGAGTGATGGATCCAATACCCTGGCCGCAACCCCAGATGTCTTTCCAGGCTTTGGACTTGTCGCCACCAAAATTCATCTTGCTGGGATCACTTTCCGGAAGGTGCTCCGGGTCAAGGCCGGCGCTACGGATGCTGGGAGCCAGATAGTTACCATGGACACCGGTGAAGAGGTTGCTGTACACAATGTCATCCGAATTGGAAGCGACGATGGCCTGCTTGTAGGCTTCTGAGGCGCGCGCTTCCTGGGTGGCGATGAAGGCAGAGCCAATGTAAGCAAAGTCGGCACCCGCCGCCTGCGCCGCTAGCACGGCGTCACCAGTCGAGATCGAACCACTCAGAACCAGCGGTCCGTCAAACCACTGGCGGATTTCCTGAATCAAGGCAAAAGGGCTCTTCACGCCGGCGTGGCCACCCGCGCCTGCGGCAACGGCAATCAGGCCATCGGCACCCTTCTCGATCGCCTTGTGTGCATGCTTGTTGTTGATGATGTCATGCAGCACCACACCGCCATAACTGTGCGCAGCGGCATTCATGTCTTCCCGAGCGCCCAGACTGGTGATGATGATCGGCACCTTGTACTTCACGCACATCGCCATGTCGTGCTCCAACCTGTCATTGCTCTTGTGCACGATCTGGTTGATGGCAAAAGGGGCTGCCGGTTGATCCGGATGCGCCTTGCTGTGGGCGGCCAGAGCCTCCGTGATTTCAACAAGCCATTCTTCCAACTGCTCGGCTGGACGCGCGTTGAGTGCCGGCATGGAACCCACTACCCCGGCAATGCACTGGGCTATCACCAGCTTGGGCGTGCTGATGATGAACAGTGGTGAACCAATCACCGGAAATGGCAAAGACCGAAGAGCGGGTGGAAGTCTGGACATAGTATTTTGAATTTCAATATCAGAATGATTCCAGTGCCAGGGCAGTCACGCTATCTGCGCCCTCAACAATGGCGTCCCGTATGCCTGGTGCCTTGGTCAGCAGGTGGTCGGCATAGAACCGCGCGGTGGTGATTTTTGCTTGCATGAAGGGCACATCGACACCTTGCGCAATTTGCTCAACTGCTACCAGAAGGGCCCGCCCCAACTGCCAGCCAGCCATCAGATTGCCAGCCAGCATCAGGTAAGGGACACTGCCCGAATAGACCGCATTCGGACTGGCCTTGCTGTTGCAGGCAACAAAATTCACTACATCGAGAAAGGCCTCGCGTGCCGCTTTCAGACGTCTGGCAACCACCACAGCGTCCGTGTTGCCGCAGGCCACCAGCAGACTCTCCGTCGCCTCAATCTGCCTGGCCAGCGCCTTGGCACTTTGACCACCGTCGCGCGAGGTCTTGCGTCCAACCAGGTCATTGGCCTGAATGGCGGTTGTGCCTTCATAGATCGTCAAAATCTTGGCGTCGCGGTAATACTGGGCGCAACCGGTCTCCTCGATATAGCCCATGCCGCCGTGCACCTGCACGCCC
>CAITQH010000236.1 GCA_903894475.1 uncultured beta proteobacterium
AAACGGAAAGGAAAAGTCCGTCGAGGCTGTCCCGGATATGCCCCTATTGTGGGTTCTGCGGGATTTGCTTGACCTGACGGGTTCGAAATTTGGCTGCGGCATTGGTGCCTGCGGAGCTTGTACGGTTCTAGTTGATGGAGTTTCACAACAGAGCTGTCAAATCACCGTCTCAAGCCTGGGTACCAAGAAGGTAACCACCATCGAGGGCTTATCGAAAGATGGAAAGCATCCACTTCAGAAGGCTTGGATTGAGCATGACGTTCCTCAGTGCGGCTATTGCCAAGCCGGACAGATCATGGCCGCCGCTGCCCTGTTAAAGAAAAATCCTCACCCAACCGACGCTGAGCTTGATGACGCTTTGGGCCTGAATATTTGTCGCTGTGGCACCTACCAGCGAATTCGCGACGCGGTGAAAGCAGCTGCGGCAGGAGCATCCAAATGAGTGATCGCAAAGAACTAACCCGCAGAAATTTCATCCAACTGGTCGGTGGGGTCGGCGCGAGCCTTGCCCTTGGTAGCTTTGCCTCTCTCGCATGTGCTGACGTTGCGCTAAAAACTCCCGCAGCCGGTACGGGTGCCTCGTTCGCTCCCAATGTATTCGTCAAAGTCGACCCAGATGGCAAGGTGACGGTAACAATCATCTGCCCCGACGCTGGGCAGGGCTCTCGAACGGCATTGGCGATGCTCGTCGCCGAAGAACTTGACGTCGATTGGCATAACGTTGCCGTCGTGCAAGCTCCTGCAAATCAGGCCGTCTACGGACGACAAGGGATTGGTGGCAGCAATACAGTACGATCCATGTTCGGGGAGCTTCGACGTGTTGGCGCAACGACTCGAATGATGCTCGTCGCCGCAGCCGCCAAGAATTGGAAAGTCGATGCATCCACCCTGAAGACTTCCAGCGGACACGTCCTAAGCGCTGACGGCAAGAAATCGGTTGCGTACGGCACTCTGACCGCGGTTGCGGCGACGATGCCTGTTCCGACCTCGGACATCGTTCTTAAGAAGCCAGAGGACTTCAAGATTATCGGCAAGCCGAGAACACGAATCGACAATCCCGACGTTGTCACCGGCAAAGCACAGTACGGCTTGGACGTTAAGATCCCTGGCATGGTGTATGCCGTGATCGCGCGACCGCCCGCTTTTGGCGCAACGCTCAAGAGCTTCGACGACACCGCGGCCAAGGCAGTCCCTGGAGTCCTGCAAGTCATCCAGGTGCCTAGTGGAGTGGCCGTCGTAGGTTCAAACACCTGGGCAGCCATCAGTGGCCGAAAAGCTCTCAAGATCGACTGGGACATGGGGCCGAATACGGACCTCGACAGTGCAAAAATCACAGCGCAACTTGTGGCTGCGGTTGGTCCCCATAAAGAAATGCCGGAAGGGGCCAAAACGATCGAGGCCACTTTTGACTTCCCATATTTGTCTCACGCAACGATGGAGCCGATGAATGCCGTCGCTGATGTGCATGACGACCACTGCACGCTATGGTCTGGCACCCAGCAACCGACCGGTGCGGTAGGACAAGTGGCAGGG
>CAITQH010000237.1 GCA_903894475.1 uncultured beta proteobacterium
CCATGAGGCGAGCGCACCAAAGGCTGCCACGGCTGTCAGCAGCAAAAGACCGGCGTGGTAATCGTTGGCGGTAAAGAGGCGCGCTCCAGTGCTGGTCAGGCCGCCCTGCCAGCGCTGGTCCATCACCCAGCCGACCAACGGTTGCAGGATGGCGCCGGCGAGGAAGCCGGCCATGTTGGTGACGCTGGTGGAGATGCCTGAGAGCTGGGGCGCATTGACCTCCTTGGCACACGCCCAGGTGAGTGTGAAACCGGCGGTGACCAGACCCATCAGGGTGAACAGGGCATAGCTTGCCATCAGTGGCAGCACCAGATCCCACAGCAAGACGAGCCAGATCAGCAGGTACAGATGGCTGGTCACGATCAGCACGGGCTTGCGCTTTCCGAGTCGATCCGACAGCGCGCCCATGAACACGCAGCCCAGCGCAAAGCCGACGAAATAAAGACTGACGTGGTTGGTCGCGGCAGCGCGTGTCAGGCCATGGGCTTGGGTCAGAAACGGCGTTGCCCACAGTCCGGCGAAAGCAAAAAAACTGCCGCAGATGCCAAAGTTCACACACACCGTCGGCCAGCTGTCGCGGTTCTTCAGAACCGCGACCAGCCCGGATACAACAAGGCTGCGGTCGAACGATGGCTTGGTGTCTGCCTGGCCTGCTACGGCGGGTTGCTCGCGCAGCAGCACCCAGCAGGCGATGCCCAGCAGCAGCGAAACACCGGCCAGGGCAACAAAGATATTGCGCCAATTGGTTAACTGGGCCAACCATGACAGGGGTGCGCCGGCCAGCACCGATCCGAGATTGCCAATCAGCATCGCCAGCCCCACCAGCGTCGCAAAGCGGCGTTCATCGAAGGACAAGGCGATGATCTTGAGCATGGCAATAAAAGTGACCGAGACGCCCAGCCCGATCAGGGTACGCCCGACCAGCGCCAGTTCGAGTCCGCTGGCCAGAGCGAACATCAGACTGCCAGCACCGCCGATCACACCACCTATCAGCAAAATCCGGCGCGGCCCCAGGGTGTCGACCAGGATGCCGGTGGGGATTTGCATGATCGTGTAAACATAAAAGTAGGTCGCCGCCAGTGCGCCCAGTGAAGAAGCGCTGCTGTTGAAGGCGGCTACCAGATCGGCGGCAATTCCGGCCGGCGCGAAACGCTGAAAAAATGACAGCGCGTAGGTCGCGACGACGATGGCCAGCGCCAGCGTGCGACGACGCTGTTGCTTGCTGCTTGATTCGAGCATGCTCAGGACAGCCCCGCGTGTGCAAGGTGTTTGATATGGATTGCTGCGTCCGACGCCATTTTTTCGACAATGTCAGCCGCTGACGCTATTTCATCGATCAGGCCGGCCGCTTCACCAAACCATACGCCGGTATGCTCCGGATCACCTTCGGCAAAGGCCTGTCGGTACTTTGGTCCTTCCACAGCGATATTCTTCTCAAGCGTGTCCTCATGGCCGTGCCATCGATCGGTAAATGCGTTTCGGGCAATCCGCGCGGTAAAGCCGCGTGGCCAGGGAATCTGTCGTGCAATATCGGCAACCTGGGTGCGCAGCGTGCCGTCGCCATTGGCCTCAACAATGGCCTGGTGGTGACCCGGCTTCACCAGGGCCTCCCTGGAGGCCCACAAGCGTGTGCCAAGCAGGACGCCATCGGCACCCAGCATCAGGGCTGCAGCCAGCCCGCGTCCGTCCGCGATGCCGCCTGCGGCAAGCAGCAGTGTCTCCGGCGACTGCCTGCTCAGAAAGTCCGACACTTCGGGCACGAAACTCAGGGTTCCACGCAAAGCGCCATGGCCGCCAGCCTCGCTCCCTTGCGCCACGATGATGTCGGCGCCGGCGTCCACCGCATCCATCACATGGTCCATATTCTGGCACTGGCAAATGAGGGCCGCGCCGACGCTGCGGATGTCGTCGATGAAGGGCCGCGGGTCGCCAAAGGAAAGCATCACCGCGGCGGGTCGGTGTTTCAGGCTGTCGGTGAGAACCGATGGTGACTTGCGCAGCGACCACGATATGAAACCGACACCGACACGCTGCCCTGCCGCAGCCGTGAATTGTTCACTCAACCAGGCCGGGTCGCCGTAACCGCCCCCGATCAAGCCCAGACCGCCAGCCTGGCTGACCGCTGCAGCTAACACACCACCACCGGCAAAGGCCATCGGCGCCGAGATGATAGGGTGCCTAAGGTGCAGCGAGCGCGTCAGCCGGGTCGTCAGCGCAGTCATGTGTCGTGCGAGCTACATCTGTTTGAAAACCTGACGCGCCACCGCCACTGTGGCGGCGATGTCTTCGTCACTGTGCGCCGCGCTGACAAAGCCGGCTTCGTACAGCGCCGGGGCAATGTAGACGCCGCCGTCGAGCAAGCCGTGGAACAACTGGTTAAAGCGCGCGCTGTCGGTCTTCATGACCTGGGGATAGTTCTGCGGCAGTTCGGGCAGCAGGAAGAAGCCGAACATGCCGCCCTCGCTGTCGGCACTGAAGGGTACACCCTCGCTCCTTGCCGCAGCAGCGAGGCCTGTGACGAGCGCGTGTGTCTTCCTCGACAGTTCTTCAAAAAAGCCGGGCTTGCTGATCTCATGCAGAGTGGCCAGACCACAGGCTGTGGCCACCGGGTTGCCCGACAGCGTGCCGGCCTGATAGACGGCTCCCAGCGGAGCCAGCTGTTCCATCACGGCGCGCTTGGCGCCAAAGGCGGCCAGCGGCATGCCGCCGCCAATGACCTTGCCCATGACGGTCATATCGGGCTCAAAGCCCGGAATCTGGCGTGCATAGACGCTTTGCGCACCACCCAGGGCGACCCGAAAGCCGTTCATGACTTCGTCAAATACCAGCAACGCACCGTACTCACTACACAACTCACGGCAGCGCTTCACAAAGGGCACGGAGGCGCGCACAAAGTTCATGTTACCGGCGATGGGTTCGATCATCAGGCAGGCAATCTCCTTGCCATAAAGACCGAAGGCCTCTTCGAGTTGGGTCACGTTGTTGTATTCGAGGACCATGGTGTGTTGCACCACTTCGGGTGGCACGCCGGCGCTGGTGGCGTTGCCAAAGGTTGCCAGACCCGAGCCGGCTTTGACCAGCAGCGCATCGGCATGGCCGTGATAACAGCCCTCAAACTTGATCAGCTTGCTGCGACCGGTGGCACCTCGGGCCAAGCGGATGGCGCTCATCGCAGCTTCGGTGCCGGAGCTGACCAGGCGCACCATGTCCATCGAGGGCATGAGCTTGAGGATTTCCTCTGCCAGTTGCACTTCGCGCTCGGTTGGGGCGCCGTAGGAGAAACCTTCCAGAACAGCCTCCTGGACTGCCTTGACGACTGCCGGGTGGCCGTGACCGAGAATCATGGGGCCCCAGGAGCCGATGTAGTCAATGTAGCGCTGCTCGTTGGCGTCCCAGAAATAGGCGCCCTGGGCCCGCTGGACAAAGCGCGGTGTACCGCCGACCGCCTTGAAAGCCCTGACGGGTGAATTGACACCGCCGGGGATCACACGTTTGGCGCGATCGAACAGGGCTTGGTTGTGGTCAGTGGAGTGTGTCATGTGCGAGGGCGCCTTCGGTTGCAAGCCAGGTTTTACAATGAAGCCATTCTATTGGAAGGCGTTTTGCTGTGAGTGCGACCAACACCTGGATGTGTCTGATTTGTGGCTGGCTCTATGACGAAGCCAGCGGTTCACCCGAGCATGGTCTGGCTGCCGGAACGCCCTGGAGCGAAGTACCCATCAACTGGACTTGCCCAGAGTGCGGCGCGCGCAAGGAGGATTTCGAAATGGTGCAGCTTTGAGCCCGGCAGACGAGCGGCCGCTGGAGTGGCGCTGGATCGATTTTGCACTGCCGCGGCAGCGGCAGGCCCTGGCCTTTGAGCCCGAGCTTCAGTCCCGCATCGACGGCTGCGTCCTCAAACTGATCCGCTCTGGCGACGCCGCCTGTGCCCAGGTCATGTGTGACATCAGCCTCGGCTTGGTCAGCGCACAGAGCGCGCTCGAGCCACGCGTTTTCTGGCAGATTTGCGCCGCCTATTTCGAGGCGATGGCGGGCGGCCTGTGCGTGGCAGATGCACCGGGCAAACGCGCGCTCTCGCAAATTCTGTTGCAGTACCGGGCGCTGGCGCGCGGCCAAAACGACGTTTCGCCACGACTGTCGCGTGAGTTGTTGTCCTTGCTGGCTAAGGTCGATGCGCTGCGGGCAGCGCAGCTGCCGCTGCTGGGCGCTGTCTGGCAGGCTTACGAGTTGGCTAAGCCAGACCCGCAAGACCAGGCCAAGGTGATTGGAAACCTGCGCATTGGCATTGCTGAATTCAACGCCTATCTGAACGAGGCTGATGAGTGCTCACGCTGCCTGCACCTTGAGCTAAGCGAATGGGCACTGGAGCTGCACCGGCCTATC
>CAITQH010000238.1 GCA_903894475.1 uncultured beta proteobacterium
ATACAGTCGGGAGCTCTCGGCCAAGGTGTTTGCTGGCCAGTGCCGCCTGATTGAGTTGGGGTTTCGTCAAGGAGGTCCGGCAGGGTTTGGTCTCACAACAGGTGAGGAAAGCTTCGGGTGTTTGTCCCCTGTTTGCGGAGAATGTCTGTTTCGTATTGTGGAATTTTGGGTGCCATTGTCACTTGCACGGCAATCTGGTCAATTGCGACTGATCCGCACCGGATAGATCGGTGCCCATGAACAATCCTGCCAGGAACTCGGTGGGACTCTTCGATTGAGTCGCGCCAACAACGATTTCTTGGTCTCCTTGAATCGGGAGCTTGAAATTCTATCAAATTTCAGACTTTTGTGTAAAATAAATTGACTTTTTGCACGTTAGAGTCAAAATACAATTATATTATTTAACTCAGGAGTGATTGCGATGCTGGTCGAGTTCCGCGTAAAGAACTTTCGGTCCCTACGTGACGAGCAGGCGCTGAGTCTCGTTGCGTCAAAGGACAAGACCCTGTCCGACACCCACACACTAAGCACTGGGTTCAATGCAGTGCCTGCTTTGCTGCGCAGTGCTGTCATCTACGGTGCCAATGCCGGCGGCAAGTCCAATCTCATCAAAGCATTGCAGTACATGCGTGGCGTGGTAACCGAATCGGCAACTGTAATACAACCGGGGCAGACCTACGGCGTCCAACCTTTCAGGCTGGATAGCAAATCCTCCAGTGAGCCAACCGAATTCGAAATCACCTTCCTTCTCGATGGCGTGCGCTATCAGTACGGTTTTGCCCTAACCCCGCAGCGCATCGTCAGTGAGCACCTTTTGGTGTACAAAGCGTTCAAGCCGCAACGCTGGTTTGAGCGCAGCTATGACCCGGATACCGGCAAGGACCTGTACGAATTTGGCACCGCCCTCAAAGGTCAGAAGAACGTCTGGGAAGGTGCGACCCGACCCAATTCCCTGTTCCTGTCGATGGCAGTCCAGCTCAACAGCGAACAACTGCGCCCCGTGTTCGACTGGTTCTTAAACCAACTGGTCATTTTTAACGAGCTCACCCCACCCACCCCGCATTTCACGGTGCAGATGTTGCGTCAGGCTGAGGGCAAGAAGGCCATCTGCAACTTCCTCACAGCTGCCGACATCAGTATTGCTGACATCGACATAGTGACACGCAAGGTGCCTGGGCAAGAGTTGCACTTCGATCTGGCCGCTGGCAAGACCGAAGTACGCAGCCAGGAAATGGAAGAAAACGAGCTGCGCTTTCACCACGCTACCGAGCATGGCAAAGCGGTTTTCGGGTTGGCCGATGAATCCAGTGGCACGCGCAACCTGCTATTTCTCACCGGCCCGGTACTTGACATCCTGAAAAAGGGGTTGACCCTGGTCATCGACGAGCTTGATACCAGCTTGCATACGATGTTGGTGCGACGTCTGGTGAAACTGTTCAACAACCCTGCGTTGAACACTGGCGGGGCGCAATTGGTGTTCACAACACATGACACTTCGTTGCTGGATGCGCCCGACCTATTCCGGCGCGATCAGGTCTGGTTCGTCGAAAAAGATCGCGAGCAGGCCTCTACGCTGTACGGCCTTTCGGACTTCAGCCCGCGCAAGAACGAGGCACGGGAACGAGGTTATCTGATGGGTCGATATGGTGGGCTGCCGTTCCTGAGAGATTTGGAGCACATACACTGATGGCCCGCGACAATTCTCCGCAAGTGCGCCAACGCCAACAGCTTGAGCGCAAGCAGGGTCGGCGCGCTAGTTACGACCGCATCCTTATCGTTTCCGAAGGCAGCAAGACCGAGCCACTTTACTTCAACGAGATACGCAAGACCTTTCGATTGCACACCGCAAACGTTGAAGTGCGTCCCAGTGAGTTGGGAACTGCACCGATTCAAGTCGTGCAATACGCTCGTGATCTCTTTCAATACGGCGACCGGCACAAAAATATCCAACCGGGCGCATTCGAGCAGGTCTATGCCGTCTTCGACCGTGACGACCACGACAGCTACTTCGACGCCTTGAAACTGGCTGAGTCGCTCGATGGCACGATGCGTAATGATGCCAAGCAGCGCGTTAAGTTTTGTGCCATCGCGTCGATACCGAGTTTCGAGTTGTGGCTGCTGTTGCACTACGAGGACATCAAAGCTCCGTTGCATCGCGACGAAGCTCTGAAGCGCCTGAAGCAACATATTCCCGGCTATGAAAAAGGGGCAGGCAGCGCGTTCGTCACTACGTATCAACGCCTGGAAATCGCCATTCAACGTGCTCACATCTTGTCTGAACGGCACAGCGCCTACAACGATCCCGAACCCTATACCGGTGTAGTTGAACTGGTTGAACTTCTGATCAATCTGCGCCAGTGATGAAGATGAAAATGGGCGCACTCGGTGGATCGTCACCTGGATCTATCGCTCGTTGTAGCTAGCCCGAATATTTCACACAAATGAGTCGGCAGTCCCGCCCGAAGGCGCGTTGTCATTGGTATCTGACGCCAACCACAACTGGGACCGCCAATGTCAAACTGTACCGAAGAATTTGGAACTTGCAAGATTGAATTTGGCCGGCTTGGCCGACGCATCGTAGAGGGTCGCTTTGACGGCGGCAGCATGACTAGTGATGCCGGGGTGATGCTGCTGGGTTCGACTGATCGCAAGCTGGGTCTGCTTCAGGCAGCTGCACGCTGCATCGCTGATCCGCGCAGCCCACTGCTGATCACGCACGGTGTTGTCGACATGCTGCGCCAGCGCGTCTATGGTTTGGCACTTGGCTGGGAAGACTTGAACGACCACGGCGCGCTGCGTCAGGACGTAGCGATGCAAACGGCAGTCGGTGTTGATCGCGAGGTCGCCAGCGCCCCCACGCTGTGCCGACTGGAGAAATGGGCCAATCGAGCAACGGCCTGGCGGTTACACCAAGTGCTGGTCGATCAATTCATCGCCAGCTTCAAAACTGCACCCGAGGAACTGGTGCTCGACTTTGACGCCACCGACAACCCGCTTTACGGACAACAGGAGGGGCGCTTCTTTCACGGCTACTACGACAGCTACTGCTATTTGCCGCTGTATGTGTTCTGTGGTCAGCAACTGCTTTGCGCCTACCTGCGTCCCAGCCGCATCGATGGTGCCAAACACGCCGCAGCCATTTTGAAGTTGCTGGTCAAGCGCCTGCGCCAAGTTTGGCCTCAGGTGCGCATCGTCTTTCGCGGTGACTCGGGCTTTTGCCGTCAGCGCATCATCAACTACTGTGAGCGTGCTGGCGTGAACTACATCATTGGCTTGGCCCGTAACCCACGTCTGCAGAGCATCACCGAATTCCTGGAACTCGCCATGAAGGAGGGGTTTGTAGCCACCGGCGCCAAGCAGCGTGAGGTCGGTGAATTCATGTATGCCGCACAAAGCTGGTCAAAGGAGCGCCGGGTGATCACGCGTCTTGAATATGGCCAGCAGGGCAACAACCCGCGCTACGTGGTGACCAACCTCACAGGTCAACCACAAACCCTCTACGACGATCTGTACTGCCAGCGCGGCGAAGCCGAAAACCGGATCAAGGAAGCCCAAGTAGGCTTGTTTGCCACACGCACGAGTTGCCAGCATTTCCAAAGTAATCAGCTACGCATGTTGCTGGCCGCATTGGGCTACGTGTTGATCGAACGCCTGCGTGCGCTGGCGCTACAGGGTACGACCTTGGCCAAAGCCCAGGTCGATACGCTGCGCATCAAGCTGCTCAAACTCGCTGCGGTGGTCACGCGCAACACGCGGCGCATTCGCCTGTACTTAGCCTCCAACTGGCCCAGCGCTGACATCTTCGCGCACGCCATGAGTCAACTGCGTTCGCCTTGAACTTCATACAGTGCTTGGCCCGCACGATGACCCAAAAATGGCCCGCAACCCAAGCCGGGGTGGGGGTAGTTGCGTCCAAACCGAGTTGATGACCAACCAATCACAGCTCTATGCCTGCAAAACGACCCGTTCAACCCCGTGCAGCGCAAAAATCACCGCCAATCGGGCCGTACAGTGGTGTAGCGTGAAATATGCAGGCTAG
>CAITQH010000239.1 GCA_903894475.1 uncultured beta proteobacterium
CTGCCGACCGGGCAGCCATGAGCGCCGGCATGACACGCTTGCGCCCGGCGGACGCGACAGCCGCCTACAAGTCCTACCTCAGGCGCATCGCCAACCTGCTCGAAGGACAGAACTTCCTGTTGGGCAGCACGCCTTGCGTTGCTGACTTTGCCGCCTACCACCCGCTCTGGTTCTCGCGTGTGCGGGTTCCGGTGATGGCCGGCGTGCTGGACGCGACGCCGACGGTGTTGCACTGGATGGACCGTATGGCAGCGCTTGGTCAGGGTCAGATGGAGAAATTTTCTGCCAAGGAAGCAATCGCTGTCTGCGCGGCATCGGCGCCTTCGACAAGCCTGAACGATGCCTATTTTCAGGACGAGCACGGGATACCACTGGGCAGCCGTGTCACGGTGGCGGCCGAGACCTTTGGCCAGGAAGCGACCGAAGGCGAACTGGTGGCGGCGACCCGCACACGCTATACCCTGCGCCGTGTCGATCCGCGCGCCGGTACCGTGCAGGTGCACTTCCCGCGTATTGCTTACGTGCTCAAGGCCTGTTAACTGGAGGTTTCAAATGATCACTGATTTCAAGAACAAAACCGCCGTTCTGACCGGGGCCGGTTCCGGTTTCGGTTTGGAATGTGCACGCATTGGCGCCCGCCTGGGCATGAACCTGGTGCTGGTGGACGTGCAGCAGGATGCACTCGACAAAGCCGCAGCAGAGGTCCAGGCGAGCGGCGCCGCCGTGCTGGCGCTGAAGGTGGATGTTTCCAAGGCCGCCGAAATGGAAGCCTTGGGCCAAGCTGTGCAGGCACGCTTTGGCGCACCGCATTTTGTTTTTAACAACGCCGGCGTGGGTGCCGGGGGCCTGATCTGGGAGAACACCACACAGGATTGGGAGTGGGTGATTGGCGTGAACCTGATGGGGGTCGCGCACGGTATCCGGGTCTTCACACCCATGATGCTCGAAGCTGCTGCAAAGGATCCGTCTTACCAGGGTCATATCGTGAATACGGCCAGCATGGCCGGCTTGCTCAATGCTCCCAACATGGGCATCTACGGCGCCAGCAAGCACGCCGTGGTCAGCATGAGCGAGACGCTGTATCAGGACCTCTCGCTGGTGACACAGCAGGTCGGCGCCAGCGTCCTGTGTCCGTTCTTTGTTCCGACCGGCATCACGCAAAGCCAGCGTAACCGGCCAGCCGACATGGCAGCGGCCAAACCGACACGCAGCCAACTCATCGGTCAGGCCATGAGCGACAAGGCGGTGGGTTCGGGAAAAGTGACCGCTGCCGAAGTGGCGCAGAAAGTGTTCGATGCCATCGCCATCAACCAGTTCTACATCTACAGTCACCCCAAGGCCATTGCCAGCGTGCAAACGCGCATGGAAGACATCCTGCTGGCGCGCAACCCGACCGATCCATTCGCCCACAAGCCAGAACTCGGCGTAGCACTCAGGCAAGCCCTGAAAGGCTGACCACGCTGCTGGCTGTGGCACACTCGCAGCCTTCGTTTTACATTCCCGGCCGCTCCAGGCTGGCGGGATTCCTTCATGCAGAAAATCATCGCGCAAATCGCGCAGGAAATCCAGGTCCAGAACAAACAGGTGCAGGCCACTGTTGAATTGCTCGATGGTGGCGCCAGCGTGCCCTTCATCGCGCGTTACCGCAAGGAAGTCACCGGGGGGCTGGACGACATCGAACTGCGCGAAATTGAAGCGCGGCTGGGCTACCTGCGCGAGTTGCGGGACCGACTGCAAACGGTCATCAAGGCCATTGAGGAGGAGGGCAAGATGACGTCATCGCTGTTGCAGGCACTGCACCTGGCAGCCACCAAGCAGGAGTTGGAAGACCTCTACCTGCCGTTCAAACTGAAACGCCGCACCAAGGGTCAGCTGGCGCGCGAGGCCGGTCTGGAGCCGCTGGCTGACGCCCTTTTCGCCAACCCGACTCTGGTGCCGGCCGACGAGGCACTGGCCTACTTGGTTGCGATGCGTCCGGTGGTCGAGGGCGAGGACAGGCAGGCCGACTTTTCCACCGTGCAGGCGGTGCTCGATGGTGTGCGCGATCTGCTCAGCGAGCGCTGGGCCGAGACGCCGACTCTGGTGCGGGAATTGCGCGAGTGGCTGTGGGCGCAGGGACTCTTTTGCGCCAGCCTGGTTGCGGGCCGGGATCAGAACCAACCTGAGGTGGCCAAGTTTCGCGACTACTTTGACTACAGCGAGCCGATAGCGCGCGTGCCATCGCATCGCGCCCTGGCTGTGTTGCGGGGGCGCGCACAAGACATTCTGCAGGTCAACCTGAAGCCGCTGGAGCCGGTGCAGGAGGTCAAGGCGGGCGTCTCGCAGGCCGAAGCGCGCATTGCACTGCAGCTGGGCTGGAGCCACCAGGCGCGTGCCGCAGACGATCTGATTCGCAAATGCGTGGCCTGGACCTGGCGCGTCAAGCTCAGTCTGTCCATCGAGCGTGATCTGTTTGCCAGGTTGCGCGAGGAGGCCGAGCAGGTCGCCATCAAGGTCTTTGCCGACAATCTGCGCGACCTGCTGCTGGCCGCACCAGCCGGCGCCCGGGTGGTACTCGGACTGGATCCCGGCATCCGTACAGGCGTCAAGGTCGCGCTGGTGGACAGCACCGGCAAGTTGCTGGAAACCGCTACGGTCTTTCCGCATGAGCCGCGCAAGGATTGGGATGGCTCGCTGCACACCCTGAGCCAAATCTGCCTGAAGCACGGCGTCAATCTGATTGCCATAGGCAATGGCACGGCGAGTCGTGAAACCGACCGGCTGGCAGCGGACCTGATCAAGCTGCTGGCAAAAAGTTCCGAGCGCCTGATCGACAAGGTGGTGGTGAGTGAGGCTGGCGCTTCAGTCTATTCGGCCAGTGAATTTGCCTCGCAGGAAATGCCGGATGTGGATGTGAGTCTGCGCGGTGCCGCCAGCATCGCCAGGCGCTTGCAGGATCCGCTGGCTGAACTGGTCAAGATCGATCCCAAGTCGATTGGAGTTGGTCAGTACCAGCATGATGTGAACCAGAGCGCACTGGCACGGACGCTGGACGCCGTGGTGGAGGATTGCGTCAACTCCGTGGGTGTTGACCTCAACACAGCCAGTGTGCCATTGCTGTCCCGGGTTTCCGGTCTGAGCAGCCACGTGGCAAAGTCGGTGGTGAACTGGCGCGAGAGTCACGGTGCCTTCAGGAATCGCCAGCAGCTTTTGCAGGTCAGCGGGCTGGGCGCAAAAACGTTCGAGCAAAGTGCCGGCTTTCTGCGCATTCGCGGTGGCGACAATCCGCTGGACATGACTGCTGTCCATCCGGAGACCTACGCTGTGGTGGAAAAAATCGTCAAGCACAGCGGTCAGCCCGTGGCGGCGCTGATGGGCCGCGCTGAATTGTTGCACCAACTCAAGCCGGCGTTGTTTGCCGATGAGCAGTTTGGTGTCATCACAGTGGGCGACATCCTGATGGAGCTGGAAAAACCCGGACGTGATCCGCGCGGCGATTTCAAGGTCGCACGCCTGAGTGAAGGGGTGCAGGACATCAAGGATCTGAAGGAAGGCATGGTACTTGAAGGCACGGTCAGCAATGTGGCCGCTTTTGGCGCATTTATTGACCTGGGTGTTCATCAGGACGGACTGGTCCATGTCAGTCAGCTGAGCCATAAATTTGTCAAGGATGCGCGCGAAATCGTCAAGACCGGTGACATCGTGAAGGTGCAAGTGCTGGAGGTCGATGTATTGCGCAAGCGCATCGCCCTGAGCATGAAGCTTGGCGCGCCAGCGACGCGCCCGGGCGGCGCGGGGGAAAATCATTTTCAGAGCACCAGGCACATGCCGCGTGACAAGTTCGCCGCCATCATGCCTGCCATGAACGCGATGTCGAATGCCTTTGCCAAAGTCAAGGAGCCTGTCGCCTGAGTTGCGCTAAGCCATAATGGCGCGCCCGGCTCATTCATCGACAATTTTGCTAACGGAGATGTTTTTTCATGGAACTCCAGGCTTTGTTGGCGCAACATCTGGTTCTGCCCAGCATTCCCCAGGTGATTGCGCTGCTGCTCAGCGAGCTTGAGCGCGCCGAGCCCGACCTGAAAAAGGTGAGTCAGTTGATCAGTACCGATCCGGCGCTGACGACGCGTTTGCTGCGGCTCTCCAACTCGGCCCAGTTCAAACTCTCCGGGCAGATTCACAGCGTCTCTGAATCGCTGGCTATTCTCGGTCTGGTCGATGTGCGAGCCATGGTCGCTGAAGCCGCTTCTGCCGCGTCCTTCAAGGCAGTGCCCGGTATCCACCTGCAGCGCTTCTGGTCCTACAGTCTGAATGTTGCCAAAGTGGCGCGACAACTGGCCGGCGAGGTTAGACAGAACCAGCAGGCGGCCTTCACTTGCGGCCTGATTCACGCTATCGGCGAGTTGGCGATTCACATCTGCATGCCGCAGCAAGCCGCAGAGCTGGACCGTCAGATTCACCCGCTGGACCTGGGGCGTGCCACTGCCGAGCGCGCAGCCTTTGGCTTTTGCTATGCCCAGGTGGGTGCCGGCCTGGCGCGCAAGTGGCATTTTCCACAGGCCATGAAGGATGCTCTGGGGCACCAGTACGCACCCTTTGAAGGCGAGGTCTATGAGCCTCTGGCTGGCGTGATCCATCTGGCGACCTGGCGCGCACGCGCAGCGGCGGCGGAACTCTCGGAGCGCGAACTGGCAGTGACCTTTCCCGGTGCTGTTGGCGAGGTGCTCGGAATCGACATCGACATGGTTCTGCAGCAGGACGCGTTCGACTGGTTCTCATCAGCCACGGGCAGTGCTCCGCTCTAGAGATGCGAGCGCTTTGTCTTTATGCCCGTCCGGCAGCGCGACGGCAGATTGAGAAGCGAGGACTGCAGGCAGCAGATGTCGCAGTGCTGGCTGGCGCGGCTGGCGGACCCAAGGGACTGATCCTGGGCGCGCTGGATCGTTTCATTTTCGGGCAATGGCTGGCGCAGTCCAGCCAGACCGTGCACCTGGTGGGTGCTTCGATTGGCGCGTGGCGCATGGCCACGGCCTGCCTGAATGATCCTGTGACTGCATTCCTGCGGCTCGAATATGACTACATCCGTCAGCACTATGAGTTGCAGCCGGGTGAAAAAGGCCCCTCGGCTGACACCGTAAGCCGCCTGTTTGGCGAGAATCTGCAGGCCTTCTACGATGGGCGCATTGGCGAAATACTGGCGCATCCTCGTTTTCGACTGCACGTTGTGACTGCGCACGGGCGCCAACTGCTCGGACGCGAGCAACGCTATCGCACCGCGCTGGGTTTTCTGGCTGCCTGGCTTAGCAATCTGGTGCAACGCAGGGCGCTTGGCAACTGGCTTGAGCGCGTCGTTTTCTCGACGCCGGGCGCAGCCTTGCCTTTTGACAGCGGGGACTATCCAACACAACAGTTTGATCTGAGCCAGGCCAATTTCAATTTAGCCTTGCAGGCCAGCTGTTCCATTCCGTTTGTGTTGCGGGCGGTTCACGACATCCCGGGTGCACCGAGCGGTGCCTATTGGGACGGTGGCCTGACCGACTACCACCTGCACTTGAACTATGCCGCGGGTGCCAGCTCACAAGGCCTGGTGCTCTATCCGCATTTCCAGAGGACAGTGGTGCCAGGCTGGCTGGACAAGCATCTGAAGTGGCGCCATGGGTCGAGCGCCTTTCTTGACAACATGCTGCTGCTGGCGCCGAACCCCGAGTGGGTCAGGACGCTGCCCAACGGCAAACTGCCGGATCGCACTGATTTTGTCCACTACGGGCAGGATCTGGCCTCCCGGGTCAGGGACTGGTCTGCGGCGAGCGCCGCCAGCGTCCAACTGGTCGATGAATTTGACCGCTGGCTACGCCAGCCCGACGTGAAACTGGTGCAAGCACTGTAGTCGGCTTACCATGCGTGCATGCGCTCGAGCACGACCCACACTCCGGTAGCGGCACGCTTCATTTTCCCGGCCTTGCTCGGATGCTTGCTGGGCAGTGCGGTGCAGTTGCAGCAGGCCGCACTATCACCCTTGTCGAGTTACGCCGCGCTGTTGCTGCTGGCGTTGATCCTGCTGAGCGCGTCGGCCATCCGATCGTTCACCATCCTGATTCGCCTGACGCTGACCCTGATGGCATTTTCGGCTTTGGCCTTTGCTGCGACCGGACTTCGCGCATCAGCATTTCTGGGCGAAACACTGGACAGTGCGCTGGAAGGGCGCGACATCGCGCTCATCGGGATCGTGGCCGCCATGCCGCATTACAACGAGGCAGGTCTGCGTTTTCGACTGGAGGTGGAGTCGGCACAGTTCGACGGCAAGCCGGTGCGACTGCCCGCTCAGATTTATCTTGGATGGTATTCAGGTTACTACCTGGCCGAAGGCGGCGCTGCAACGCCTGGCCTGTTGCAGCGCCAGCCGGCGGCGATCAGTGCCGGTGAGCGCTGGCAGATGACGGTGCGTCTGAAGGCTCCGCACGGCACCAGCAACCCCTATGGTTTTGACTACGAACTCTGGCTCTGGGAGCAGAACTTGCAAGCCAGTGGCTATGTCCGTGCCGGACCGCGTGACCCCGCGCCACAGCGTCTGGCACGCACTGTCTGGCACCCGGTGGAGCGCTGGCGCCAGCAGGTGCGCGACAGGATTTTCGAGCGCGTTGGTCAGCGTCAATATGCCGGGCTGATCGCCGCTTTGGTGGTCGGTGACCAGAACGCCATCGAGCGCGCCGATTGGGATGTCTTTCGGGCCACTGGGGTGGCGCACCTCATGTCTATCTCAGGGTTGCACATCACCATGTTCGCCTGGCTGGCTGCGCTCGCCCTAGCGTGGCTGTGGCGGCGCTCCGCTACCCTGTGTCTGCGGCTACCCGCATCCAGCGCTGCCCTGATAGGCGGCGTCCTGCTGGCCTTCGCCTATGCGTTCTTCAGCGGCTGGGGCGTGCCATCACAGCGCACTGTGCTGATGCTGGCCTGCGTTGCACTGCTGCGTCTGTCGGGCAAGCGCTGGCCCTGGCCGCTGGTCCTGCTGCTGGCCTGCGCGGTGGTGGTAGCAGCTGACCCCTGGGCCATGCTGCAGGCCGGCTTCTGGCTCAGCTTTGTCGCCGTGGGTGTGCTGTTCGCCACCGACCCTGGAGCCAAACCTGCCGCTCCAAGTGCGGGGGGCAGCGCAGCACGCGTAGCTGCAAGCGTGGGGGACCGTGTCGCCGCCGGGCCGCCCCAAGGCGGCACAGCCCCCTCGGGGAGCAGCGCAGCACGCGTAGCGGCAAGCGTGGGGGACCGTGTCTCCGCCGGGCCGCCCCAAGGCGACACAGCCCCCTCGGGGGGCAGCGCAGCACGCGCAGCGGCAAGCGTGGGGGCCATGTTCCACGAACAGTGGGTCATCACGCTCGCACTGACACCCTTGACCTTGCTGCTGTTTGGCCAGATATCGGTCGTTGGTCTGGCTGCCAATGCGCTGGCCATTCCCTGGGTCACGCTGCTGGTCACGCCACTGGCCATGCTGGGTGTCTTGGTGGAGCCGCTTTGGGATCTGGCGGCGCTGGCGATTTCGGCGCTAAGCGGGTATCTGCAAACACTGGCCGCTTTGCCCTTTGCGACGCTGACGGTGGCGCAAGCGCCGGTGTGGGCCGGGGTGGTCGGCGTACTCGGCGGCTTGTTGCTGGCCATGCAACTGCCATGGAGCCTGCGTCTGATGGGTCTGCCACTGATGCTGCCTGTGCTGCTGTGGCAGGTGCCGGCGCCACAGCATGGACAATTTGAACTACTTGCGGCAGATATCGGGCAGGGCAGCGCGGTCATTGTGCGCACTGCCAGCCATGCATTGCTGTACGACGCCGGCCCCCGTTTCGGCCGCGAGAGTGACGCGGGTAACCGCGTCCTGGTGCCTTTGCTGCGCTCGCTGCATCTGCGTCTGGATTTGCTGGTGCTTAGCCACCGCGACAGCGATCACATTGGCGGCGCGCCGGCTGTGCTGAAGATGCAGCAGCAGGCCGAATTGCTCAGTTCGATTGAGGACGACCATGAACTGCAGGCGCTGCGCCCGGCGCGCCGCTGTGTGGTCGGCGACCACTGGCAATGGGATGGAGTTGATTTTGACGTGTTGAGTCCGCCGGCTCAGGATTACGACCTTGATCTGAAATCGAACGCCATGAGTTGTACGCTGCGCATCAGCAATGGCGCCCAGACTGCCTTGCTGGCGGGGGACATCGAGCAAGCCCAAGAGCAGCGTCTGGTGGAGCAAGCGCAAGTTGCCGGGGAAAACCAGCTGAAGGCCAGTCTGCTGCTGGTGCCACACCATGGCAGCCGGTTTTCCAGCAGCGCGGCTTTTTTGGACGCTGTTCAGCCGCATTTTGCGCTGGTCCAGGCGGGTTACCGCAACCGATTTGGACACCCGGCGCAGTCTGTTTTGGTGCATTATGAGGAGCGCGGGATTCGCGTTATTGACTCGCCCCATTGTGGTGCGGCCAGCTGGAAATCCGACCAGGCTCAAGCCGTCAACTGCCAGCGAAGCCAGGCACAGCGCTACTGGCAGCACCAGGTACCGTAGCAAGCTTGCCGCTTATTGTCATTGCGAGGCCGAAGGCCGCGGCGATCCATGAATTTCGCGGGCATGGATTGCCGCGCTGCGCTCGCAATGACACATCAAACAAGCATTTTGCGGCCCTGGCGTAAAGCTTGCTAAGCTAGAGGCAGGAGAAAAGTCCTTTATGTTGAAATTCGACGAGATGTACACCCGCTTGCCCTATGAGTTTTTCACTCATGGCGTACAGATTCGGGACCACTACAAAATCTATGACGAATGGCTGGCGCGCCAGCCCGGTGACATGATGGCCAAGCGGCGCGAGGAAGCCGAGATGATCTTCCGGCGCGTTGGTATCACGTTCGCGGTTTATGGTGAGAAAGACGAGGAGGGCGCCGGCGCAGAACGTCTGATCCCGTTTGACCTGATTCCGCGCATCATTCCGGCCGGGGAGTGGTCGTTTCTGGAACGTGGACTGATCCAGCGGGTGAGCGCGCTGAATCGCTTTGTCTATGACGTTTACCACGATCAGGAGATCATCAAGGCCGGCGTGGTGCCGCCTGAGCAGGTCTTGGGCAACGCACAGTTTCGTCCCGAGATGATGGGCGTCTCGGTCCCCAACAACATCTATTCGCATATTTCCGGCATTGACATCGTGCGCGCGCCCAATGCCAAGGGCGAGGGTGAGTACTTTGTGCTGGAGGACAACCTGCGCGTGCCCAGCGGAGTGAGCTACATGCTGGAAGACCGCAAGATGATGATGCGACTGTTTCCGGCGCTGTTCAACGCCCACCGTGTGGCGCCGATTGCACACTACCCGGACCTGCTTCTTGAAACACTGCGCGCCAGCAGCCCGGCCACCACGGCCGAGCCCACGGTGGTGGTGCTGACCCCTGGCATGCACAACAGTGCGTACTTTGAGCACGCCTTTCTGGCGCAGCAAATGGGTATTGAACTGCTTGAGGGACAAGACCTTTTTGTCAAAGACAACTTTTGCTATATGCGCACCACGCGCGGCCCGAAGCGCGTGGATGTGATCTACCGCCGCGTGGATGATGATTTTCTGGATCCCAAGGTGTTTCGACCTACATCGACCCTGGGCTGCGCCGGGCTGCTCGACGTCTACCGGGCGGGCCATGTGAGTATCTGCAATGCGGTTGGCACGGGTGTGGCCGACGATAAATCGATCTACGCCTACGTGCCCAGGATGATCGAGTTTTATCTCGGTGAAAAGCCGATCCTGAACAACGTGCCCACTTACCTGTGCCGCAACCCTGAGGATCTGGCCTACACGCTGGCGAATATGAAGGACCTGGTGGTCAAGGAGGTGCATGGCGCCGGGGGCTACGGCATGCTGGTAGGCCCGGCGGCGAGCAAGGCCGAAATCGAAGACTTCCGCAAGGCCGTGCTGGCCAATCCGGACGGCTATATAGCCCAGCCGACGCTCAGTCTGTCGAGTTGCCCGACCTTTGTCGAAAGCGGCATTGCCCCGCGTCACATTGATCTGCGACCCTATGTGCTCAGTGGCAAGACGGTGCAGATGGTGCCTGGCGGATTGACGCGGGTGGCACTCAAAGACGGCTCCTTGGTTGTCAATTCGTCGCAGGGTGGTGGGACCAAGGATACCTGGGTGCTGGAAAACGGCGTGTCCGCGACGACGGTGCCCGAACAGACGCAAAAACAATCGGCCTAAGGAGAGATTCAATGCTGTCACGTACTGCCGATCACCTGTTCTGGATGTCGCGCTACACCGAACGCGCCGAAAACACGGCGCGCATGCTCGATGTCAACTATCAGACCTCGCTGCTGCCGCAGTCGGACGCTGTGGCTCTGGTGGGCTGGCAAGGCTTGCTGAGCATCAGCGAGCTGGCGCCGGTCTACAAGGCCAAACATGGTGAGATCAATGTTCGCGGTGTCATGGACTTCATGGTCAAGGACGAGAGCAACCCATCCTCCATCGTGTCCTGCCTGAACGCTGCGCGGGAGAACGCACGCGCTGTACGCGGCACGCTCACGACCGAAGTCTGGGAGACACAGAACCAGACCTGGCTGGAGGTCAGACGCATGATCAAAGCGGGAGAATTCGAGCGTGATCCAGCGCAGTTCTTCGAGTGGGTGAAATTCCGCTCGCACCTGTCGCGCGGCGTCACGCTGGGCACCATGCTGATGGACGAGGCACTGTACTTCATGCGACTTGGCACCTTTCTCGA
>CAITQH010000240.1 GCA_903894475.1 uncultured beta proteobacterium
ACACGGCTGCTCAGCTTGGCCCGACCGGTTTCGATGCCAACGGGAATTTTGTCGCAAGACCGTTGGGTGGATCAAGCGCTGCGGGCTATCCACTTGTGCAATCATCTTTCTACGCCCCTGGCGCGCCGCGATCCATCTGGATCAGCCTTCGCTATGCGCTGGACAAACCGACGCGGTAAAGAATCACGTCTGCCGGTTGAGCTTGCGGTAAATCGTGTTGCGACTGATATTGAGTTGCTTCGAGGCCAAGGATACATTGCCAGCACAGGCGGCGAGTACGCGCATGATGGTCGTGATTTCAAGCTGTTCCAGGCTGTTGATCGGCGCCGCCTTCGATGCTGTCAAATTGGCCAGATCCCAAGTGTTGATGAACTCCCCGGCGGCAAGCGGTCGCGCCGGCAGCGTCGACGGTTTGGGCCCATCAACCGTGCCAGCCCTCGCCAAAGTCGGTGGGCTGAGGGCTGCAAGTTCTTCCTTGAAATCGTCAGCGAGATGCGCTGTGGTGATTTCACGTTCGCTCATGGCGATGACGGCGGCCGTCTTCAGAACGTTGTTGAGTTGGCGCAGGTTGCCCGGCCAGGCATAGCGCAAAAAGGAGTCCATCAATGAGGACTGAATGCTCAGTGCGTGATTCGGCGACAACTCGCGCAAGATCCTTTGGCACAGTCCTGCCAGGTCGGTCCGGTCCCGCAAGGGCGGCAACTTGACCGAAATACCGTTGATGCGGTAATAAAGATCGTCGCGAAAGCTCCTTTGATCCATCAGTTCGCGCAGGTTTCGATGCGTCGCGCAAATCAGGTTGATGTCGATGTCGGTCGAACGGTGCCCGCCCAGGGCAACGACTTTGCGCTCCTGCAAGACCCGCAGCAAGCGCGCCTGCAATGGCAAGGGCATGTCGCCAATTTCATCAAGAAAAAGCGTTCCACCGTTGGCTTGCGACAGCTTTCCCTGATCTCCCTTGCGCTTGGCGCCAGTGAAGGCACCCTCTTCATAGCCAAACAGTTCGGACTCGATCAACTGTTCCGGAATCGAGGCGCAGTTGATCGCAACAAAAGGCTGATTCCGGCGTCTGCTGAATTGATGTATGGCATTGGCCAAAAGTTCTTTGCCGGTGCCGGTCTCACCGACAATCAGAATTGAAATATCCCTGTCGATGACCTGGCGAACTTTCTGCGCTACCGCCCGCACCTGAGCGTCGCCGGCGTCGAGCTCATCAAGCTGGTAGCTGGATTTTCTTGCTGCCGGTGCGCCTTTCGCAAGAAGTAGTGAGGGTGCTGCCACAGGGCGTGCCGGATGCATCTGGGCGAAGGAGGCATTGACTGACTTCGAGATTCCGGAAGCCTCGTTCCAGCTGATACGAATAAAAACAGCTTTCCCGCTACTCAGATGCAACTGCATTGGGGTCATCGTGGTGTAGCGCAACTTGTCCATGAGCTCTGCGAAGCCCAAGCCAAAGAGCAGGCGCAGACCCTTGACGCGTAAAGTGGACGCGCTGATGTCCAGGATTCTCAATGCCTCCCGGTTGGCGCCCAGGATTTGCCCATCCTCGCCAAAAGCGATGATGCCTTCTTCAGACGTGCCGATCAGTTCGGTGACGGCATGGAAGTGCAACTGTGGCGTTTGACGAAATTTGTCCCGGAACCAGTTGTTCTCAATGGTTCGAGCACACATCGCCACCAGACCCGCAGTGTGCGCGTGAAAAGAGCGCTTGTCACCCGAGGCGTCCAACACGCCAATGACATTGCTTGAATGATCCAGAATGGGTGAGGCTGCACAGCTGAGGAAATGATTCGACTGAAAGAAATGTTCTTCACCCTGCACGAAGATGTCCGACTCCAGAATCAGGGCGGTACCCACGGCATTGGTGCCCTTGGATGATTCAGACCAACTGACACCCGGGCGCAGCGCAACCTTATCGGCCTGCTCAATGAAGGTGCTTTGACATTGGGTACGCAGAATGGTTCCAGTACCGTCAGTCAAGACAATCATGCTGCCGAAATCGGCGACGGATCTGCCGAGCATGGTTAACACTGAGGTGGCCTGCGCGATCAGGCGTGCGTTGCGTTCAAGCGCAATCTGAAAATCGGCCGGCACCAAAGTCGAGTAGTCGCATGACTCATAGGGCTTCAGGCCCTGATACTCGCAGCGTGCATGCGATTCAATGATGAAGGGTTTGGGTGAATCCGGTCCTTCATCGATCCCCATTCCAGGATAGCTGGCCGGCGACGCTCCGACATTGAAGCTCCAATTTTCGCGTGGCGGAACCATGAACTTGTCTCCATTTCGGGTACGCGCAAACTCCTTGTGGATTGCCTACCGGTTGTCTGATCCCTGCCCTAATTGCCGCATAGCATACAGGCTGCCCCGATTACTCCTATGCGGGTAAACCAGAAGTTGGATGATGCTTGTTGTCAATGGGGCATTGCCAGCTTAAATCTTAAGTTTGGCACCGGTTTCACGGCCTTTTTTGTTGGCGATAGTCCCACCAGGGCAAAACCCGGCGCATGGACAACACTTCACCACACTGCAAGGCGCTGTAGCCAGGAATATCTTCCATGACTGCCTGCCACTCGGGCATCCGCAAGAGTTGCAGCAGGGCCAGCGTTCCGGGTTGCGTCAATGCCGACTTCAGACAGACCAGGTGGTAACGCTCTTCGGTCAGTGGCACAAAGTCAAGCCCTGCGCGTTGCGCGGCTGCGGCAATGCCCAGGCCGGCATCAAACTGACTCGCCGCCACCGCGTTGGCTACGGCCGCGTGCGAAGGCTCGGTGTGCTCATAACCTGTGATAGCTGCTGCTGGCACAGCAGCGCGGGTCAGCAACTCGTCGAGCGCCACGCGCGTGCCTGTGCCCAGCGCCCGATTCGCAAAGCGCGCCTGTTTTGCTGCGACGTCCTGCAGCGAGTGCAGGCCCATAGGATTTCCCCTGGCCACCATCAAGCCCTGAGTCCGTTGTGCAAACCCGATGATCTTGTGCAGACCTGGCTGCAGCAGCGGCTTGTAGGCGCGTGCTGTCAGTGTCCTGGTGCCGCTATCGAGCAAGGTGTGAAAACCCGCCATCACGCAGCGGCCTTCGTTCAACGCCCGGATCGCATCCACGCTTCCAGTGAAGCGAATGTCCAGATGCAGCTGGCCCTGTGTCTGCGTGTAGGCCTGCTGCAGAGCGTACTCGCGCAGGGTGCTGAGCGCCTCGTCGTGGCTGGCGTAGAGCGTGACCACATGAACCGAGTCGTCAAAGGCCTGGGCGTAGGTGCGCTCCAACTCGGCGCGCAGTGCTTCAATCTGCGGTGCCAGCCGGGCCTGGGCCTGGCGTTCGGCCCACATCAGCTTGGCGCCAAACTCAGTGAGCCGGGCTGATTGCCCTTTTTCCCAGACCACCAGTTCATTGCCAAGTTCGTTCTCCCAGCGTTTGAGTTCACCCCAGACGTGGCGATAGGACAGACCGAGCGCACGCGCTCCGGCCGAGATCGAGCCCTGGCCTGAGACCGCCTGCAGCAAATCAATCAAAGGGTTGCGCACCAGCGCCGGGCTGCTGTCGCGAGAGAGGGTGTAGTGGAATTGGAGCCTATGCACGGCGTTTCATATCGTTAGTAATTCAATTGGTGGCTACGATAGTCTAATCAGTTGAGGACAGAGCTGGCCACACTTCGTGTGGCTGCGGTCTGTCCCGCAAAGTATTCAAAATGACTTCATTCACCGAAAGCGCGTCTACCGCGCTGCAACTTGTCATTTCGCTTGACAAGGGCTTGCTCAGCATCGTGGGACGCTCCCTGTCGGTCAGTGCCACCGCCTGTGCGATTGCCTGCGTGCTGGGCCTGCTGCTGGGCGCCTGGCTGGGTGTGGCGCGATTTGCCGGGCGCAATGCGCTGCTGACGCTTCTCAATACTTTCCTGGCAGTACCTTCGGTGGTAGTGGGCTTGGTGGTGTACCTGTTGCTGTCGCGCTCTGGGCCGCTGGGTTACCTGGGCTGGTTGTTCAGCTTCAAGGCCATGGTGCTGGCACAGGCGCTCTTGGTGTTGCCTGTGGTCACGGCCTTGACTCGCCAAGCGGTGGAAGACGTTGAAAACGCGCACGGCGAGCAACTGAGGTCGCTCGGTGCCAGTTCACTGGTGCGCAGCCTGCTGCTGGCCTGGGACGAGCGGTACGCGCTGCTGACCGTGATCATTGCGTCCTTTGGCCGCGCCATCTCGGAGGTTGGTGCGGTGATGATTGTGGGCGGCAACATCGATGGCTTTACCCGTGTCATGACGACGGCAATTGCGCTGGAGACCAGCAAAGGCGACCTGCCGCTGGCGCTGGGACTGGGATTGATATTGCTGGCCGTGGTGCTGCTGCTCAATGTGCTGATTGGCTCGCTGCAGCGCTGGCGCGAGAACGCCGAAGGCAGCGGCGCAGCCAAGGTGGCTCCCGTGTTGCAGGTCTGCGCATGAGCGCGCTGTTTGAGTTGCATCAGGCGAGTGTGCATTTTGGCCGCGCTGAGCGCGCGGTGCGCGCGCTGTCCGAGGTGACGCTGCGCATTGCGCCGGGCGAGCGGGTGGCGCTGGTCGGTGCCAACGGTTGCGGCAAGAGTACGCTGCTGCGTCTGTTGCACGGCCTGTTGCGCCAGACCTCGGGTCAGGTGCAGGCGGCGCCTCTGAAGCAGCAAGCCATGCTGTTTCAAAGGCCGCACTTGTTGCGCACCACGGTGCAAAACAATGTGGCGTTGGGCCTGTGGTTGCGTGGCCGGCCCTGGGCGCTGGCAAAGATCCTGGCCTTGTCAGCGCTAGCGCGTGTCGGTTTGACGGAACTGGCACAGCGCAACGCACGCAAACTCTCGGGCGGGCAGCAGCAACGCGTGGCGATGGCGCGTGCCTGGGCGCTCGATCCGCAGATCTTGCTGCTCGATGAACCGACCGCCAGCCTGGATCCGCACGCCAAGCGCGAAGTCGAGGCCTTGATGGAAGAGTTTGCCAACTCCGCTAGCGCGATGACGCTGGTGTTCGCGAGCCACAACCTGGGTCAGGTCAAGCGACTGGCGAGTCGGGTGATTTATCTGGAACACGGACGCTTGCTGGCGGATTTGCCGGTAGCTGATTTTTTTAACGGCCCCTTGCTGCAAGAGCACTATCCGGCCGCCCATTTGTTTGTTAAAGGAGAACTTGTATGAAGATTTTGAAGTCCGTACAGGCAGCTGCGCTGCTTGTCGCCTGCGTGGCTGCTCAAGCGCAATCGATTGTTGTGGCTTCGACCACCTCGACCGAACAGTCGGGTCTGTTTGCCTACCTGCTGCCGGAATTCAAGAAGGCCAGTGGCATCGAGGTCAAGGTGGTCGCGCTGGGTACCGGCCAGGCCATCGACATGGGGCGCCGCGGTGACGCCGACGTCCTGTTTGTGCATGACCAGGTCGCCGAAGAAAAGGTGGTGGCCGAAGGCTTTGCGGTCAAGCGTTTTCCCGTCATGTACAACGACTTTGTGCTGATCGGGCCGGTCTCGGATCCAGCCAAAACCAAAGGCAATGACATCGTGGAAGCGTTGAAGAAACTGTCGGCCGGCAACGTTTCATTCATTTCGCGCGGCGACAAGAGCGGCACCCATGCGGCGGAACTCCGTTTCTGGACGATGGCGGGATTGACCGACAAAAAGGGTGCCGGCTACAAGGAGTGCGGTTGCGGCATGGGCCCCGCGCTCAACA
>CAITQH010000241.1 GCA_903894475.1 uncultured beta proteobacterium
CACGGCCTGCTGCAGGCGCTTGAGCTGCGCCGGTGCCTCTGCTGCGTGCAGCGCATGGAAGTCGGCCAGACGTTTGAGTTGGCTCTGCTTTTCGTCGTCGGTGGAGCGGGCCAGCTCCAGCTTGTCCATCACGGCGTCGCCATGCGGGTTGCGGAAGGTGTTGACGCCGATGATGGGCAGCTCGCCGGTGTGCTTGAGCATCTCGTAATGCATCGATTCGTCCTGGATGCGGCCGCGCTGGTAGCCGGTTTCCATGGCACCGAGCACGCCGCCGCGCTCGGCAATGCGTTCGAACTCGGTCAGCACGGCTTCCTCGAGCAATTCGGTCAGCTCCTCGATGATGAAGGCGCCCTGTGACGGGTTCTCGTTCTTGGCCAGACCCCACTCGCGGTTGATGATGAGCTGGATCGCCATGGCGCGACGCACCGAGTCTTCGGTCGGCGTCGTGATGGCTTCGTCAAACGCATTGGTGTGCAGGCTGTTGCAGTTGTCGTAAATTGCGATCAGCGCCTGCAGCGTGGTGCGGATGTCGTTGAACTGGATCTCCTGCGCGTGCAGGCTGCGGCCACTGGTCTGGATGTGGTATTTGAGCTTCTGGCTGCGCTCATTGGCACCGTACTTCTCCTTCATCGCCACGGCCCAGATGCGTCGAGCCACGCGGCCCAGCACGGTGTACTCGGGGTCCATGCCGTTGGAGAAGAAGAAACTCAGATTCGGCGCAAAGTCGTCGATGTGCATGCCGCGCGCCAGATAGGCTTCGACCAGCGTAAAACCGTTGGAGAGCGTGAACGCCAGCTGGCTGATCGGGTTGGCACCGGCCTCGGCAATGTGGTAGCCGCTGATGGAAACCGAGTAGAAATTGCGCACCCGGTTGTGCACAAAATATTCCGCGATGTCGCCCATCACCTTCAGCGAAAACTCGGTCGAGAAGATGCAGGTGTTCTGGCCCTGGTCTTCCTTCAGGATATCAGCCTGCACCGTGCCGCGCACGTTTTCCTGCACCCATTCGCGTATCTTGGCCAGTTCGGTGTCGGTCGGCTCACGGCCGTTTTCGGCCTTGAACTTGTCAATGTTCTGGTCGATCGCCGTGTTCATGAACATCGCCAGGATGCTGGGCGCCGGGCCGTTGATGGTCATGGAGACCGAGGTCGTCGGGCTGCACAGGTCAAAGCCGCTGTACAGCACCTTCAGGTCGTCAATCGTGGCAATGCTGACGCCGCTGTTGCCGATCTTGCCGTAAATATCGGGCCGCGGGTCCGGGTCGTTGCCGTACAACGTGACCGAGTCAAAGGCGGTGGACAGGCGTTTGGCCGCCATGCCGGAGCTCAGCAACTTGAAACGCGTGTTGGTGCGAAAGGCGTCGCCCTCGCCGGCGAACATGCGCGTCGGATCCTCCCCCTCGCGCTTGAAGGCAAAGGTGCCGGCGGTGTAGGGGTAGCTGCCGGGCACGTTGTCCAGTGCCAGCCATTTGAGGATTTCGCCGTGGTCCTCATACTGCGGCAGCGCCACTTTGCGGATCGTGGTGCCGCTCAGGCTTTTGCTGGTCAGCGCAGTGCGGATTTCCTTGTCGCGGATCTTGACCACGTACTCGTCACCCGCATAGGCTGCCTGCATGGTCGGCCACTGCACCAACAGCTTGCGTTCTGCAGTTCCCAGCAGTTCCTCACGCTGCCCGGCCAGGTCCATGACCGCCTCATGCGCATTGGTCTTGCTGGCGTCGGCCAGCTTGAGCATGCGGCCGCTTTCCCGCAACTGCTGGACTTCACGCGCCAGCTTGGCCTGAGAGCGAGCGCGCTTCTTGTAGCCGCGCACGGTGTCGCTGATTTCAGCCAGATAGCGGGTACGCCCGGCTGGCACCACCGGTGTCTGATTGGTGCTGTGTCGCACCGCCACTGCTGGCAACTGACTGCCGGGCGAGAGTTTCAGGCCCAGTTCAGCCAGGCGCGGTTTGAGCGCCTGGTACAAGGCGGTAACGCCGTCGTCATTGAAGCGCGCCGCCATGGTGCCAAAGACCGGCATCTGTTCCGCCGGCGTGGTGAAGGCGTCGCGGTTGCGCTGCACCTGCTTGGCCACATCACGCAGAGCGTCGAGCGCGCCCTTGCGGTCAAACTTGTTGATGGCAACAAACTCGGCAAAGTCGAGCATGTCAATTTTTTCGAGCTGGCTGGCCGCGCCAAATTCAGGCGTCATCACGTACATCGGAACATCCACATGCGGCACGATGGCTGCGTCGCCCTGGCCAATGCCCGAGGTCTCGACCAGAACCAGATCAAAACCCGCCACCTTGCAGGCGGCAATCACGTCAGGCAGGGCCGGACTGATCTCCGAGCCGTAGTCACGTGTTGCCAGGCTGCGCATGAAGACGCGCTGTCCAGAATCCACGTCCCCGACGCCGCCGGGCCGCCCCACGGCGGCGGACGCCCCCCCGGGGGGCAGCGCAGCACGCGCAGCGGCAAGCGTGGGGGCCCAAGGAGTGATGGCATTCATGCGGATCCGGTCCCCGAGCAGGGCGCCACCGGTCTTGCGGCGTGACGGGTCGATGCTGATCAGGGCGATGCGCAAGCTGTCGTTCTGGTCCAGACGCAGACGGCGAATGAGTTCGTCGGTCAGCGAGGACTTGCCGGCGCCGCCGGTACCGGTGATGCCCAGCACCGGCACCTGCCTGCCAGCGGCTGTCTTGCGTATATTTTCTACCAGGCTGCTCAGGGAGGCACTGGTCGCGCCCTTGCCCTGGCCGTCCGCCTTTTCGTTTTCCAGTGCTGTGATCAGCTGTGCCAGCGCGCGCCAGGCCATTTCGCCGTGGCCCTGGATGGCACCGAGGTCTTTGGGCGCATAGCTGGTGAGGTCCTTGTCGCAGCGCATCACCATCTCGCCGATCATGCCGGCCAGACCCATGCGCTGTCCGTCTTCCGGGCTGTAGATGCGCGAGACGCCATAGGCCTGCAGTTCACGAATTTCCGGCGGCACGATGACGCCACCGCCGCCGCCGAACACCTGAATGTGCGAGCCGCCGCGCTCCTTGAGCAGGTCCACCATGTACTTGAAGTACTCGACGTGACCGCCCTGGTAGGAACTGATGGCGATGCCCTGCGCGTCTTCCTGCAAGGCGGCCGTCACGACTTCATTGACGCTGCGGTTATGCCCCAGGTGAATCACTTCGGCGCCCATGCTCATCAGGATACGGCGCATGATGTTGATGGCCGCGTCGTGCCCGTCAAACAGGCTGGCGGCTGTCACAAAACGTACCTTGTTGACAGGGCGGTAACTGGCGAGCGCCTTGAATTCAGCGGACAGATCGGTCATGGTGTGGCTCCGGAGGTGGCGAGGTCATTGTGCAGCGATGCGAGAGTGTTCCCAACAGAATCCACTTCGCTGACTTGACGTTTACGTAAACGTCAATCTTAGCGTTTTTCGGGCCTGCACTGCGCAATCAACCCAAACTTTGTATCACAAGGCGGCGAAGAGTCGTTTTCTGCCAGCCAACTCGCGGGTGCTCACCCTGCGTCAAGCCAGGCCGACGGATGTGCCGATGAACTCAGACGACTATTGACCCAGGCCGCGACGTCGCGTGGGCTGAAGGGCTTGACGAAGTAGGTGCCAGCACCGCGCTTGCGCGCAAATACCATGTCACCAGCAGGCGTCGGATGTATGGGCTGTCGTCAACGGTCATGACCTTCGGAACGGGTGTCGCGTTGCGTGGAGTGACGGTCGATTGATCCATTTGTCTGCATCACTGGATGAATTGAATTGCGATTAGCCGTTCGCGGGGAGGGCGCCGACTGCCACTTTGACCTCGAATTTGCTAACGCTGCCCCTGCCGGGCGAGTAGAGGACTTCCACCTCCAAGTAGGTGCGCCCTGCCGGGCGCACCAAAAAAAACCCCGACTCAAGGGTCGGGGCGCAAAGCCTTTTCCGTTGTCACACATCAAGGCCCCGCTCAAGGGGGATCGAGCGGGAGACGCTTTCGCGTCCGAGAGAAATGTACCACTTCTTCACGAAAAGCCCGAAAAACGCGAAAACATCATCAATGCACCCTGTGCGCCCGATTCACTGAACGCTCGCGATCCGCTTGTGCATCAGCGCCTGGCGCACACATACGGCAACCACCTGCTGGTGCTGATTGCTGGCCACATGTTCAAACTCGACAATGCCGGCACCGGGTCTGGACTTGCTCTCACGCATTGACTTGACACTGCTTCGCACACGGATGGTGTCGCCATGAAAAAGTGGTTTGGGAAAACGCACATCGCTCATGCCAAGATTCGCGATGGTGGTGCCCAGCGTGGTGTCGTTGACGGTCATGCCAATCATGAGCCCCAGTGTGAACAGGCTGTTGACCAGGGGCTTGCCCCACTCCGTTCTGGATGCAAAGTCAGCGTCAATATGCAGTGGCTGCACATTCAGCGTCAGACAAGAAAACAGGACGTTGTCGGACTCGGTGATGGTTCGCCCCCAGGGGTGCTCAAAGACCTGGCCCACATGAAACTCTTCCCAGTACAAACCTGCCATTTCGTTCTCCTTGATTTCAGTTCGCGCCCTGCGGCTGCGTCTGAGCTTCCAGTTCCACCAGCAACTGACCGTGCGCCACGATATCACCGGCTTTGACATGGACCCGGTTGATGCGTCCGCTCAAGGGTGCAACGAGCGTGTGATAAAGCTTCATGGCTTCCAGCACCAGCACCGGTGCACCGGCCAGGATCTGTTCACCCTCACGCACCATGAGTTCGGAAACACGGCCGGGCAAAGCTGCCGACAGATTGCGCTCCGGACTCGCCTGGCTGCTGCCATGCAGGCTGTGCTCAAGCTCGTGCTCCAGGTCCCACAGCTGAGTGCGTCCGCGCAGCCAACTGAACCAGCGCCGCCCTTGCGTGTGCTTGATGTGCACCGACGCGCCCGCACCGTGCTGGTCTGTGACTTGCACGATCCAGTTCGGTCCATCCGCCTGGACAGTGGCAGACAAGCCGGCCATGCCCGCCAGGCCATAAGCGCCAGCAGCCAGGGTGAGCCGCACAGTTTCACTGCCGAGCGCCGCAGAGACGTCGCTCACGCGCAGGTCAACTGATGCCAGTTGGCCGCCCGGCGCTGTGAGC
>CAITQH010000242.1 GCA_903894475.1 uncultured beta proteobacterium
ACTCTGGTTGAAGAGCCGATGTTCCCGCGCTACTTGTTCATTCGGCTTGACACCAGTGGCTCAGGACCAAGCTGGTCGCCGATCCGTTCCACCTTGGGCGTGAGTCAGTTGGTCCGCTTTGGTGGTCAGCCGGCGTTGGTTGATTCCAAACTGATCGAACTTCTTCGCACGCGCGAGCAAGTGGGCCAGCCTGAACGACTTTTTAAAGCTGGAGAAAAGGTTGTTGTGGCCGATGGTCCGTTTGCCGGCCTCGAGGCCATTTTTAAGACGGCTGATGCCGAGAGCCGGTCCATGATTTTGCTGGAGATGCTGAGCAAGCCGGTGGCGATGCGTATTGAGACTGCCAGTTTGCGAAAGACTGGCTGAATAGCCAATTGATCGTCGAACTTTTCAAAAGTTATACTAAAATACGATTTTTGAAGTTGCGCCATGCTTAACGCCTCTCTTCGCCGATCCGGCGGATCGCTCATCATGACCATCCCGCCGTCGTATGTGGAACAGAATCACCTTGACGCAGGTTCTCGCGTATTTGTCGAAATCAACGGGGCAGAACTCAAAGTAAAGCCTGGGCGTCAGCGTCCCAAACTCGCCGAACTGTTGGCAGCAACGCCAGAGAATCTGGCCCGCGTGGCCGGCTGGGATGAAATGGCCGACGTCGGAGCCGAGCTTTGATACCCGAGCGGGGTGACATTCTCCACCTCCAGTTTGATCCGGCTTCGGGAAAAGAGATGCTGGGCAAACACTTTTGCCTGGTGGTTTCTCCGCGCTCTTTTAACACCCGGTTTCGGTTGGCAATGGTTTGCCCTATTTCTGGCGGTGCCTCTGAGGTTGCGCGCAATAGCGGCTTCCTGATTTCCTTGATGGGGTGTGGCCTGCGTACCGACGGTTCAGTGCATGCACATCAACTCAAATCATTGGACTGGACGGCAAGGCAAGCAAGCTTTGTGGAAAAAGTACCAGATGCATTGTTGCAAGAGGTGCTGGAATGCTTGGTTGCGGTTTTTGAAGACGAGTAGGAGTGTCGCGCAAGCAAGAGCGCGCCAGCACGTTCGTGAACGGTGATTCTCATGGCTTGCCAGCCCAAGCTTGCGCTGTTGACTCGTTGATCTCTTCAATGGTGGCAACCTTCTTTGTCGGGTGCGCCAGCAGGCCGTTGATCGATAGCACCAGAGTCATGGGCTGCATCGGTGACGCTATGAAGCCGTGGTATTCGTAAAAGGTCTTGGCCTGCAGCGAAATTGCATGTGCCAACAAGCCCCGTATCCCCAAGATGGCTGCTGCTTGCGTGCTGCGTCCCATCGCATCTTGCAGCAGCGCAACCCCCAGGCCTTTGCCTTGCCAGGTGCTGTCAACAGCCAACCTGCCAAGTATGGCCATCGGAATGGGGTCTGGCATGTTGCGTTTGATCGAGCCGGGCGCATCAGTCACGGCAAGCGCACCGCTGGCCAGACAATAGTAGCCAAGCACCCTTTGGTCGTCTGCGGCATCGACCACGACATAGGTCCGCGAGGCGCCGCTTGCCTGATTTGCCATGGCACGCCGCCTTAGCCAATCATCCAGACTCGGCGTTGCACAACTAAACCGACTCAAGTCAACCTTGTCCGTCAGCAGGCAAGGCGCTGACAGACTCACGTCGCCCAAGGCCTGCTGGCAGCCATCAGTCGCTCGAACCCTGGACCAGAGGGCGGTTGATCAAGTACCTCCAAAAAATGCGAGTACGTTGTCTGATCGACCCGTACAAGCGTTTGGTCCAGCAGCGCATCTTCTGCCGCACGCCGCGCGGCATCAATCATGAATTCAGAACGGGATTTACCGTGTGTCTTGGCCGCGCGGTCAATCAGCGCACGAACATCATCACGAACGCGCAAATTGACGGCACATGTTGGATGTACTGCGTTGCTTGCAAGCGGGGCCATAAATACCTTTCTCTGGCGAACTGCCTTTACAGATACACATTGTGTATTTTTTTGATCAAATGTCAAGCGTAATCTTTATCCACCCCCCAGTCATCACCCAGCAACTTTATCTTCCCATTCTCAAAAATTTGACTTGATAGCCCCTCCCCTCTAGAGCCAACATGCCTCAACCGCAAAAGGAATGAGGGCACATGGTATTAGAGACGGATCAAACAAGCTACCGGGCCGCGCAGTACGTGCGCATGTCCACCGAGCATCAACAGTATTCCACCAACAACCAGGCTGACAAGATTGCCGAGTACGCCCAGCGCCGAAGCATCGAGATTGTTCAAACCTATGCCGATGAGGGTAAAAGTGGCCTGTCCCTGGGCGGTCGGGCTTCCCTGCAAAAGCTCCTTTCTGATGTTGAAGCCGGTCTGGCAGATTTCAGCCTGGTGCTGGTCTTTGACGTCAGTCGCTGGGGCCGGTTTCAAGATGCTGACGAAGCGGCCTATTACGAATACAAGCTCCGCAGAAAAGGTATTCAGGTCGTCTATGTAGCCGAGCAGTTCGAAAACGATGGCTC
>CAITQH010000243.1 GCA_903894475.1 uncultured beta proteobacterium
GACCGGCCCTCTCCGTCAAAGATCACCTTGAACACGGTGTAGTCCTGCGCGCTGAGTTCAATCGGCGGCAGGCCTGGCGCAACCAGTTCGCGCTTGACCTCGTCGAGCAGCCAGTCGCCACTGACACCGCCCAGTTCAAGCCGGCGCGCCAGCGAATCAACCACGGCGGCAAGGATGTCCAGATCGGCCGTTTTGGTCAGGTAGTGGTCGGCACCGCTTTGCAGAGCGCCAAGAGACCCTGGGGTATGGCTTGTTTTTTGGCGTTTTCCTGACGCTTCTGGTTTTTCACCTGTTCTTCTGGCGTTGGACGGGCGAGTCGGTGAGTGGCTGGTATGTCCTTTATACCGCCTCCAACGGGCTGATTGTGTTGCTGGCGGAAGGCTATTTCCAGGAGTATTCGCAGTGGAGTGGCAAGGTCACTGACCTCATGCTCGCCATCCTGATTTGCAGCCTGCTCTGGAGCACCACCATTTTTGCCGTGATCCAGATCGATCTGAAAAGCGTTCTGCCGCGCACCGGGCGTATTCTCGTGACAAGCTCGGCGCTGCTGTCGGCCCTGTTTATCGCACTGACACTCGGGGTGAGCTACCAGGCTGGTGTTTGGCCGGCCCAAATCGTGTCATTGTTCTGGGGAATGTTGCTGCTGGCCTTGCCCTTGTGGCTGTGGTGGTGTGGTCATGCACCGGCACGTTTTTTTAGCATCGCATTTTGCGTCTACCTTGCCGGCACGTTTGTGCGCCTCGCGCGTTCAATGGGATGGGTGGACCCCGGCATTCTGGCCGACTACAGTTACCAGATCGGCTCGCTCATTCACATGCTGATGATGAACCTGGCCATCACCGGACGCTACAACACCATGAAACGTCAAATGCTCTCGGCGCAGATCGCGGTCAGCAAATCGCTGGAGGGGCAGGTGAAGCAGCGAACTGCTTTGCTGGCGACCGAGATCGATAGACGTGCGAAGCTGGAGATCGATCTGCGCCAGGCGCTTGCGGTGGAGCGACAGGCGCGCCAGCAGCAGCGCGACTTTGTGGCGATGGTGTCGCATGAGTTTCGCACGCCGCTGGCCATCATCAACACCTCGGTGCACCATGTGGCTCAGAGCCTCGAAGCCTCGCAAGCCAGAGCCCTGGAGCGCTGCGGCAACATCAAGGATTCGGTTACACGCATGACCGATCTGATGGACGACTACCTCTCGCTTGACCGCATGGAGGATGAGTCGCACCTATTGCATCTGGGCGCCTGCGACATCGCTGAGGTGGTCAGCGGTGTGCTTGCCCAATGGCCGCCCGAGTTGATCGAGTTGCACAAGACCGAACTGCCAGCGACTTTGCTGTGCGACTGGAAACTGGTGCAGGTGGCCGTGCACAACCTGGTGGCTAACGGGCTGCGCCACTCGCCTGCCGATGCCCCGCTGCAAATCGCGCTAAGCGGGCAAGAGGGCGGCAGTGTCCGAATTGAAGTCAGGGACGCTGGCGGCGGCATTCCGAGCGACGAGATCGGGCGCATTTTCGAGAAGTATTTTCGGGGTCGCGGCGCGATGGGCAAGCCGGGTGCCGGGCTGGGACTCTACATCGTCCAGCATATTGCACAGCTGCATGGCGGCAACGTCAGCGTACACAGTGAGCCGGGCCAGGGCAGCACCTTTGTGCTGACGCTGCCAGGGCGTGACCTGCTGGCACGGCGCCTGAGCGACCGACGCCAAC
>CAITQH010000244.1 GCA_903894475.1 uncultured beta proteobacterium
GGTCCTGATCGAGCACGACATGGGTGTCGTAATGGACATTTCGGATCGGGTCGTGGTGCTGGACTACGGCAAGAAGATTGGTGACGGCACGCCTGACGAAGTACGCAATAACGAAGAAGTGATCAGCGCCTATCTGGGCACGGGTCACTAAGGAAAAAAAATGGCATTCTTTCTCGAATCACTACTGGGCGGCCTGATGGCCGGCATGCTTTACTCGCTGGTGGCGCTGGGCTTCGTGCTGATCTACAAGGCCTCGGGCGTATTCAACTTTTCGCAGGGTGCGATGGTGCTGTTTGCGGCCCTGGCGATGGCGCGCTTTTCCGAATGGATTCCACTGTGGACCGGAGTGACCAATCCGATTGCCGCCAATCTGGCTGCTTTTGTCATCGCGGGCATCATCATGTTTGCCGTAGCCTGGCTGATCGAGCGACTTGCACTGCGCCACCTGGTCAATCAGGAAGGGACCACGCTTTTGATGGCCACGCTGGGCATCAGCTACTTTCTCGACGGCCTCGGGCAAACCATATTCGGTAGCGACATCTACAAGATTGATGTCGGCATGCCCAAAGAGCCCATCATGGCCTTCGAAAACCTGTTCGAGGGCGGCATACTGATCAACAAGGAAGACCTCTACGCCGCGCTGATCGCTGCTATTTTGGTGACCCTGCTGAGCGTGTTCTTCCAGAAAACCGCAACGGGTCGCGCCCTGCGTGCAGTAGCCGACGATCATCAGGCAGCGCAAAGCATCGGTATTCCCTTGAACCGGATCTGGGTCATCGTCTGGTGCGTCGCGGGCGTGGTCGCCTTGGTCGCCGGCATGATCTGGGGCAGCAAGCTCGGCGTCCAGTTTTCACTCACAACCGTGGCACTGCGCGCACTGCCTGTCGTGATTCTGGGTGGCCTGACGTCGGTGCCGGGCGCAATTATTGGCGGCCTCATCATCGGCGTCGGCGAGAAACTGTCAGAAGTATTTTTGGGGCCGTACGTCGGCGGTGGCATCGAAATCTGGTTTGCCTATGTGTTGGCTTTGCTGTTCCTGCTGTTCCGGCCTCAAGGCCTGTTCGGCGAAAAAATAATTGACCGCGTATGAAATCGCGATCAATTATTTTTCAGCGCAGACCAACTTTGCAAAGCAAAGTTAAGCGCAGCGTGTCGTAGCTAAAAGATCATCGAGAAACAAAAATGTTTTACAGAGAAAACGGCCAGTTCAAGACCAGCTACCGGACCGATCAGCAGATCTTTCCTATCACGCAGGATCGCTGGGCCATCCTGCTGATCATCGCAGCTGCATTTATCGTGGTGCCGATGCTCAGCAGCGGCTACATGTTCCGGGCGATTTTCATCCCTTTTCTGATCATGTCGCTGGCTGCTTTGGGCGTCAACATCCTGGTGGGTTACTGCGGACAAATTTCGCTCGGATCGGGCGCCTTCATGGCCGTCGGAGCCTATGCGGCCTTCAACTTCTTTGTCCGGGTTCCAGGCATGCCCCTGCTGGTGGCGCTGATCCTGGGTGGGCTGTGTGCGAGTGCTTTCGGCATCCTGTTCGGCCTGCCGAGTTTGCGTGTCAAAGGTTTGTACCTGGCGGTAGCGACACTGGCGGCCCAGTTCTTCAGTGACTGGATGTTTCTTCGCATCAAATGGTTCACCAATGACGCGCCGTCGGGTTCAGTCTCGGTATCAGGCCTGCAGGTTCTGGGGATGGAGATTGAAAGTCCCACGTCCAAGTACCTTTTGTGCCTTTCCATTCTGGTGGTACTGGCACTGCTGGCGAAGAACCTGGTGCGCTCAGCCATAGGGCGCGAGTGGATGGCAATTCGAGACATGGACGTAGCCGCAGCCGTCATTGGCATCCGCCCCATGTACGCCAAACTCAGCGCTTTTGCCATCAGTTCCTTCATCATCGGGGTCGCCGGTGCCCTTTGGGGCTTTATCTATCTGGGCTCGTGGGAGCCGGCTGCATTCTCGGTGGACCTCTCGTTCAAGTTACTGTTCATGGTCATTATTGGCGGCATGGGCTCCATCATGGGCGCCTTCTTTGGTGCCGGTTTCATCGTGATCCTGCCAATTGCCCTGAACCAGTTTCTGCCGCTGCTGGGAGACCTTGTTGGCGTTCAGATTTCGACCGCAGGTATTTCACACACTGAATTGATCATCTTTGGCGCCCTGATCGTCTGGTTCCTGATTGTGGAGCCGCACGGCCTGGCCAAGTTGTGGTCCATCGGCAAGCAGAAGTTGCGCCTGTGGCCCTTCCCCCATTGACGCAAACCCTTGATTCACGTTTTCCCGTTCGTTAACCTCGGCATACAAGTGCCAGTACTTTAGGAGACTTCCATGAAAATCAAAAATATCGTCTTGGCCAGCATCCTCGTCGCGGCCAGCGCCGGGACCTTTGCGCAACCCAAGGAGCAGTTCTTCCCCGCGCTGCCGTATCGCACCGGTGCCTACGCGCCCAACGGTGTACCCTGGGCCAACGGTTATGCAGACTACCTCAAACTCGTCAACGCCAGGGGCGGCATCAACGGCGTGAAGATCAGCTACGAAGAATGCGAAACCGCTTACGACACAGCCCGTGGCGTCGAATGTTATGAAAGACTGAAGGGCAAGAATGGCGGCGCTACCGTGTTTCAGCCGCTCTCCACAGGCATCACCTTCGCCCTGACTGAAAAAGCTCCCGGCGACAAAATCCCTCTGATCACTGCTGGCTACGGCCGCAGCGAAAGCCAGGATGGCAACGTATTCAAGTGGAACTTTCCGCTGGTTGGCACTTATTGGCTGGCGGCCGATGTGCTGGTTCAGGCCATTGGCAAGAAGGAAGGCGGCCTGGACAAGCTCAAGGGCAAGAAGATCACACTGGTCTACCACGACAGCCCCTACGGCAAGGAGCCGATTGCGCTATTGCAAGAACGCGCCGCCATCCACGGTTTCAACCTGCAGTTGCTGCCGGTCACCGCACCAGGTGTTGACCAGAAAGCGACATGGTTGCAAATTCGTCAGGCCAAGCCAGACTACGTTCTGTTGTGGGGCTGGGGCGTCATGAATTCCACCTCCCTCAAAGAAGCGCAAGCGACCGGCTACCCGCGTGAAAAAATGTACGGCGGTTGGTGGTCGGGCGCTGAACCCGATGTCAAAGATGTCGGCGAAGGCGCCAAGGGCTACAACGCTGTCACCTTCCAGCACGGCGCACATCCGGAATCCAAAGTAGCACAGGACATTCTGAAAGAGGTTCATGCTAAGGGCCAGGGAACCGGTCCGAAGGAAGAAGTCGGATCCGTCCTCTATATGCGCGGTGCCCTGAGCGCCATGCTGGGTGTTGAAGGCGTGAAACGCGCGCAGGAGCGCTTCGGCAAAGGCAAGTGGGTCAGCGGTGAACAGGCACGCTGGGGCCTTGAGAATTTGGCCCTTGACCAGAAGAAGCTCGACGCTCTGGGCTTTGCTGGCGTGATGCGTCCGGTCAGTACATCCTGTGTTGATCACATGGGTGCCAACTGGGCACGCATCCACACCTGGGATGGCAAGAAATGGAACTTCACCTCGGATTGGATGCAGGCTGATGAGCAAATCCTGAAACCGTTGGTCAAGTCCACGGCTGCCAAATACGGTGCAGACAAGAAGCTGGAAGCCCGCACTGTGGCGGATTGCCAGTCCTGATCGAATTGTCATCCTGGCCCTCTGGGATGTCATGCCGGACCTGATCCGGCATCCATGGTGCGGGTGCAGTGGTACCTGCCTGGATTGCGGATCAAGTCCGCAATGACAAAGGGGAGCCTGGGGTGACAGTCCAACCCGAAGCACTGCGCGCAGTGCTTCCGATTGGTAAAAGGTAACACGCTATGGACCCCACAAACATCGTTCTCAACGTCAATGGCATCGAGGTCATTTACAACCACGTGATCCTGGTACTCAAAGGGGTCTCACTCAACGTGCCCGAGGGCAAGATCGTCGCCATCCTGGGTGGCAATGGCGCCGGAAAGACGACAACTCTGCGCGCAGTTTCCAACCTGCTGCAAGGCGAACGTGGTGAAGTCACCAAAGGTTCGATTGAACTGCGTGGAGAGCGCATCGAAAACCTCTCGCCCTCGCAACTGGTGCAGCGCGGCGTGGTGCAAGTGATGGAAGGGCGCCACTGCTTTGCCCACCTCACCATTGAGGAAAACCTGCTCACAGGAGGTTACACGCGCAAGAGCAAGGTCGAGGTGGCAGCCAATCTGGAAAAGGTCTACACCTATTTCCCACGCCTGAAGTTGCGGCGTACCAGTCAGGCCGCCTACACCTCAGGCGGTGAGCAACAGATGTGTGCCATTGGTCGTGCCTTGATGGCCAACCCCAGCATGGTGCTGCTTGACGAGCCATCGATGGGTCTGGCACCGCAGATCGTACAGGAAGTATTCGAGATTGTGAGAGACCTTAACCGCAAGGAAAAGGTCACTTTTCTGCTGGCAGAGCAGAACACCAACATGGCCCTGAAATACGCTGATTACGGATACATCATGGAGTCGGGTCGCGTGGTGATGGATGGCGTGGCCAGTGACCTCGCCAACAACGAGGACGTCAAGGAGTTCTACCTCGGCGTCGGCGGCGGTGAGCGCAAGAGCTTCAAGGACGTCAAGAGTTACAAACGGCGCAAGCGCTGGCTGGCTTGAGCAGGTTGATCCCACGCACTGGCGCCGTGGTGGCCAGTGCTTTATAGGAAAAGCAATATGTCTGAACATTACGATGCGCTGGAAACGCGTGACAGTGCTGCGCGCGAAGCCGCCCTGATGGCGGCCCTGCCACTGCAGTTGACGCATGCCAAAAAATCATCGGCAACACTGGCGCAAATTCTGAAAGATGTGAATCCGGCCGGGGTTACGAGCCGCCAGGCACTGGCCGCCTTACCTGTGATTCGCAAGCACGAACTGCTGGAACGCCAGCAAGCCAGCCGCACCATTGACGGTGGCGACGTGTTCGGCGGTTTCAGTGCGGTTGGGTACGGCAAGCAGATGCCGCGGATTTTTGCCAGTCCCGGCCCGATTTACGAGCCCGAAGGTGCAGCCAAAGACTATTGGCGCATGGCGCGCGCCATCTTTGCGGCGGGCTTTCGTCCCGGCGAACTGATTCACAACTGCTTCAGCTATCACTTTGTTCCCGCAGGATCAATGATGGAATCGGGTGCCCATGCGTTGGGCTGCACCGTCTTTGCCGGCGGGACCGGCCAGACCGAACAGCAAGTACAAACCATGGCCGAACTGCGGCCGGCCGGCTACATCGGTACACCCAGTTTCCTGAAAATCATCATCGACAAAGCGGCCGAAATGGGCGTCGCCCTGCCCAGTGTGAAGAAAGCCATGTTTGGCGGCGAAGCCTTTCCGCCTTCCCTGCGCGACTGGTTCGCTGAGCGCGGTGTGACCGGTTACCAGTGTTATGCCACCGCCGACGTTGGCTCCATCGCCTTTGAGACCGCAGCGCGCGAAGGTTTGGTGCTCGATGAAGGTGTGATTCTCGAAATTGTGCGTCCTGGTACCGGTGACCCGGTCGCGCCCGGCGAGGTCGGCGAAGTGGTGGTGACCACGCTGAATCCGGACTACCCGCTGATCCGCTTTGGCACCGGTGACTTGTCGGCTGTTCTGCCGGGACCCTGCCCGAGCGGGCGCACCAACACCCGCATCAAGGGCTGGATGGGACGCGCGGATCAGACCACCAAGATCCGTGGCATGTTCGTCCACCCGGGGCAGGTTGCCGACATCGTCAAGCGCTTCCCCGAAGTGGCACGCGCCCGCCTGGTAGTAACGGGCGAGATGGCCAATGACGCCATGACACTGAAGGTCGAAACTGCCTGCGGTGGTCCGGACGCGCTGGCCACC
>CAITQH010000245.1 GCA_903894475.1 uncultured beta proteobacterium
GGTTTCCTTGTCGCCGAGAACCATGGGTTTGACAAGGTTTTCTCCATTTTTGAAGCGGTAAAGAAGGATGGTTCCAACATGAAGTACCAGCAAACCGAGCAGGATCAATTTACCAATCTTGGCATGATAATGGGTTGCCAGCGAAACCCAGGCGCTTGGCGCCAAAGAAACCAAAGGCCCGGCCGCCGCAATTTCATCATCGCTGAAAAGGCCGGAACCGACCTGCAGCATCAGTATCCCCAGCATAGCGAACACCGAGAGCGAGCCCAATGGGTTATGGCCGATTGCATGTTCCGGTCTACCCTGTCCCCTCAAGTATCCAAGAATCGTGGCCGGGCTGTAAATGAACGATGCAAAGCGTGACCAGTGGCCACCGACCAGACCCCACACGATACGGAAAAGCAGAAGGGTCATGACTGCATAGCCAAAGCGAAAGTGCCATGCCATGGCTTCGCCACCAATCTGGGCGGTAGTAAGCAGACCGATCACCGCGGCGACCAGCGACCAATGAAAAACTCGGGTCGGCAAGTCCCAGACCCTCACCACTTTCGACATAAATTGTTCCCCCTGAATACGCAGGGCGTATTGTGCGTCGATTCTGCAAGGGCTGCAGTTTCTGCAGTCATAGCGGCCATCTTCAATCGGGCGGGATAATCTCCCCCCTATGGCACTTATTACTTTTCTAAACGCCCAACTCGCTTTTGGCCACGTACCTCTTCTTGATGACACCGATTTTGCGCTGGAAAGCGGCGAGCGCATCGGCTTGATTGGCCGCAATGGCACCGGCAAATCGTCTTTTCTGAAGATCCTTGCCGGACTCGAAAAGGCCGACGATGGCACTTTGCAGCTACAACAAAACCTGCGCCTGGCCTATGTAGCTCAGGAACCTGTGCTGGATCAGAACGCCACAGTTTTTGTTGCCGCCAGTGCCGGCATTGCGGGCGTGATCGCGCTGGTCAATCAGTACTGCGATGGTGTGGGCGAGCTGGACGCGCTGCAAAGCGCAATCGAAGCCCAGGATGGCTGGAACTGGGAGCAGCGGGTTACCGAAACACTGCACCGCTTGCACCTGGACGAGAACGCACTGGTGAGCACGCTCTCAGGCGGCACCAAGAAGCGGGTGGCCCTGGCGCAAGCGCTGGTGGCACAGCCGGACGTCTTGCTGCTCGATGAGCCGACCAACCACCTCGATCTGGATTCGATTGAATGGCTGGAAGAATTGCTGGTGGCATTCAAGGGCAGCGTGGTCACCATCACCCATGACCGGACTTTCCTGGATCGGGTGGCGACGCGCATCATCGAGCTGGATCGCGGGATTCTGCGTTCCTACGATGGCAATTTCGCTCAGTATCTGATTCTCAAGGAAGAGCAACTGGCGCAGGAAGCGGTCATCAGCGCCAAGGCGGACAAGCTGCTGGCGCAGGAAGAGGTCTGGATCAGGAAAGGCGTTGAAGCGCGCCGCACGCGCAGCCAGAGTCGCATCGTGCGGCTGGAAAAACTGCGCGCCAGTCGCGCCGCACATCGGGACGTTGTCGGCAAGGTGCGCATGGATGTGGCTGCAGGCGTGCTGGGTGGCAAACTGGTGGCCGAGTTGACTGAAGCCAGCAAGGCCTTTGGCGACAAGATCATCATCAAGGACTTTTCTGCCACCGTCGTACGTGGCGACAAGATCGGGCTGATTGGTCCGAATGGCGCCGGCAAGACCACGCTGCTGAAACTGATCCTGGGTGAACTGCAGCCTGACAGTGGCAAGGTTCGCCAGGGTGCGAATCTGCAGGTCGCCTACTTCGATCAGATGCGCAACGCGCTCGATCTGGATGCGACGCTGGTGGACTTCATCAGCCCCGGCAGCGAATGGATCGAGATTGGCAACCAGCGCAAACACGTCAAGAGCTACCTCGGCGACTTCCTGTTCTCTCCGGCCCGCGCCAATTCGCCGGTGCGCTCGCTGTCAGGCGGTGAGCGCAATCGCCTGCTGCTGGCGCGCCTGTTTGCCCGACCCGCCAATGTGCTGGTGCTCGACGAGCCAACCAACGACCTCGATATCGAGACCCTTGAATTGCTGGAGGAACTGCTGCAAAACTACGAAGGGACCGTGTTCCTGGTGAGCCATGACCGATCCTTTCTTGACAATGTGGTCACCAGCACGATTGCCTTCGAAGGCGCCGGCCTGTGGCGTGAATACGAAGGCGGTGTGCAGGACTGGCTGATCCAGTCCAGACGCAGCCGGGAAAGTCAAGCTGTGGTGAAGGCCGTTGCCAAGCCCAAGACGGAAGCAAAAATAGCTGTGATCAAGGCGGCGCCAGCAAGCAAGAAGCTCGGTCATCGCGAACAGCGTGAACTCGACAAGCTGCCGCAAACCA
>CAITQH010000246.1 GCA_903894475.1 uncultured beta proteobacterium
AGACTTTCTGGTTGGGCATTGTTGCCACAAAAAATGGGCTTTGCATGACAAAGAAATGGTACCTGATGATTTGCATGCGGCGAAGCCACCATAGCATGGTAACTACTGCGGATTCATCCGATAGATGATTGGGGCGCACTCCTGGCTGCCAGTATGAAGCACTGGTCGAAAGGTCCAGGGCAGGGTGGGTGAAGTGAAGAAGACTTCAATTTCTATGACTGCTGTACCCTGAAACTTGACGGTCAACGTGATTGCTTCGCTGGCTCCTTGGTGCCCCTAGAAGTCATTGAGCAAAGTGAGGAGCGGACGTTCGCGGCCTTGGTCCCGGATGCCAAAGCGGTCACACAGGTTACGGGTTCGTTTTCGTTGAACCGGCGGGCTCTTCATTAGGTGTCAGAGCACCGGCCCTACATCACTGGGATCGCACTGCCAATGGTCCTGTTTTGTGAATATCGATGTAACGAGCCTGAGCGATCCTGAAAGGTCGAACAATTTCTCTGAATTTTCAAATTCTCTTGCCGCCCAGACCCATAGGACTAGGGTCAATCGGCAGCCTGGTGCGTCCATTTAGTCGGCAAGATTTTCCTTGAATTGACGGTCCTAGCGAGGTGTCATTCGAACTGGTAGAGCCGCGCCGGGTTGTCCACGAGGATGCGATTTCTGGCTGCTTCATTGGCAACGACTTCGCATATCAGGTCGAGCAGGTTTGCGTCGTCGGGCCAGCCCTTGTCGTGTTCCGTGGGGTGTGGCCAATCGCTGCCCCAGACCACGCGGTCCGGTCCTTCTCTGGCGTATACGCGGGCCAGCTGAACGCTGTCGGCATAGGTAGGTGCGCAGACCATGCTCTCGTTGTAGAAGCCCGAAAGCTTGACCCAGGCCTTGCCCTGCTGCACCAGTTCCCGTACCATGGCAAAGCCGGGATGATTCAGCGCCCCGGGTTGCGGCACACGGCCTAAGTGGTCGAACACCACTTGCACCGGCAGGTCGCCCCACAATGCCCTGGCCTGCAGCAGCGTGTTGGCTGGTGCGTTGAGTTGGATATGCCATCCCATGGGCGCGATGCGCTCCGCCAGCGGGCGCACCATGTCAAGCGTGGTGGTGCCGGGCTGGGCAAGGTTGAAGCGTATGGCGCGCACGCCGGCTTTTTGTAGAACCTTCAGTTCGGCGTCGGTCACGCCGGTGTTCACCACTGCGACGCCGCGCGCGTTCTCCAGGCCGAACGCGGCTAGGGACTCCGCCAGTAGGCGGTTGTCTACGCCGTAGGTCGAAGGCTGCACGATGACGTTGCGGCTGGTTCCGATGCGCCGCTGCAGAGCGCGGTAGTCGGCAACCAATGCGTCGGCAGGCCTGAGGCTGGCGTTCGCCTCTGCGGGGTAGCGGGCGTCGTAGATGTGATGATGGCAGTCGGTGGCCTTCGGGGGGACCGTGATACAGGGCAGATTTGAGCCTGAAGAAAATTTCATCCGTCGCCTCCGGGCCGCTAACCACGCAAGCCCACGCTGTAAATCTCCTCCACCAGGCGCAGCGTCTGCAGGTTGTCGCGCGGATCGGTCTCGAACTGCTGACCGTCGGAAAGCCGGTCCAGAAAGTGTCCGATGGCAGCGGCGTAGGAGTCGGTGTAGCAGGCTGCCAGGTCGTACTGGATTTGTTCGGGCCTGTCGCCCTGGCAACTCAAGCTGTTGCCGGACAGGCGGATACAGCCGCGCTCACCCACCAACAGCAGTTCATCCGGTTTCGCAGCGGGTTCACCCCAGACACGCAGATTGGACAAGAGGATCACCGTGGCACCGCTGGCGTTCTCAAAAACGAGCGAAGCACGGTCCTCTCCAGCCATGGCATCACAGCCCTTACCCAGTCGTGCGTGGACCAGCTGCAGGTTCCCCAGCAGGAAGCGCAGCGTGTCGATGTGGTGAATCAGTATCTCCATGACCAGCGCACGGCTGAGCGTGGCCATGAAGGGCTGTCGATCGATGGTCGCGTACCTGCCTTGCTCGTCAGCGATCAGGCCAGAAGTTAGAAAGCTCATCTGCGCCTGCACCACTTGACCGATGCGTTGCTCCTGTAGCCAACGGGAGGCTTGACGGTAATAGGGTCTGAAGCGCCAGTTCTCATGCACCATCAGGCGTGTGCGACCCTGGATTTCGGCCACCAGCGCGCAAGCTTCCTCGTAGGTTGGGGCCAGGGGCTTCTGGCACAGCACGGGTAATCCGTGCTGTGCGGCCAGGCGCACCATTTGCGCGTGGGTTTCGCGCGGTGCAGCCACATCCACGGCGTCGAGCTCACCTCGTTCCAGCATCTGCTGCGCGTTGGAAAAAATCTGATCGATGCCAAAAGCGCCGGCGCGCAGCTGTGCCTGGCTGGTGTTGGGGTCGGTAATGGCCACGACCCGCGCGCGTGCCACGTGCGTACGCCAGGCTGTCAGATGATGCTGGGTAACCCAGCCCGCGCCGATGAGGCCAATGCGCATGGACCGGACCTGATGCTCGGGTATTGCGTCCATGCTCAGCGATCCTTGGCCACAATGGCTTTTTCGGTGACGACGTCGAACAGATAGATGGCCTCCTGTGCACATTGGAGGCCCACCGCTTCGCCGATGCGCACACAAGTATCGCGGTGCAGCCGCGCGGTGATCTCGCCTGCATTGCCGTCGAGCTCCACCATCACCAGTGTTTCTGCGCCCAGGGGTTCCACCCCGCGTACGTTGCCGCGCAGCACGGCAAGCTCACTGTCCGCATGTGTGGTGATCGACAGTTCTTCGGGCCGCACGCCAAGCAAGACCTCGTTCAAAGCGTTGAAGGATGCGTCCTGCCAGCGCGCCAAAGGCAGAACGCACTGGCCCACTTTGGCGTGGCGCATTCCATTTTGTTCCAACACCTGGGCGCGCACGATATTCATCGGCGGATTTCCCAGAAAGCGTGCGACGAAGGCATCGGCCGGTGCGCGGTACACATCCATTGGTCGACCGATCTGCGCCACTCGTCCCTTGTTCATCACGCAGATGCGCTGGCCCATGGTCATGGCCTCGACTTGGTCGTGCGTGACGTAAATCATCGTGGCCTTCAAACGCTGGTGCAAGCGCACCAGTTCGTTGCGGGTGTTGACGCGCAAGGCCGCATCCAAGTTCGACAGCGGCTCGTCAAACAGGAAGACCTTGGGCTCGCGCACGATGGCGCGGCCTAGCGCCACGCGCTGGCGCTGTCCACCCGAGAGCGCGAAAGGCTTGCGCTCGAGCAACTCGTCCAGGCCGAGGATGGCGCTGGCTTTCTTCACCCTTTCGGCAATTTCGGTCTTGACCACCTTGCGCCGCTTCAGGCCGAAACTCAGGTTCTCTGCGACGGTCATGTGCGGGTAAAGCGCATAGGACTGGAACACCATGGCAATGTCGCGGTCCTTGGCGGCGACCTCGTTGACTTCACGGCCATCGATCTCCATGTTTCCTCGGGTAATCGATTCGAGGCCGGCAATCATGCGCAGCGTGGTCGACTTACCGCAACCCGAAGGGCCGAGCAAGACCATGAATTCACCATCGTTCACCGTGAATGAGACGTCATCGACAGACAGTGCAGTGGCACCGTGGTAACTTTTACAGATATTTTTCAGAGTGACGTTAGCCAATGGGATATCTCCGTTGTGCGGGTGTGGATAGAAGCTGTAGGCCTATTTCACTGCTCCAGCTGTCATGCCCTGAATCAGTTTTTCCGAGAAGAAGGCGTAGACGATCAACACGGGTATCACGGCGATCATCATTCCTGTGGCGATCATTCCAATATCCTGGAAGTAGTCGCCCATGAAGGCGCGGATGCCGATGGGCAAAGTGCGCAGACTGGGATCGCTGATCAACACCACCGCAAACAGGAACTCGTTCCACAGTTGAATGAAGTTCAGGATGATGGTGGTGGCAATGGCGGGCATTCCCACCGGCAGAACGATCTTCCAGAAGATCTCGAAATCCGAATAGCCGTCAATCTTGGCGGCATCGAACAGGTCCTGCGGAATGCGCGCGAAGAAGCCTTCCAGCAGGTACACGGTGAGTGGCAATTGCAAGCCCACGTACACCAAAGTGAGACCCAGGCGTGTGTTGTAAAGCTCATAGTCCACCAGCACCTGAAACAACGAGATCAGGATGATTTGGGGCGGGAAAACGATGGAGCTGAACAGCGTGAAGTAGATGAGACGATTGCCACGAAAGTTGTAGCGCGCTAGACAGTGCGCAGCGGCTGCGCCGAACACCGTCACCATGGCCACGGCAGCGCCCACGATGACCGTGCTGTTCCAGAAATACTGGGCAAAGTTGGAGTCCACCCAGGCGATGCGGAATTTTTCCCAATGCATGGTCTGCGGCCAGGCGAAATGCGCCGCGCTGATCTCGGGCGTGGTGCGTAGCGACATCGCACCAAGCCAGACGAAAGGCATCGCCGAGTACAGGGTGTACAAGGTGATGATGGCCATCAGACCGCCCTGCCGCAGCAGGCGTGACGCCGAGTCGCCGTAGGAAGGGGTAGCACGCATAGTCATCAGTATTCCAGGCGCTCGCGCCGGCGAAACAGCAAGTTGAAGAACACCACGAAGCCCACGACCACAAAGAACCATACAACGGCGATCGCCGACGGGTAGCCCAGATCGAAAGTGTTCCAGTTAAAAGCGCGCTTGTAGACATAGGTGGAAACCGTTTCGGTCGCCCACATGGGGCCACCTTCGGTCATGACCCAGACCAAGTCAAACACCTTCATCTTGCCGATAAAAGCCAGGATGTAGAGGTTGAGCAGTGTTGGCCAGAGCATGGGAACGATCACGTGCACCAGCTTGTCCCACCAGCCGCAGTTGTCCAGTTCCGCTGCTTCGAGCACTTCGGAAGGCAGCGAGTGAAGCGCGGCCAAGCAAACTACCATGTTGAAGCCCGCCCATTTCCAGGCGTGAGTCACTATGAGCGAGGCCAGCGCGAACTTAGGGTCGCCGATCCAGGCTTGCACCCAATCGCCCAAGCCGACGTTGCGCAGTGCGACGTTGACTACACCCCAATCGTAGTTGTAGATCCAGACCCACATGATGCCCACCACCACGTAGGACAGCAGCACCGGCGCGAACCAGGCCACGCGAAGAAAGCGCGCGAAAGGAACACCCGCGTACAGACAGAGCGCCAGCAGCAAGCCCGTTCCCACATCGAAGAATGGTGCAACCATGGACCAGATCGCCGTGTTGCGCACCGCTGCCAGAAAAGTGGCGTCGTGAAAGACCTCGGCGAAATGGGCTAGCCCGACAAAATCCGAAGAAACGATGTCGTTGATGATGAAGAAGCTGTTGTAGAAAGTCCGCACTACTGGGTAGGCGGTGAGCGCCGCGTACACCAGCAGCGCCGGCGCGAGAAACAGCATCAAGGTCGGCCACGATGTGCGGCGCGAGTCCGCCTCAGGTGGTACCAGCAGGGAATCGAGTTGCTGGCGCCACCGAGACTTGGCTGCAGGCGAGGCGCTGGGGACAGGTATGGGCGCCATTGCAAAAATATCAGGACGCCACTTTGCAGGCGGCGTCCATCTGGACGGCCGCATCCTTGACGCTGATCTGGCCGGCTGGGAAGGCGCGATTGAGTACCTGCGAGAAGGTGTCCCCGCACTTGCCGCTCATAAAGTGCAGCGGTGTACCGATGAAGTATTTCGCACCAATGCTGCGCTCCTGCAGGTCCTTGAAATACTGTGCGTGGATGCTCTGAATGCGCGAAGGATCGGTACGCACGCCGGTCTGCAGCAACACGCTCTCCATCCACTTGTTGCCGTTTTCGACTGTGGCGATGGAGTTGAGGACTTTGCCTGCGCAATCCTTGTTTTTGCTGCGCGAGTACATCACGTAGCTGCCGCCGACGGCAAGCGTCTTGCACTCAGGGCATTTCGAGCCGTTCATCGCCGGATACTTCATAAGGCCTAGTTGGAAGCCTTGAGGTTGTCCGCCTTTCTCAGCTGGCACGAACGCGCGCCCGGTGTACCAACTGGCGATCGGGAACATCATGGCGCCCGGATTGGTGTGGAAGTAGTAGTGCGATTCACCTAGTTTGAGGTTCGAAAAGCTCTTCGGATAGGCGCCGGCATCGACCAGCTCTTTGACCCAGTTCATGCCTTCTATCACACGAGGGTCACTGAACGAGAGCTTGCCTGTGAGCAGAGAACGATAGTCGTCAAGCCCAAGTTTGCGCAGCAACACCTCTTGCAGAAAATAGGCGCCAGGGTAAGGACGATCGCCCACGCCTGAGGCCACCGGCGTGATGCCGGCGGCGGCAGACTTCTTCACGAGATCGATGAATTGAGCCTGCGACAGTTGCATGCTCGGCGGGAGGGTGACGCCGACCTTTTTCAGCAAGTCCTTGTTGTAGTACAGCTCGACGGTATAGGCCTCCACTGGCAGTCCGTAGACCTTGCCGTTGTGGGTCCAGGCCTGGCGCGCCCAGTCTTCCAGGTTGTTCAGGTTTATGTAGCTGTCCAGCGGCTCCAGGAACCCGCTTTTGGCAAAGGCAATTTCGTCGGGCTCAAGCCAAAAGATGTCGGGTGCCTGCCCCGTCCGCACCGAGGTCTTGACCGACGCGTAGAGGTCGGATTTCTGGATGAATTGCAGGTTGACCTTGCACTGCGGTGTGGCCGCCTCAAACTGTTTTACGCGCTCTTCGATGAAGCTGCGCTTGGACTGTTCGTCCGGCCAATGACTCCACATAGTGATGGTCTGCTGCGGGGCCTGAGCCAGTGCGGGGCCTGCCAGCGCCGCACTGGCGAGAGCGACGGCCAGAGCGGGCGCGAAGCGTTGCCTGAAGGTTGTGCAAGAAAGGAATTTGGGCATAGTCATGTTTGTCTCCTGGATGGAATAGTTGATTGATGGAAATGCTGGCACAGCGCTGCGACGGTTGACGGTGGCTTCTCTCTTGATGGGCTGTTGGTTTCCCCGTGGTTGGTGATTTTTTCTTCAGACCCAGTGCGCCGGTCGCCTAACTGCGCGGATAGCCCGGCATGCTGAACAGCGCCTTGCGCAAGGCCGCCAGCACGCTCTCGGTGTTGGCACCGTTCAGGGCGCACAGAGGCGGGCGCACCGTCTTCCAGACCGGATCGCCGGAAAATTCCGCGACCACCCGCTTCATCGCCGGGATCATGGGAACAGCCTGGAAGATGTTGCGGATCACATCGGCGCTGGCCTGCAGGGTTTCTCCCTGTGGCGTGTTCCAGCCTTGGTAGAGCGAGTGGATGCCGGCGGGGTTCATGTTCACAGTGGCACTGATGCAGCCCACGGCGCCCAGCGGCAATGCTTTGGAGAGCAGCGACTCGCTGGCAGGGAAAACGTCAAAACCGTCTTTGGCAAAGTTGTCGATCATTGCTTTGGTGTTGTCCCACACTCCCGAAGAATCCTTGGCGCCAACCACCGTGTCGGGGTAACGCTTGCGCAGCATCTCGATGAGGTTCAGCGTGATCGGCACCTGCGTGAACTGGGGAATGTGGTAGAGATAGACCTTCAGGCGATCGCTGCCCACTTGCTCGATGACTTCGGAGTAGTAGGCGTATAAGCCCTCGTCCGACACGCCCTTGAAGAAGAATGGTGGCAGCATCAGCGCACCCGCAGCGCCGTTTTCCACCGCGTGCTTGGTCAACCGGATGGCGTCCGTGATCGAGCAGCCGCCGGTTCCCGGCATGAGTCGTGCCGCTGGAATGCCCGCTGCCAAAATCGCGTCGGTCAGGTAAATACGCTCGTCAACCGACAGCGATGCGGCCTCCGAGTTGGTTCCGAAAATGGCCAGACCGACCTGACTGTCGATCAACCAGCGGCAGTGCGCAATAAAGCGCTGAACGTCGGGTTTCAGTCGCTCGTCAAATGGGGTGAGCACGGGGGCCAGAACGCCGCGAATTCGGTTTGACATGGTGGTTCCTTGGATGGGTGACTGAAAAGTTGACGGCTGCAGGTGTTCAAGCAGGTCTGGGTTCCAAGACGACGAAATGATCCATTGGCGGTTCTACGAATGAGTTTACTTGGCAAATAGGCAGGGGCGCAGTGTCTATTTCGCAGAGTTTCGGCGTATTAGCAAGCAAATTAAATAGGTTTTAGATATGTTCATAAGATAAAATTATTAATGTTTTAGAATGATATTTCTCCAAGGCAAAACATGGACGCCCGCTTTCTTTTGAGCTTCGTGACGGTGGTCGAGGTTGGTTCAATTGCAGAAGCGGCCAGAAGGCTCGACTTGACGCCGGCCGCCATTGCGGCGCGCGTGCATGCGCTGGAGGAGGAACTCGGTGTGGCGATCATCCGGCGCGCCGGGCGATCGGTCAAAGCGACCGAGGCCGGGTTAAAGATTCTGGAGCCTGCGCGTGCTGTGCTGCGCGACATACGCGACCTCCGTGCGATTGCGGGCGACGGGATCGCCTTGGGTGAATTGCGGCTGGGTGTCTTCGTTTCGGCCATGACCAGCGTGTTGCCGCCGGTTCTCAAGCGGCTCTACGCGCGTTTCCCCGAGCTCAACGTCTTCGTCGCCACGGGGTCCTCGGTGGAGTTGTGTCGCCAGGTCAGCACCGGCGCCATTGATGCCGCGATCGTGGTGGAGCCGCAGTTCGCCGTAGGGAAAAGCTGCGCCTGGTGCTCTCTAGTGGAGGAGCCGTTGGTGGTCGTGGCTCCCCTTGAAATGGCCGATCGCGATGCCCACGAACTGCTGCGCGCAGAGCCCTTCATCCGCTATGACAGGTCGGTACTGGGCGGACAGCTGGCGGACCGCTATTTGCGCGATCAGGGCATACGGCCGCGCCAACGTCTGGAGATCGACGGGCTGATGGCGGTTGCCGCTTTGGTGGCGCAAGGCCTGGGTGTGTCCCTGCTACCCGATTGGGCGTACCTTGGGCAATCCGGACTGGCGATTGTCCGTATTCCCTTGCCGCAGCGCGCACCTGTGCGTCACGTCGGTCTCATCTGGGGCGAGCAGGGCCCACGCTCCTCTCTGGCACGGGCCTTCCTGGTCGAGGCTCAAGCCGTTTTTGCGACGCCGACCCCGGAACGGCCCGCGGGTGATCAGAGCGGGAAGCAGGATCGCTGAGGGCTCTGGTCGATCCGTGTCATGGCGCATTGGGGAGGGTGCCCCACGTCAGGACTCGGGAGTTTTTCCGGTGATCTTCGGCGCCCGAAGAAAGTCGAAATCAACCCCCTTGTCGGCCTGCGTGACGGATTGCAGGAATAGCTTGAGATAGCCTCGATCTGCTGTCGGCTCGATCATCACGTTGTTGAGCGTTCGTGCTGCAAGCTCTTCCTCGGAGATCAATAGGCTAATCTCCCGCTTGCGAACGCTTAAGCGGATGCGGTCACCATTGCGCACTTGCGCCAATGGACCACCCACAGCGGCCTCCGGTGTCACGTGCAGCACGATGGTGCCGAAGGCCGTTCCGCTCATCCGGCCGTCCGAAATCCGAACGATGTCCTTGACTCCAGCTCGTGCCAACTTGAGCGGGATCGGGATGTAACCCGCTTCGGGCATTCCTGGTGCGCCTTTGGGTCCGATATTCTTCAGGACAAGGATGTCCGAGGCACTGACATCCAGGTCGTCCCGATCAATGCGGTTGACCATGTCCTCCATGTTCTCGAATACCACCGCGCGTCCTTCATGCTCCATCAGTTTCGCGTCGGCTGCAGACTGCTTGATGATGGCGCCACCGGGCGCCAAGTTGCCCAGCAATACAGCAATAGCGCCGTGTGGGTAGATCGGCTTGTCGATGGAACGGACGACTTCCTGCGCGAAGCCTGGGCCCGCTAGTTCAATTTCCTCACCCAGCGTTCGCCCGGTCACCGTCATGGCTTCCAGGCGCAGCAAGGGCTTAAGTTCCCGCAGCAGTGTAGCCATGCCGCCGGCCTTGTGGAAGTCTTCCATATAGTGCTGACCCGATGGCTTGAGGTCCAACAAGACAGGGGTTTCGCGCCCCATTCTGTCCAGCGCCTGCATATCGATTTCCAGGCCGACGCGGCCGGCGATGGCCGCGAGGTGCACGATGCCGTTGGTGGATCCGCCTATGGCCAGGAGTACGCGCATCGCATTCTCGAACGCCGCAGGTGTCAAAATTTTGTCGATGGTCAGGTGGTCGTGCGCCATCTGGACCGCTCGTGCACCGGTCTCCTCTGCGATGCGGATGCGGTCTGCCGTAACGGCTGGAGGCGACGCGCCGCCGGGAACTGTCATCCCCAGAGCCTCTGCAACGCACGCCATGGTACTGGCGGTGCCCATGACGGAGCAGGTACCTACGCTGGCTACCAGCTGGTTGTTCACGGCTGCAGCTTCATCAGCGTCGATCTCCCCCGCGCGGAACTTGCCCCAATAGCGGCGGCAGTCGGTGCATGCACCCACGCGCTCGCCCCGGTGCGAGCCGGTCAGCATGGAGCCGGTGATCAACTGGATAGCGGGAATGCCTGCCGATGCCGCGCCCATGAGCTGCGCGGGAACGGTCTTATCGCAGCCGCCAATCATGACAATCGCGTCCATGGGTTGGGCACGGATCATCTCCTCCGTGTCCATGGACATCAGGTTGCGCAGGTACATGCTGGTCGGGGCTGCGAAGCTCTCGTGAATGGAGATCGTGGGAAAATCCATAGGCAACCCCCCCGCCAGCATGACGCCGCGCTTGACGGCCTCGATCAATTGCGGCACGTTGCCGTGACAGGGGTTGTACGAGCTGCCGGTATTCGCAATGCCGATAACGGGCCGGTCCAGCGCTGCGTCCGTGAAGCCGGCGCCTTTGATGAAGGCCTTGCGCAGAAAGAGCGAAAACCCTTGGTCACCGTAGCTGGTCAGGCCTTTTCTCAGTCCGGATTCTTCGGGCGACTGGTTGGAATCAAGGTGGCTTGTCATGGTCATAGGGTTTGATGTAAAGGCGGGTTCGTGAACAGCTCATTTCTCCGCTTTGACTGGCTTGCCGGGGTAGGCCGTGGCCAGGTCAGTGCTAGAGACTTTGAGCCGCACTGCATGCGATTGACGCTTGACCATATTGTTTCCTTCGTATTGACATAAGAACCGATGCCCGGGGCATCCCCTTTGGCCAGTCGTTGCCGTCACGCTCATCTGATGGCTGGATTTTGGCCTTGTCGATTGATAAAAGGAATGATCGTTATCTATCTTTAGAAGATAAACCTTTTTTGTTTTAAGCGGTCCGCGGGAAGCGCATTAGGTGATCTGTCGGTACAGCGCCAGTTACTTGACCGCGCTGGACTCTCGGCTGAAACTTTGCTGCAGCGCGGTCCAGTCCTGGACGGATGATGCGGCGCCCAGGAAGATCCTGGGTTTCCATGCCCTCAGTGCAGCACAAGTAGTCGTCCGACAACTTAGTGACACGAAGCTCAAGAAACTGCTGCGTCATCCTGTTCCGTGTTTTCGCATGGCACCCGCTAGTGATCGTAGAGCAGCCGGATTGGGCGAGATTTTGATCGACTGTGCTGTCGACTGATATCTGCGCGCCCGAAGTCTTGTTGGTGTCCAAGCGCCACTGACGGAGGCAAAGTATGAAAAAGCGATGTCGTTCTATGATCGATACGGATCCTTCCCGCGTGTCGATGTGCCAATGACCCTTTACCTCCCGCTCGCCTAACTATCCGCACGCCGGTTGCTCACGCGGTGAAGCATAATTGGGCGATGTCCCGACCGCAGTTGCAGGTTTGAGTCGGTGGTCATGAATATTATGCTGCCTTCTTGAGTTGTTGGGCGTTAGGGCGAAGACCGTCTATCAGGGTTTTCAGTTCGGCGTGACCGCGCAATTTCTTGAACGATTTCTCTGCCTCCATGAAGCCCGCAGCAGTCCAGCGCAGCGCCATCTCGACATCCTTGTAGTTGGTCACCCGACCACTGACTCGTCTCACCACCGAGTTCGGTGACTCAATCACATTGGTAGTGGCCAGGCAGCGAGCCAGTTCTCCAGTGAGGCCCAGGTCGGTGATGGTGAACATTTCTTTTGCCCAAGGTTCAGAGCAAAATGTCTTACGTCAGTGAGTTGCAACGGGAACAAGTCAAGCCGATACCATGACTCGTACGCCGCGACGATAGAGCATCTCGTTGACGCGTTCGAGAGTAGCTGTATTTTCGAAACGAATTCCCGTGACAACGTGCAAACCCTGCAACTGGTCGAAATAATCTACAACCGTTCACGTTTATAACTATTTCAGGAGATTTCAATGAAAAGACTACTTTCGTCGCTGCTGATTTTCGCGGTAGCCCTCGGTGCCTCGGCTGCCTTTGCCCAAAACGCGGCGCAATACCCGAGCAAGCCAGTCACGCTTGTCGTTCCGTTTGCCGCTGCGGGACCCACCGACGCGCTGGGACGCCTGATCGCACAACAACTGAGCGAGCGACTTGGCAAGCCTTTCATCGTCGTGAACAAGCCGGGCGCTGGCGGCAACACAGGCAGCGCCAGTGTCGCCACCGCGCCACCTGATGGCTACACGCTGCTGCTGGGAACAGTTTCAACGCACGGCATCAATCCCTCCCTTTACAAAAACATGCCGTATGACCATCGCAAAGACTTCATCGCGATCTCGCAGTTGAGCCTAGTGCCGAACGTACTCGTGGTGAACAAGGACCTGCCGGTCAAATCGGTGCCCGAACTTATCGCCTATCTCAAGAAAAATCCTGGCAAGGTCTTTTATGCAACTCCAGGCGCGGGGACCTCTATCCATCTCGCCTCCGAACTCTTCAAGATGAGGACAGAGACCGACATGACGCACGTCCCGTACAAGGGAAGCGGACCGGCGATGATGGATGTCATGGGCGGCCAGGTACAGCTCATGTTCGACAACTCGGTCACGGCATGGCCCCAAGTTCTGGCCGGCAAGGTGCGCGCGATCGCCGTCTCCACGCCGACACGCCTCAAATCGGCCCCCGACTTGCCCGCAATTGCAGAGTTTCTGCCCGGATTTGAGGCGAGCGCGTGGCATGGCGTGTTCGCCCCTGCAGGAACGCCGCGCCCGATTATCGACAAACTCGCGACCGCAATCCAGGCGATCATGAAAGATCCTTCCGTAGTCACGCAACTCACAAAAGTGGACATCATTCCGGTGGGCAACACTCCGGCGGAGTTTTCCGTATTCATCAATCAGGAGACCGACCGATGGGCGGCGGTCGTGAAGAAATACGATCTGAAATCCGACTGACATGAAGTGCCAATTGCGGCCGCCCGCGGTACCCCTCATCACGATCGATCCCTACACCAGTTGTTGGTCATTCGCTGATCACCTCTACGACCAGTGGCCACGGCACTGGACCGGCACTGAGTTCGCCCTGTGCGGCATGGTACGTGTCGATGGCACACCGATGCGTTTCATGGGCGGACCGGAAGTGCTTGCAGTCAGCGTCCAGCAAACATCGCTCGAGGTGCGACCCACGCAGACGATCTACCAATTTGAGGCGGGTCCGGTCGAACTGGAGGTCGTTTTCATGAGTCCGCTGCTGCTTGCCGACCTGGAACTGCTGTCACGGCCGGCGAGCTATGTTTTCTTTCGTACACGCTCTCTCGACGGCGCGGTTCACCAGGTCGAGGTTTACCTTGACATGACCTCGCAATGGGCGGTCAACGTGCCGCACCAGAAAGTCTTGTGGAAACGTCAGGAAGCCGGTGCGCTGCTCGCGCTCAGCTTTCGCAATGAGCAGCAGCCGATCCTGCAGAAGGCGGGTGATGATCTTCGCATCGACTGGGGCACGGCCCTGCTGGCGGTGCCGCGCAATGCCGAAGCTCTGGTGGGGGATATCGACTATTGTCGCGCCGCGTTTGTGGAGCGTGGTGTGCTGAGCGACGAGCACTTGCTGCCCATGCCGCGCAAGTCGACCTATTGGGGCGAGACGGTGCTCGCGGTGAAGTTGGATTTGTCGTGTTCTGCGAAAACTGAGGGCGATAGCGTTGCGCTGATCGGTTACGACGACGAATATTCAGTGGAGTATTTCGGCGCGCCGCTACGCGCATGGTGGAGGCGCCATGAGGGCGCATCGCCCGAGAAGATGCTCAACGAAGCGTATGCGGAGCGTGCATCGGTGCGCGAGCGCTGCATCGCCCACGATGACCACCTGCTCGCAGAGGCCGAGCGGGTCGGAGGCGCTCAATACGCCAGCCTCATCGGGCTGGCATACCGTCAGGCGATCAGCGCCTGCAAGCTGGTCGCCGCGCCCGATGGTCGCCCGTTCTTTTTCTCCAAGGAGAACTTCAGCAACGCCTGCATGGGCACCGTGGACGTCAACTATAAGTCGGCGCCGCTCTTCATCTACGCCAACCCGGAGTTGATGAAGGGTATGCTGGATCCCATCTTTGACTATTGCCGCAGCGATCAATGGAAATTCGGATTCCCGGCGCACGACCTGGGTTTGTATCCGAAGGCCAATGGACAGGTTTACAAGAATTTCCACCTACCCCATCAGACCGAGGTGGCTCAGATGCCGGTGGAGGAATGCGGCAACATGTTGACGCTCACCACCGCAGTGTGCCTGCGTGAAGGCCACGCCGGTTATGCCGCGGCACAGTGGGACCAGCTCACACATTGGGCGGACTATCTCGTCCAGCACGGACTCGATCCCGAGGCGCAGCTAGTCACCGACGATTTCACCGGAATGATGGGCCACAGCGTGAATCTCTCCGCGAAGTCCGTGGTCGCGATCGCCTGCTACGCAAAGCTCGCCGCGATGCAGGGCAAGCAGGTGGACGCTGCCAAATACCGCGCCATCGCCGAAGACTACGCCGAGCGCTGGCAGCGTATGGCCGACGACGGTGACCACTACCGGCTCGCATTTGATCAATCGGGTACCTGGAGCCAGAAGTACAACCTCGCGTGGGACACTGTCTTCGGTCTCTCCCTTTTTCAAAAAGAAGTCATGCAGAAGGAACTCGCCTTCTATGCGAAGCATCGGCTCAACTATGGAACACCGCTTGACAGCCGCAGTCCCGCTGCCAAGCCGGAATGGGCGATCTGGGTGGCAACGATGGCTGACTCAAAAGGTTCATTCGAGGAGTTCATTGCGCCGATTTACCGCTATGTAAACGAGACGCCAAATCGGGTACCTCTCGCCGACATCTACTTCGCACATTCGGGAAAGCGGCGCGCCAACCAGGCGCGGTCGGTGGTGGGTGGGTTTTTCATGAAGCTGCTGGCCGACCAACTGGCTCAAGCGCACAGGCGCGATGGAAGTTGAAGGAAGACATTTCATCCATGACGCTGATGAATTGCTCCGCGCACGACGTTTTAACAAGGTTGGGGGCGGCGCAGTATCCGTCAGACTGAGGTCTGGGCTCGATGCGTTGCTGATGACACCCACCTCGGCGTGCTGTTCTGGCACCGTGTCGATGGAAAAGTCGCCAAGGCAAGACAAGATTGGCAATTTGGGAATCACTGAAGTCGAGCGACCGCCATCAAAAACGAAGACGTAAGGCTGTTGGTTGTCCTGAGATGGCCATCCCTGATTGGCAAACCACAAAGCCGGCATAGAGAACAGGTTGCCAGACTGCAGTCACTGGTTGGCACGAGCTAAGTGCCCGTTGCGGGTGCTCCCGCTTGAGTCAAGCTGACGTTCGATTTTCGTCCAAGAATCAGTAAGCGGACCATCGGAGGTGCAGCGGGATTTTTGCCGACTATGCGGCTTCAGTGCAGCGAGTCCAGTCGTTTACGCCAGACTGCTTGCTGGCGGTCCAATCGCTCAAGGCCAATGATGGGCTGAGTTGCAGCGAAAGTAGAAGGCTTGGCCGAGTGCGGACACCCACTCTGCAATGCTCAGGGATTATCCGGGGTGTTTATCTGGTCAGCCGTTGGTAAGATCACGGTATGACAAGCACCCGAACGGCCCCGGCACCCAGCATCACCCGTCCAAAGGCAGGGGCGCAGGGTGGCGGCTTCGCCAAGGTGTTTGGCTTTCTGCGTGACCAGCTGCTCGAAGGCACCATCCGCAACGGCGACCGGCTGTTGCCTGAGCGCGAACTGGCGCTGCAGCTGGGCGTCAGCCGCCCTGTCGTTCGCGAGGCGCTGCGTGCACTGTCCATGATGGGCGTGGTGGAGATCCGCGAGCGAGTGGGCACCGTCGTATGCCAACCGGATGTCTCGGTCCTGGGCGATGTGTTCGCGTTCTCTCTTGCTCAAGTGCCCGATGCCATCGACGACGTGATGCAGGCCCGGATCGCGCTCGAATGCCAGGCCATTCGCCTTGCGTGCCAGCGCGCCACCACCGCCGACATCGAGCGGCTTCGTGAGGCGCTGGACGCGATCGAGGCCACGATGAACGATGCTGATGGCGGTCTCGCCGATTTCGACTTCCACCTCGCACTGGTGCGCGCCAGCAAGTCCGACGTGATTGCGCAGTTGTACACGGCGATGGCGACCTTGCTCACCCGTTCGCATCGCGACCGACGCCGGGTGATCGACGATGCGATGAAGGCCACCGTGGTAGATGATCACCGCCGGTTGCTGCAAGCAGTGATCACGGGCGACGGCGACTCTGCCGATCTGGCGCTGCGCCTGCACTTCCACATCGGCGACGAGTTGCGCCGCAAGAAGGCAATGGCGCCGCAAGGGACTGCGCCAGCAGCGCGCGCACCGGCCGCCAGGACACGCATCAGCAAAGAGAAAAAATGATGACACAGCCAGCCAGCACCGCAAACGTCGGCTTCATCGGCATCGGCACCATGGGTCGCGAGATGGCACTCAACCTGGCGAAGGCCGGGCACCGCGTCACGGCCTACGACGTGCGGCGCGAAGCCGTCGATGCCCTGGCCGGCGCCGGCATTCGCGCTGGGGTCAATGTCGCCGAGGTTGCCGCCGGCGCTGACGTGGTGATCACCATGCTGCCGGACACGCCCGATGTCGAGGCCGTGGTCTATGGCGACGGCGGCCTGCTGGCGCATCCGCCAAGCGGCCGGTTGGTGATCGACATGAGCACCATTGCGCCCGATTCCGTGCGACGCATGCATGCCGACTTGGCGCGAGTCGGTGTTGCCTTTGTCGACGCTCCGGTGTCGGGCGGGCCGCTGGGCGCGAAGAATGCCACGCTGTCGATCATGGCCGGCGGCGATGCGCCGGCGTTCGAGCAGGCTCGGCCATTTTTCGCCGGGATGGGGACCACTATCACCCATGTGGGCGCCAGCGGCGCCGGTCAGACCGTCAAGCTGTGCAACCAACTGATTTGCGGCGTCAACATCCAGGCCATCTGCGAAGCGCTGGCGCTGGGCCGCGCTGCCGGTGTGGACCTGCACCAGTTGCGCACAGTGCTGCTGGGAGGATCAGCCGCTTCGTGGATGCTGGACAAGCTGGGCACAGCGATGATCGAAGGCGATGCGTCGGCGGGCTTTCGAATCGATCTGATGCTCAAAGACCTGCGCCTGGTTCAGCAACAAGCCCAGGCCCAGAACGTGCCACTGCCGGCCACCGCGCTGGTCACCACCCAGTACCTGGACGCCCGCGCCCACGGTGAGGGCTGCAATGGCAACCAGGCCCTGTTCCGCGTCTACGACCGCATGTCGGGCCAGGTGCGTCCTTCCAAGGCAAGCGCACCATGACCCTGGATTTCGCCACGGTCCTGGAGCGCTGGCCGATGTTCGTCGACGGCGCCTGGATGACCATCCGCCTGGCGGCTGGCGCCACGCTGACCGGGTTCGTGATCGGCACCTTCTGCGCAATCGGTCGGCGCAGCAACCGGGGTTGGGCGCGGCGCGCCAGCACGGTTTACGTGGAGATGATCCGCAATACCCCGCTGCTGGTGCAGATCTTCCTGGTTTATTTCGGGCTGGCCAGCCTTGGCCTGAAGCTGCCGGCGGTTTCGGTGGCGCTGGCAGCGCTGACCATCAATGTCGGTGCCTACGCCACCGAGATCATGCGTGCCGGCTTCGACTCCATCCACAAGGGGCAGCTTGAGGCCGCCGAATGCCTGGCCCTCAGCCGCCGACAAGTGTATTGGCACGTGGTACTGCTGCCGGCAATGGAGCGGGTGTACCCGGCGCTCACCAGCCAGTTCGTGCTGCTGATGCTGGCGACATCGGTCTGTTCGCAGATCTCAGCCGAGGAGCTGACGGCGGCCGCCAATTTCGTTCAGTCCGATACCTACCGGCCCTTCGAGACCTACGTCGTGGTTGGTGCCGGCTATGTGCTGCTGTCGCTGATGATGCGGGCCAGCTTCTGGGGCGTCGGCATGCTGCTGTTTGCGCGTCGGCGCCGTCTCGGCACAGCCCTGTGACGGGAGGCAAAGCGATGACGAGCAGCCTCAACGCCAGCCACTTCCTGTACCTGTGGCATGGCACGCTGTGGACGATCGGCCTGTCGCTGATCGCCTTCGTGGGCGGCGGCCTGCTCGGGCTCACAGTGGCGCTCTGCCGCATCTCGCCGTCGAGGCCGCTGCGCTGGCTGACCTCGAGCTACGTCCAGTTGATCCAGGGCACACCGCTGCTGGTTATCCTGTTCATGACCTTCTTCGGCTTGCCGCAGTTGGGCTTCAAGATTTCGCCGCTGACAGCGGCCGGCCTTTCGCTCACGATCTATGTCGGGGCCTACCTCGGCGAGATCTGGCGCGGCTGTATCGAGTCCGTGCCGAAGGCACAGTGGGAGGCAGCCGAATGCCTGGCGCTGACGCGCGGTCAGCGTATGCGCATGGTGGTGCTGCCGCAGGCGGTTCGCATCGCCACACCGTCCACGGTGGGCTTCATGGTGCAGATCGTCAAGAACACCTCGCTGGCCTCGGTAGTGGGTTTCGTCGAACTGGCGCGGTCAGCCCAAATCATGAACAACTCCGTGTTCGAGCCCTTCCTCATCTACGCGATGGTCGCGGTGATCTATTTCGCACTGTGCTATCCCTTGTCGCGCTGGAGCCTGCGCCTGGAGCGCCGCGGCGCCTTCGCCAGCCCGTCAGCGACGGCGGCACTCCACCAGCAGGCCCAGCTTTCCCTCACATGACAAATACTCCCATGGACAGCAATGGCGCAGCGGTGGTGCTGCGCGACGTACACAAGAGCTTTGGCGCCAACAAGGTGTTGGCCGGCGTCAACCTGGATGCGCAGCGCGGGCAGGTGACGGCGATCATCGGTCGCAGCGGCTCGGGAAAGAGCACGGCGCTGCGATGCATAGACCGCCTCGAAAAGGTGGACAGCGGACAGATCACCGTGTGCGGTCGCCGGGTCGACGATCCTGCGGTGGACCTGAAGGCGCTGCGGCTGGACCTGGGCATCGTGTTCCAGAGCTACAACCTGTTCCCACACCTCACCATCGAAGAGAACATCATGCTGGCGCCGCGCGCTGCCAAGCGCATGGTCAAGGCGCAAGCGCGCACGCTGGCGCACGAGGTGCTGGCCCGCGTTGGCCTGAGTGAAAAGGCCGTCGCTTATCCGGAACAGCTTTCCGGCGGGCAGCAGCAACGCGTCGCGATCGCCCGCTCGCTGGCAATGCAACCCAAGGTGATGCTGTTCGACGAAGTAACCTCCGCTCTCGACCCGGAACTGCGCGGCGAAGTGCTGAAGGTGATCGAGGAGTTGGCCGCCGGCGGCATGACCATGGTGATGGTCACCCACGAGATGGCTTTCGCGCGCCGCGTGGCCGACCAGATCGTCTTCATGCATGCCGGACGGGCCTGGGAGTGCGGCACGACCGACATCCTCAACAGCCCACAGACCCCCGAGCTCAAGCGCTTTATTCAGAGCGACCTGTAGTTGCGTCAACGCTTTTCTTTTCAACCACCCGTAAAACCCGAAGGAGAAATCATGACCCTGATCAAAAGCGCCCGCACCGCCCTCGTGGCGTCCTGCTTGGTCGTCGTCGCCCTCGCCGCGCACGCCGACCTGCTAGACGACATGATGAAAGCCAAGAAGATTCGCATCTCCACCGACGTGGCGATTCCGCCCGCCGGCATGATGGACGCCAACATGAAGCCCACCGGCTCCGACGTGGAGACGGCGCAATTGCTGGCCAAGGACTGGGGGCTGGAGCTCGAATTCATCCCGACCACCGGAGCCACCCGCATCCCCAACGTCAACTCCGGCAAGGCCGACGTCATCATCTCCACGCTGTCGGTGACACCTGACCGCGCCAAGGTGATCGACTTCTCCAAGCCCTATGCTGTACTGCAGTCGGTCGTCGGCGCGCCCAAGACCACGGCAATCAAGGACTGGGCCGACCTGAAGGGCAAGAGCATCACCGTGACCCGCGGCACCACGCAAGACACCGAGTTGAGCGCGATGGCCAAGGACCGCGACTTCAAGGTCGTGCGCTATGACGACGACGCCACCATGGTGACCGCCGGTGCCACCGGTCAGGCCGAAATGGTCGCCACCTCCGTGGCGCTGGTCAACGCCATTTCGACCAAGAGTCCGCAGAAGCCATGGGAGCCCAAGTTCGTCATCCGCAACTTCGATCTGGCCATCGGCATCAAGCAGGGCGAGCCGCGCCTGCTGGCGAAGCTGGACGAATGGGTCGTCGCCAACCTGAAAAACGGCAAGCTCAGCGCCATCTACAAGAAGTTCTATGGCGTCGACCTACCCGCCGCCATGACCAAGTGACAGCCACAAGAAAGCAGTCGCACATGAAACTTGTTATCGGCTCCGACCACGCGGGCTGGGCACTCAAGGGGGGTATCGTCGCCCATATCAAGCTACTGGGCCACGATGTGATCGACGTGGGCAGCTACGACGCCAAACCGGTCGACTTTCCGGACATCGCGAAGGCGCTGACGGCCAAAGTGCTGTCGGGTGAGTGCCATCGCGGCATCATGGTGTGCGGCACCGGAGTGGGCGCGTCGATTGCAGCCAACAAGGTGCGCGGCATCCGCGCGGCGGTCTGTCACGACGTGCACTCCGCGCACCAGAGTGTGGAACACGACGACGTCAATGTCATGTGCATTGGCGCGCAGATCGTTGGCCCGTGGCTGGCCAACGACCTGGTCGCAGCGTTCCTCACGGCCAAGTTTGCCGATGACGAGGACTGCCACCGTCGCGTTGCCAAGCTGCAAGAAATGGACGCGGCCTTCAAGTGAAACCCATGCTCGTGCGCCGGCACGTGGTGGTCTTCGGCAGCCTGAACATGGACATGGTGGTCCGGGTTCCGCGTATGCCGCAGGCCGGCGAGACCTTGTCGGGGCGCGGCTTCTTCAGCAATCCCGGTGGCAAGGGCGCAAACCAGGCTGTGGCCTGCGCGCGCCAAGGCGGGCAGGTACGGATGGTCGGCCGCGTCGGCGATGACGTCTTCGGCAGCCAACTGCGCGCGGCCGTCCTTGCCCAGGGCGTCGACGTCGAACGAGTGACCACCTCAGCCGATGCCAGCACGGGAGTCGCCATGGTCATGGTGGATGACACAGCGCAGAACTGCATCGCGGTAGTGCCCGGTGCCAATGCCAGCGTAAGCGTTGCCGACGCCGAAGCGCTGCGGGACTGGCTGCCCGAAGCCGGCCTGTTGTTGCTGCAACTGGAAGTGCCGATAGCAGCAGTGGAGCGGGCCGCATTGATGGCGAGGGAAGGCGGTTGCACGGTGCTCCTGAATCCGGCGCCGGCACAGGCGCTGCCAGAAGCGGTGTGGCCGCTGGTCGACATCCTGGTGCTCAACGAAACTGAGGCGCAACTGCTCAGCGGGATGCCGATGGTGGACACGAGTAACGCGGGACACGCTGCCGCACTGCTGCTGCGGCGCGGCCCGCGCCATGTAGTCGTCACGCTTGGGGCGCAAGGTGTAGTCTGGGGTTCGGCGGCCGGGACGTGGCACCTCGCTGCCCACAAGGTCCAGGCGGTCGACACGACCGCCGCTGGCGACACCTTCATCGGCGCACTTGGCGCTTTGCTGGTTGAAGGGCGCACGATGGAGCAGGCTCTGGCTCACGCCATCCGCGCTGCCGCGATCTGCGTCACGCGCGCCGGCGCTCAGGCGTCGATGCCGCTGCGAGAAGAGGTGGAAAGCTGGATATGAGAAGCGCCCCTGTAGCAGCCTCCTTTGGCCAGGATGATGTCGATCAATGCAGTCAAATCTGTTCTCTCATGCAGCGCAGGCAATGTCAAGGTGAAGCAAATACCAGGCGGTCACTTTGTCACATTATTGAAACGACCCTAGGCTCCCTGATTCAAGTGGTAATAAGCAGCGTTGTGACGCAGTTCAGTCTTCAGACCTCGGACAGTGGTAGTTGCGTCAATTACAACGGCTTCAATGCCAGCCATTTCAGCCAGATCAACAGCTTCTTCGGTGCTGATCCCCTGTGTGTAGGTGCTGTGATGAGCGCCACCGGCGTGAATCCAGGACGCCGCTGCTATCGATAGATTCGGGCGTGGCACCCATAGTGCTTTTGCGACAGGCAAGTTGGGCAGCTCCTGGGATGGGTTGACGGTGTCTACTTCATTAATAATCATGCGAAACCGTGTACCCATGTCTATCACGGAAATATTGATGGCTGGTCCCGCTTTGCCGGTGAATAACAGTCGGGCAATGTCATTACGACAACCAATGGTGTGCAAATGCACTTCAAGCTTGGGTTTCGCATCAGCAATGGATGGGCACACCTCCAGCATGTGCGCGCCCAGAACTTGGTCTGTCGCGCCAAAATTGTAGGTGTAGTCTTCCATAAATGAAGTACCACCGAATCGCCCTTTGGACATAACCTTGGCAATGCGAACCATGGCAGATGTCTTCCAATCACCTTCGGCGCCATAGCCATAGCCCTGGCTCATCAATCGTTGTGTTGCAAGGCCGGGCAAGTTTGTCATCCCAGTGAGATTTTCAAAGCAATTTGTGAAAGCTCCAAAGCCCCCATCATTGAGAAACTTGTGCATTCCCAACTCAAGACGGGCCTCGTTCTTCAGCATTTCAAACTGGTGCGGGTCAGTCAATAGCGACGGTGAAACGACGTATTCAGACTCATAGGTTTCGATTTGACCAGCGACTTCGTCATCGGTCACAGCGTCAACCACCGGCTGCAAATCACCCAAACCAAATGCGTGAACCTCATAGCCGAATTGGATTTGTGCAGATACTTTGTCGCCCTCGGTCACCGCAACCTGCCGCATGTTGTCTCCGAAGCGTGCAATCTTTAGGGACTGGCTTTCCGACCAGCCCATGGCAACTCGACACCAGCTATCGATTTCTGCTTGCACTGAAGTAGCAGCCCAATGCCCAACGACCACCTTGCGATCTTGGCGCAATCGAGTGCCGATATGTCCGAATTCACGATCACCGTGGGCGCTTTGGTTAAGGTTCATGAAATCCATGTCGATTTCAGAGAACGGCAACGCAGCGTTGAATTGGGTATGCAAATGCATATAGGGCTTATGCAAGACCTTAAGACCACCAATCCACATCTTTGCCGGCGAAAAAGTGTGCATCCACAAGATCACGCCCACACAATTTTCAGCACTGTTGGCCGCCAAGCAAACTGCAAGAATATCTGATGGTGTTGTTACAGTGTCTTTGGCAACGATCTTGATGGAAATGTTGTCCGAGCTTGTCAAACTAGTGGCGATGGTTTCGCTGTTCTCAGCTACTTTTCTCAATACAGCCGGACCATAGAGATGCTGTGAACCGGTAATAAGCCATATCTCTTTTTTTCCATAGATTTTCATAGTGTCTTCCTGAAATGTTTCAATATATTCGGCTCATAGGTCGAGTGTTCAAGGTCTGGGCAACTCATCGCGATAGCCCGTTCACATAGGCGCCCAGGTTTTGGTATTTTGAATATAGCTTTTCATAGCGCAGTGCCGCCTGGGCGCCTGGAACGTAAGTCTTGCAGACCGGCGATGCCATGGCTTTTTGCGCCTGGAAAATGTCGGCATGAACACCCCCGACAGTTGCCGCAAAAATCGCTGCGCCCAAAGCACAACTTTGTTCACTGTCCAGGACGTCAATCCGGCAGTTCCAGACATCGGCACAAACTTGCATCACAAAATCCGATTTCTTGGAGATGCCTCCAATAACAACGACTGAGTTAATTGCAACGCCCTCGTCCTTGAAACGCTCAATGATCGCGCGAGCACCAAAAGCGGTGGCTTCTACCAAGGCACGAAAGACCTGTGGCGCCTGACTGCCCATCTTGAGACCCGCAATCGCCATGGTGACAGTTTGATCGGCATCCGGCGTGCGTCTGCCATTGACCCAATCGAGCGCAGTTATTCCTGCCTCACCGACTTCAAGTTGGGCAGCCACTTCGCCCAAAGCAACAAGTGTTTGGTCTTCTATTTCCTGTATGACGTTCTGTTTGGTGACCTCATCCATCAGTGTCGTACGCTGCAACAGATGGGTCAAAGGCCAGCTGATCAAATCGCGGAACCAGGCATAAAGATCGCCAAATGCCGACTGACCTGCTTCCAACCCGACCAAGCCGGGCATCACTGAGCCATCAACCTGGCCGCAGATTCCACGGATCGAACGATCCCCGATGTCCTGATAGTTGGCAACAGTAATATCACAGGTTGAGGTTCCCATGATTTTGGTCAAAACGCCAGGCTTGACGTTGGCGGCTACCGCTCCCATGTGGCAATCAAATGCGCCAAAACCGACGGGGGTTCCTTCCGACAAACTCAACTTGTACGCCCAATCTTCCGTGATTAGTCCACACATTTGGTCAGAGGTAAAAGTCGTCACCGGCAACCGGTCTCGCAGACCGCTCAGCACAGGATCAATTCCGGCAAAAAATGCGTCTGGCGGATAACCACCCCAACTCGCATGCCACATCAGTTTGTGACCTGTCGCACACCGACCCATGCGCAGATGTTTGGGATGGGTAGTGCCAGTCAGAACAGCCGATATCCAGTCACAATGTTCGACCCATATGTGCGCGGCACTGGCAACAGCATGGTCTACACGCATGACGTGCAACGTTTTTGCCCAGTACCATTCAGACGAATAGATTCCTCCTTCGAATTTCAGATAATTTAGTGATGCCAGATTGGCTGCCGCTGTAATCTCTTGTGCTTCCTTGACTGCTGTGTGGTCTTTCCACAGCACAAACATGGCATTTGGATTTTCCGCAAACTCAGGCAAGAGTGCCAAGGCCACGCCATCGCTGTTCAGGCAGATCGGCGTGGAACCGGTGGTATCAAAACTCATGCCGACCACTTGTTTTGCTGCACCCGGTGGTGCTTTTTCCCACAGGCTTTGTACGACCTCCACCAGGCCTTCTGTGTAATCCAACGGGTGATGGCGAAACTGGTCTTTGGTGGGGCTGCAGTAAAGGCCTTTGCTCCAACGCTCGTAATAGACAACCGCAGTGGCGACCTCTTCGCCCGTCAGGGCATTTACCAGCAAGGCCCTCACTGAATCAGTGCCGTAATCCAAACCCAGTGCATAAGAAGTCATAGAACACCAAAAACAATATAAAAGGACCATGAAGCAAATTTGACTTATCCCTGCGTGCAAGTCGCGCATCGCCCAAAAAATCCAAGTTTGCCAAGCACGATCAACCAGTCGTGTGAAAGCGCCACTGCACCCGCAAGGTCAAACTTTCACCGGTTTGCAGCACATTCAAGCCCGGGCGTCCAGGCAGGTGAAAGGCATCGATGGGGTGAGTGACTGGCTCAAAACAGAAGGCCGACCCAAACTCTGGTCGATACAAAAGACAGTAGCCGTCGTCGTGTCCGCGGGGATGAATGTCGGGCACTCGCATTTCCAGCCGCATTTGGTGCTGAGGCCATTCGATATTGGCCTTGCCGGACCAGCCAGTGAAGGCGTTGTCGATGAGGGTACCGTTGACATCCAGGCCACCCTCGAGATTCCAGGTCTTTGGAAAATCTCGGGTATGAATCGTTGGCAACGGGTCTGTGCCACTGAGCCAGACTCCCTGCACGCCAGCTTGGAGTCGGGTCCGTTTGCTGCGAGGGAACCACGGATGAAGGCCAAGGCCATAGGGTAACGCCGAGTCACCCAAGTGTGTAACACTGACGGATTGATCCATCCCGTCCGCCAGTAACCGGAAGGTCTGCATGGCTTTGTAGTCGTAAGGGTTACCGTCGAAACGGTGTGATTCTAGAGTCATCACCAGGGAATCTGGTTCCGATCTGGTCAACGCCCATGGTTGCAACCAGCCATCCCCATGGATCGGATAGGGTTCTCGCGCACGGTTTGGGGACAGGGGATGGAATCGCCCGCCGTGCTCAAAGCCGCCACCACTGATGCGGTTGGACCACGGCAGCATGGCGAAAGACGCCATTGAATACAGGTCCGAACTCTGCTCATCCCAAGGACGCCACAAATCCAGCAGGTCTGGTTTACGTTCCAGCTTCCAAGCGGCAACACTGCCCCCCATGCTTGGCACCAGACCCAGGTGCTGACCAGCGTATCGGAGCCAGACGACGGTGTGTTCAGAAGGTGTCACCGGAAAAGTTCCTAAAACTATCGAGATCACTCTGTCCAAACGATGCCTGGCTGCGGCAAAACGGATGCTTTTTTGCGTCCATGCATCAAGCACCTCTCTTCTTAAGCTTTGCCGTTTGCACAGCTTCGACTGGTTCGACAGCGCCTGCAGGCGGCTTCAGATGCAATTTCATTAGGATGTCCTGGTTGTGATTCCCGAATCCCTTGCCAAAGATATTGATGCCACCGGGGTTAACGGCGTTGTCATCAATGCCAATCTTGAGCCGTATCGAGTGATGCTCGGCAATCGCCAGTTGGGACAAAGTGACATCCGAAATCTTCCGTGTACCGAAATACGTACCCGAATCGGAAATCGTCCAACGGGTCAGCTCACCATATTGCGAGCCTTCAAGCTTCCACCAATTCGGCGTAAACAGGCCGCGCTTGTCGCCATAGTCACCCGGCGAAGTCCAGGTGCCAATCTTGATATCGTTGACCCACAGGCTGATATCGCTGGGCCAGTTGCTATTGGTGCCGGGTGTCTCGGACGACAACTCCAAGCTGAACTCAATCGCCTCAATTCCCGTGTTCAACAACTTGGCATTGTTCGGGAACTTGTATTCCACGTAGCCACGCCCGAACCAAAGCAGAGCCGCCTGCATACGGGCCGGATCAAGAAACAGATCGGGCACGTCCAGTATTCCGATGACGCGCTGGGTTGAACACATGCCACATGGCGCACTGACGCCACAACCCGTGTAGAGCCCAAGTGGCATGGCCACATCGACGACATTGTCGACTTCCTGGGTTGATTCTTCATCGAGACGGATCACGATCTCGTCAAAACGTGCAGCGCAGATCTTCTGCTGACCTTTGGTTGCCTTGAGCGTTTGGGTGTCGATCAGTCCGGACTCTTGCAGAAGCTGAATGTTAGTGGCGATGGTCGACTGCGGTAAACCAATTGTTTCACTGATTTGATTGACGTTCATTGGCCCCCTGCGCTGCAGCAGTTTGAGGATGCGAATGCGAACAGGCGACGACAGACCTCGTATGACTGCAAAGTGCAGCTCTGGGTCTACATTAAGAAAACTGCGTCGCGTGTTGTCTCGATCATCCAAATTGGTCACCTACAGTCAGGTTCTCAAGCAGGAATCAAATTGATCACGTTCCAGGATGCCGGCGCCACCGTCATCCAGATACGCTCGCCATCCACGGTGACACCAGTCAGTTGGATCGGCGAAACCTTATCCGGTTCATCTTTGCTATTGAACGCGCTCAGGTCCGCATGATGAAGTTGAGTGGCCTCACCAACTTTGAGTGGCACGAAACCACGCGCGGAAACCTCAACGGACATCTCGCCAGTCAAGTCACGGTTCAAGGCGAAAATGCTCAAGCCACCGTCCTCATTGGCGACCATCGCCACCTTGAGATAGGGCGCGTTCGGAATTGCGTAGTATTGGTCGTTGTCGCCACGCGGGTCGTAATAACGGCTGGCGTAGGTCTCCGATTCAACTCTTGCGCGCAGCACCCTGCCGCGGCCGAATTTGCTCATTTGCGCAAATGGGTAAAAGATGGTTTGCCGCCATGCTGGGCCACCGAGTTCAGTCATTATGGGAGCGATGACGTTAACCAGTTGCGCCAAGCATGCAGACTTGACGCGGTCCGCATGGTTTAACAGCGAAATGCAAGCACCACCAAAACACAGCGCATCTTCCATGCTGTAGATTTCTTCCAAAATCGGCGGAGCAATTGGCCATCCTTCCCTGACGCGATCAGCCCGGACGCGCCGGGTGCGGTACCAGACATTCCACTCATCAAAACTCAGCATGATGCGTTTGGGGGAGCGGCGTTTTGCGGCCACCGCGTCAGCAATTGCCACGACCTCTTCAATGAAGTTGTCCATCAAGTCCGGGCAGGCCAAAAATGCTGCCGTGTCACTCGCATAATTATTGAAGTAGGTATGCAGCGACACATATTCCACGTGATCAAACGTGTGCTCCAGCACCGTGTCTTCCCAGGCGCCGTATGTGGGCATGCTCCGGCTGGACGAACCGCAAGCAGCCAACTCGATGCTTGGATCTATCCAACGCATCATCTTGGCGGCCTCCACGGCGATGCGCCCGTACTCAGTGGCTGTCTTGGATTCCATCTGCCACGGCCCGTCCATCTCGTTGCCAAGACACCAGAATTTAATATCGTGTGGCTTCTCCCAACCGTGCGCACGGCGCAAATCAGACAGCGCAGTACCACCCGGGTGATTGCAATATTCAAGCATGTTGCGAGCCGCATCGCCGCCGCGTGTGCCCAGGTTCACAGCAAACATGGGTTCAACGTTCGCCACCCGGCACCAGTCGATAAATTCATTGGTACCAAAACTGTTGGGTTCGGTAGAGAACCATGCCAGATCCAGGCGCTTGGGTCGTTCTGCCACGGGACCAACCCCATCTTCCCAGTTGTAGCCAGAAACAAAATTGCCACCGGGATAACGCATGATGGTAGCACCCAACTCGCGCACCAACGCCAACACATCTTGCCGAAAGCCTTGCTTATCCGCCGTCGGGTGACCGGGCTCGTAAATCCCGCCATAAACACAGCGTCCGAGGTGCTCAACGAATGCACCGAATAAACGAGGATCGGTTTCACCGATAGCAAAATTCCGGTCAACAAAAACTTTGGCACTACGAATATTGGACATGTTAATTCTCTTGATAGGCTAATTGGTTGGCTACGGAGTGTCGGGCAAAAGAACCGCACTTTTGAGTTGCTGTGAATAAGGGTGTTTCGGGTTGGTCAGCACGGCTCTTGCATCGCCAGACTCAACAACTTTTCCGTGTTGCATGACGATGATGTGATCAGAAATATAGTAAGCCGTTGCTAAATCGTGTGTGATGTAGATGATTGATATACCGTGGTCGTCCCGTAATGTCTTAAACAAATTGACGATCGACATGCGTAACGACGCGTCGACCATTGAGACCGGCTCGTCTGCAACGATGAGCTTCGGCGAAGGGATCAGAGCACGGGCTACCGCGATGCGCTGCAACTGACCCCCCGAGAGTTCATGTGGAAAGCGACCACGTACTTCAGCCAATGACAGTCCGACTTTGTTCAGTGCCGCGTCAGCACAGTCAGTGGCGGCACTGATATCGCGCGCTTGCGTAAAACGCAGGGCGCTCATATAGAGATAATGATCGATCTGTTTTAGAGGGTTGAAGGCCTCAAACGGGTTCTGGAAGATGGGCTGTATCTGAGCCATGAAGCGATGGCGGTCTGCGGTGCTGCGGATATCGGCGAGATTGGCACCCCCAAACTGAAGCTGCCCGGCGCTTGCTTGTGTCAGATTCAGGATCATGCTGGCCAGTGTCGATTTACCGCTGCCGGATTCTCCAATGATGGTAAAGATCTCGGGTTGCTCGGCTTGAAGCCGAAAACTCACGTCGTCAACAGCACGAATGCGTTGTTGGGACAGCAGTCCACCACGGACAAAGTCCTTGGTGACATGATCGACTTCTAACAGTGCGGTGCTCATTGTGTTAGCGCAAAACAGGCAGCGCGGTGGCCGGGTCCGACTTGGACCATGACTGGCACCTCTCGATGACAAAGGTCCTTGGCGAGCGGGCAGCGTGGATGAAAACGGCAACCGCTGGGCGGTGCCGCCAGATTCGGCGGACTGCCTTCCAGGCCCTTGCGTTGAGCGGCATCACCAATACGCGGCAGGCTCGACACCAGATGCGCGGTGTAGGGATGCTGCGGGTTGCGAAATAACTCATGCGTCGGACCCTCCTCGACGATGCGTCCGGCGTACATGATGCCCAGGCGGTCTGCCAGATACGAATGCACGCCCAGGTCATGTGTGACCAGCAATACCGAGGACCCCATCTCACGCTGAATCTCCCGAATCATGTCAAGCACGTTCTTTTGGACGATCACGTCCAAGGCGGTGGTTGGCTCGTCGGCGATGATGAAATCCGGTCGGCAAATCGTGGCCAACGCAATGGTGACCCGCTGGCGCATACCACCCGACAACTCATGTGGATAGGCTCTGAGGACACTCGGGTCCAACTTGACTCGACCAAGTTGTTTCTTGACCATCAGGTTGAACTCAGCGCGCGGGAGGTCGATATGGCGTGAGGCGAAATCAACAAACGATTCTTCAATGCGTCGAACGGGGTTAAATACGCTCATCGAACCCTGCACGATATAGGACAGGTGACGCCACCGCAGCAGTGAGAGCTCGTCATGGCTCAAGTTAAGAATGTCAGGCGCAAAAGCGAAGTCAACCTTGCCCGCGACGACTTCCAGCGGTGGTTTAAGGGCCGCCGCAATGGTCTTGATCAGAGTCGTTTTGCCGGAACTTGATTCGCCTGCTAAACCGTATATTTCATTGGGTTGTACTTCGAAATCAATGCCGTCTACAGCCCTGACTTCGCGTTCGATGCCGAAATATTTAGTCCGATAGTAGGCCTTCAAACCCGTAACTAAAAGTACCGGGCGCGTGGTCATGAAACACCTCCCAAGCGACTCAAGCGACTACGCGGATCTATGTATTCGTTCATCGACACCGCAAGCAAATACAAGCCGATAAAGACCATGACAAGCAGCACCACTGGAAAGGCAACCCACCACCAGATCCCGGCAACCATGGCCGTGTGCTGGTTCGCCCAGAAGATCATGCCCCCAATTGATGGCGTGTTGATATCGGTAAATCCCAACACGGCCAGTGTGACTTCCAATCCGATAGACCAGTTGATGTTGTTCAGCGTAGTAGAAAAGATGACGGGCAACACATAGGGGAGGTGTTCGCGTTGCAATATTTCGCGCGTGCTCATACCGGAGAAGACGCAGGTGCGCGTGAAGTCACGAGTGCGCAAGCCAATCGCGATGGAGCGGATAAGACGAGCGTCATAGGCCCATCCCAGCATCGCCATGATCACTGCGAGCCAGCCCCAAGTCAGATTGTCACGCATCACGAAATAGAACAGCACAAGAATCGGCAGCAACGGAATGACAATGAAAGTGTCATTGATTGACATCAGAAGGCGGTCGACCCAACCTCCCTTGTAACCAGCGACCAAACCAACGCTCAGAGCCATGATTCGACTCATGAATGCAACGCTCAAGCCAAATAGAAATGTGTTGCGTATGGCATAACTCAGCAGCCAAAAAACATCCTGACCTCGACTGGTCGTACCAAAAACATGCGGCCAGCCAGGTGGTAGATCGAGCGGAACAACGTAAACGTCCATCGCTGGATAAGGCGAGACCAGGGACAGCGCGGCGACGACAGCAACGATGCCAATCAAGGCGGCACCGATTGCAAATTCGACATTGGTTTTAAGCAGATCGCGCAGGATTCGGAACATGGTGTGGGGCCTGTGTGCAGTTGTGGCGGTTGGCACTCTGACACGCAGTATTAGCGTGTGTCCGCGCGCGGATCAAGCAATGGGTACATCAAGTCGATCAACAACACGGCAGCCGAAACGCCGATGATCGAGATGGTGGTGACACCCAGTACCAGACCGTAATCACCCGCATAGACAGCACTTACCAGTAATGCGCCAATTCCGGGATAGCCAAAAATCTGCTCAGTAATAATGGCACCGTTGAAGATGGTGCCAAGGGACATTGCAAGACCCGTAACTTGCGGCACCAGGGCATTGCGCATGACGTAGGAAAAAAGAATGCGCCGGGGAGCGACGCCGCCGAGTTCAGCATAGGTAACGTAGTCCTCTGTTACGACATTCGAAACGAGTGAACGCATGCCTAGAAACCAACTACCGATACCAATGATCATCAGGCTTGCCGCGGGCAAAATCGAGTGTCGCAGAATGCTCAGGACATGATGGAAGTCGAAGGTCTGTCGCAGGTTCATGTCGCTGCCACCGGTGATGGGTAGCACCGGCCAGATATAACCGAAGATAACCAGTAGCACGAACCCGGAAATGTAATAGGGGATCGGGTGCAGGCCCATCGCAATAACACCCATGATCTTCAGGCTGCGATTGTTGCGGTAGTAGCCCGCCAGACCGCCTAACAAATTTCCAAGCAACCAGGTCAGCAAGGTCGACGTCAGCAAGAGGCCCACGGTCCACGGCAGTGCGCGGCCGATTAAGGTTGTAACCGGCGTCGGAAATGCTGACAGCGAGGGACCAAAATCGGCCATCGCAATACGCTTCCAAAAGCTGATGTATTGCTCCAGCGGGCCACCATTCAAGCCATAGAGTTCGCGCAATGACTCACGCATCATGGCAATGGCGTCAGGGCTGGTATTGCCGTAGGCTGTAACAGCGGCAATTGATTGCTCTACTGGGTCAATTGGCGTGGCGTGGGTTATGACATAGGCGACGTTCACGCCAATGAATACCACGACCACGAATTGACCCAGACGCTTCAGTCCGTACAGGGCAAAGGCGCGCATCTACAAATATCTTAGAAAAAGCTCAACGTGGCTTGATCTTTACTAGCATGTAGCGTGAATTACCCCAGTTTGGCACTGGGTTGGTGTACGGGTTGCTCGATGTGGGCCAGCCAGTCCAATAGGTGTCGTCCATTACTGTGAAGACGTTGTATGCCATCAGCGGAATAGTTGGCATTTCGCGTGTGACCAGTTTGATGTAATCCTTGCCCAGTTCAATGCCGCGAGGATCGTCAAAGCCAACCGTGCGAACGGCCTCAATGATCTTGTCAAGGTCGGGGTTGGCCCAACGCTGCCAGTTGCGAGCCGGCTGCGGGGAACCGGGCGCGGCCACAAACTGGCTATGCCAACTGTCGAGGAAGTAGGACAGGTCAGGGTGTCCACCCCAGGTCTCGACGCTCCAGCCGATGAAAGCATCGAAATCTCCGGCGCTGCGTCTCGTAGGCAGAGTTCCCTGTGCTGTATCAACCTTGGCATCGATACCGAACTGGCGCCACTGCTGAACAATCATCGATCCGGCGCGGGTCATGACGGGTCGGGATTCGCCCTCGACCATGACCCGAATGGTGAACGGCTTTCCGTCGGGCGTCATCCAATTGGCGCCACGCTTGGTATACCCGGCCTTTTCCAGCAATTCCTTCGCCGCGGCGGGATTCGTCTTCCACCAACCCATGCCGAAAGATGACTCGATTTGTTTGCGGTCTGTCGGAATTTGTGTGCCCATCGACGGACGCAACATATCAGCGATCTGTTGACCGACCAGCGGATCGTAAGGCTTGACTTTTCGCTTGCCGGTATCGATTTCGAAGGACTTGAGCCAGTCCTGCATCGGCCCGTGATAAACCTCTGGATGTGTGCCGGTTGGCGGAATGCCAATGGCTGAAATCGTGGCAGCGCCTCGATAGGACGCCATTGCAACCGCCTTGATATCGATGAGCAAGGCGAGTGCCCAGCGGACATCGCGGTTCTTGAACGACTCGTTTTGCGTGTTGAAAATGAGCGCAGGCAAGGTAGGGTCAGGATGACCATACGGGAAGCCCTTGAACCATCCTTGCGATGATTTAGACTGCTTTGCCAGTGTAAACATGCCCTCGGGTGCCACGTCATGAATCACGTCAAGCTGATGATTGAGTTGTGCAATAACACGCTTTTCCGGGGGACCAGGATCCATGTAAACAACGTATTTGGCACTGGGTTTGCCCAAGCGTCCAAGCGTGGTGCGCTGCCAGTCATCGCGTAGTTGCCAGATATACCACTTGCCATCGGGGTCGTAATTTTTGAGCACATAGGCTCCAAGTGAAATTGGTTTGCCAAAATCAAATTTGAGCGGATCAGCCACCTTCTCGAACACGTGTTTTGGCATGATCCAAGCGCCATTCCATCGCACCGTGAAGAGGGCATGGAAGCGCGAGTTCGGCTTCTTGAGCTTGAATACGACGGTGTAGGGGTCTGGCGCCGTAACGCTCGCCACGTTAAGATTAAACACGGCCCCCCAGCGCATGCTCGGGTTCTTTATTTGTGTTTCAACCGTGTAGACCACGTCGGCAGCCGTGAACTCTGTGTCATCACTCCAATAAATGCCCTTACGTAGTTTTACGGTCATTTGCGAAAAGTCGGCGTTGTAGATGGGCTTGTCGCTGGCCAGTGAGTTATCCCAAACACCGTCAATGCCTTTTTCTGGATCGATGTACCAGAACGTGTCCATTGCTAACTGGTGCAACCCAGTGGACTGGCCGCCACCACTTATGGCCCAGATGTTGAACCAGCCCGCGTTTTTGATCGTCCCCTCTGGGTTTTCCAGAATTAAGGTTTCTTTGCGCGGCAAATCAGAAAATGTCCCCTGCGCTATCGTGGAAAGCGGCGCAATGAGCAGGCCAACCGCCAAGATAGAAGCAGCCAGCGACATGATTCGTTTTAATTTCATCAATATCTCCTGTTGCTCATTTCCACTTGAACAATAAGCGGATACGAGCTTGTCATGACGTTTAAACAATTTATCTGATTTGTATCAGATTTTCGGATACGTTCATCCCGCCAGAACTATATCATCAAAGTTGTGAACCAAGGAAAAGGATGTTCAGTACCAAGTCAGATGGCGCTTCATGTCATCATGAACTTCGCTGACAAGCCATGCCCTGGCGAAATCAAGCGTTGAAAACTGTTGGCGACGTCCAATGACCATACATGGACGCCCCCTTAATGCCAGACTTTCAATTCATGGTGACTCAAAGGTAAAGATTGCACCCGTACATTCGGACTTTTGGTGTGACTTTTGGTCACCCGGTGCATGCACTGTCCACGGTGTTTCGTGGCAAGTTCATGGCGGTGTTGGTCGGCGCACACGGTGACGGCCATATTGACCGCGACCCGCAGGGGGACGCGCCCGCTTGGCACCAGCGACAAAGGCAACTCTACAAACACGATTGGGTGATGTATGCAAAAACGCCGATGGGTGGGCCGGCGCAGGTGCTGGAGTATTTGAGCCGCTACGCCATGACCATGAGCAATACATCCGCCAACACGCTGCTTCAGTCAGCGTCTTCCACCGCTGTGCGCGGGCAAACCGTCAGCCTATTCATGCTGGCGATGCGCGGCGGCATGGCGCTGGGTGGCCTGTTTACCGGCCTATCCATCAGTCTGCTGGGTGTACGTTACGCCTTGTTGTTCAATGGTCTGCTGGCGCTGCTTTGCCAAATGGTTGTGGCCATCTATTGGGCACGCAACCACACAGACGCATGATCCGTTACCTGCTCCTGACCTGCTGAACACGGTCAACGAGCGCGATCACATCGTTCACCTGTACATTTTGAGCGTCTGCCATTTGCACACGCAAGTCTGGCCAACTGCTGCGAAAGCGAATCTTTGCAAAGATGCCGTTGGCTATGGAGACAAGGGCAAGCACGCTTAATGGCCGCATGAGGTGTTCCAGCAAACTGCTTGTGGGGATCGCCAATACATCGTGCTTCTTTCGGAACGATTTCAGCGAAACAATGTGTGATCATCAACTCATTGTTCCAAGTCATTGCTAGTATCAAATATTTCACCCAGTATCCAACACGCACCAGTCGGAAGTGCTGCGGAAGTTGAGGTGCGGCCAATTAACGTGGGGTCTCATGGCTAAATTCGCCTATCTGTCCAAGTTGCGATGGACGCACGTCGCAGTAGCAATTGTGGCAATCGTCAGCGCCTATACCGGAGTGAACTGGTGGTTGGGACCTCAGGTTCCGGTCGAGTCAGTGGCAAAGCGTGACTTTGTTCAAACGGTGGTTGCCAGCGGCCACGTCGAGAGTCCTCATCGCGTCGATATCGGTGCACAAATAACCTCCACCGTCAAGAAGATCCCTGTAAGTGAGGGCGACGAAGTTAAGGGGCAGGATGTACTCATTGAACTTGCTGCCACGGAGTTGCAAGCCACTGAAAGACAGGCCGACATTGCCGTCACGCAAGCCCAGGCCAGACTCCGCCAACTCAAAGAATTGCAAGCACCCATAGCTGAGCAGATGCTGCGCCAGGCAAAGACCAATTTGCAAAACGCCCAATCAGCTTTGACGCGCAACCAGAGTCTGTTCAACCAAGGCTTTATTGGCGAAGCCGCATTAGAAGATTCTCGCAAAGCCGTTGAACTCGCGGATGCTCAAGTCAAATCTGCGCAGAAACAGCTTGAAACGACCCGGTCAACCGGCAGCGACTACGCGATGGCACAAAGCGCTGTGAGCGAGGCCAAGGCTGCTGCCGATGCCGCACGCGCCCGTGCCAAATACGCCGTTATCAAAGCGCCCATGCAGGGCGTTCTGATTGGGCGCAATGTCGAGGTTGGCGATGTGGTCCAGCCCGGCAAGGTGCTTATGACCCTTTCACCCAAAGGCAAGACGCAGCTGGTCCTTGCGATTGACGAAAAGAACCTGCGCCTCATCGCATTGGGACAAAAGGCTATCGTTTCCGCTGATGCCTATGCACTGCAGAAATTTGATGCAACGCTTGTCTACATCAATCCAGGCGTAAATGCGCAGACCGGCGCAGTTGAGGTCAAGCTTGATATTGACAAGCCACCCGCTTTTCTGCGGCAGGACATGACAGTATCGGTCGACCTTGAAGTCGCGAGACGACCGCAGACGCTGTTGCTGCCGGCAACTGCGGTGCATGATGTTGACGGGTCTTCCCCGTGGGCGTTGCGGGTTGAGAGCGGACACATCGTAAAGGTTCCGGTCAAGGTGGGTTTGCGCAGCGGTGGTTTCGTGGAGGTACTGCAGGGTCTCAGTGAGGGTGACACGGTCGTATCGGGAGCGTCCTCGATTCCAATCGGTTCACGCGTGCGACCCAAGGCACCTTCCAACTGAAGCTCGTCGTATGTTTACAACGTGGTTACCATTTGAATGGATCGTTTCAATCCGGTTTCTGCGTGAAGGTCGATTGCAAACGCTATTCATCATTTCCGGTGTAGCTATTGGTGTCGGAGTGATCGTCTTCATGTCTGCCCTATTGGCGGGATTGCAATCTAATTTCATACGCCGTGTACTATCGACACAGGCGCATATCCAGTTGCTGCAACCCCAGCAGATTACGCGCCAATTGCGCAGCGGCGCGGATGCTCCCAAAGGACAGGTCGAGGGAGCCATTGTCCAACCTCCTCTGCAGCAAACCAAGTCCATTGACCAGTGGCAGGCCATCGTTGAGCAAGTGCGTGCCATGCCCGCAATCAAAGTAGTGTCGCCAGTGACCAGCGGCCCGGTATTGGTGCTGCGCGGGAGCGCTACGCGTGCTGTAACGGTCTCAGGAATCGAACCAGAAACCTACTTTCGCATTGTTGACTTTAGCGACAAGATCCTACGTGGAACTTCGCGCCTAGCTGGATCAGACATCCTGATCGGCAGCGAACTCAGCAACGATTTTGGGGTCGATGTGGGCGACAAGCTTCACGTCACCGCAGCCAACGGCGCCACCAGCGTGCTGTCAATCGTTGGTGTGTTTGACTTGGGCAACAAGGGCGCCAATCAGCGCAATACCTTCACCGTCTTGCACACGGCGCAAAGTCTTCTTGATCTCCCAGGTGGAGTTACCAGTATCGAAGTGACCGTGCAGGACATCTACGCGGCTGAAACTATTGCACAACGCGTCGCCGCCGCTACTGGTGTGGAGGCAGACAGTTGGATCAAGAATAGTGCGCAATTCTTTGCTGCGGTGAGCGCGCAAACAACTGCCAACACCGCCATCCGCTTCTTTGTCGGTTTGTCCGTCGCTTTCGGCATTGCCAGTGTGCTCGTTGTCTCCGTTGTTCAGAAATCGCGCGAAATTGGCATCCTGCGTGCCATGGGCATCTCTAGGGGGCAAATACTGCGACTTTTTCTGCTGCAGGGTGGATTGCTCGGCTTTGGCGGATCCCTGGTGGGGTGCGGAATTGGCGCGTTCGCATTATTCCTTTGGCAACGATTGGCACGCAACGCAGATGGAACGCCACTGTTTCCCTTGGAATTTGACTCCACCATGTTTGCAATCGCACTCGTGCTTGCGACCATCACCGGCCTGCTCGCCGCATTGGCTCCCGCCATGCGCGCTGCCCGCCTTGACCCCGTGGTGGCTATCCGTGGATAACAATGTCGTTGTTCGGTTGCGCGGGGTGCGTAAAGCATTCAACATCGGCACGCCCTTTGAGACGGAAGTTTTGCACGGGATAGACCTGACTTTGCACCGTGGCGACTTTTGCGCGGTCATGGGACCCTCGGGCTCCGGCAAGAGCACTTTGTTGAATATTGTCGGATTGCTTGATCGTCCCACGGCGGGCACCTTGCTGATTTGTTCCGAGGAAACCACGACTCTCAATGACAGGGAGTTAACGCGTCTGCGCGGGCACACCATTGGCTTTGTGTTTCAGTACCACCACCTCATCACTGCATTTACGGCTTTAGAAAACGTCATGATCCCCATGTTAGGAGCGGCGGGGTTTCCCAATGCGCAAATGCGCGAGCGTGCAGAACAGTTGATCGAGAGCGTTGGATTGACGACGTGGAAGGACAACCTTGCCGGGAACATGAGCGGTGGGCAGCAACAGCGTGTGGCCATTGCCCGAGCGTTGGCCATGAGTCCTGCCGTGCTGTTAGCAGATGAACCCACGGGAAACCTCGATACAAAAAGCGCTGATGCAGTCTTCGCTTTGTTGCGCCAAGTAAATCAGGAACATGGAACAACCATTCTGTTTGTAACCCATAACCCAAGCTTGGCCAATTTGTGCGACAAGACAATTCAGGTCATTGACGGGCTCTTGACGGAGTAGCGAAGTGAAGAGTACGTTGCGGGCAAGGCGACAGCTTCACGGAACCTCGACGGCGAAAGATTTTCTGCTGCTCGAAAACAGCCACCCGGGAGCCCCTCCTAATGGTCGATTCTAGCCAGCAAGATGACCAAACTGTCTGCCCGAGACTTCACGTACAGACATTGATCCATACTAAGCGACCGTATGTCTGCCGGTCGTATCTGCACCGTTTTGAAACGCTGGAGGAGCAACTGCGCTCAATGCAGGCCCGAGACTCCTGATTGCAAATCATGGCCGATGGCTGATGCACAGATTTCGCTGGATAACGTCCTCACCTGTTCGCGCTGAGTTCACGGGTGTACCGAAGAATACCCTCATCGCGGCACCAAAGGACCGAGCTGAAGGTGCTAAGTGATCGATCATCACGTTACGAGGGATGCATAAACCGGTGCCGCCGTTAGACCGTGCCTGATAGCGTCGCGTCAATAGGGTAACGTGAAGGATCAGGCCAGCACAGCATGCGGTGCCAACTGCTGCCTCTTTTCATTGCAAGCTTGGATGCAGACCGCCCGACTGAATGACGATGTGACGCAGTGCCTCTTGGTTGAGAATATGGATATGACGCTGCTGCACCGCGACAATGCTGTCGGCCACAAATCTTGAAAACGTTCTACTCACGGTTTCAAGTTTTAAACCGAGATAGCTGCCAATCTCTTCGCGTGTCATACGCAGTATCAGTTCTGAATGCGAGAAGCCCCGGGCATGAAGTCGGTGCACCAGGTTCAGCAAGAAGGCGGCAAGTCGTTCCTCTGCTCGCATGCTGCCAAGCATAAGCATTACGCCATGTTCGCGCACGATCTCGCGGCTCATGAGTTTGTGAACATGACGCTGCAAGGCCCTCACTTTGCGTGACAGTTCCTCAACCCGGTGAAACGGCATGACACAGACCTCGCCATCTTCCAGTGCCACCGCCTCGCAGCTGTGGTTGTCGTTCACGATGCCGTCCAAACCGATCATTTCACCTGCCATCTGAAACCCGATGACATGATCTCGACCTTCCTCGGAAGCGACACTTGTCTTAAAGAAACCGGTCCGTATGGCATACAAGCTGGTGAATTTTTCGCCGCTGCGAAATAAGGTCGAATGGCGCTTAACTTTGCGCCTGGTGGCAACCATGTCATCACAACTGACCAACTCTTGCGAACTCAGTCCACTGGGCATACAAATTTGCTGCATGCTGCAGTTAGCGCAGGCGACCTTGACTGAATGAATATTCATACGGGTCATTGTGACATCAATAGATGAGCATTTTGATTTGCGTCAAGTTGATGAGATCCGGCTTCGGTAATGCCAATGTTACGGATAGGAGGTCATTTCGGCGTGAAGTAAACACGACATCAATGTCTCAAACTCCGATTGACTTTCATGCGGAACAATACACTCGCGCCGCCCAATGGCTGCTATCTGGAACTCACAGAGGTTCACTGACCGCTATCAAAATCAAGCTGGGCCGTCGGTTCATGGTCGTATGCGGGTCTAGAAAGTTTCGAATTGACCGCCAGTTTGCAGTCATCCGGATATCGGTGTCCGCCATGAGCCAATCGCACGATATTGCATTGATAACACTTGCGCGCAGGTGAGTGCC
>CAITQH010000247.1 GCA_903894475.1 uncultured beta proteobacterium
TCGTCTCGTTCAATCCCCAAAACGGGATCAGAAAGCCCGGCTCCGTTGGCGTGCCGGTGCCAGACACACTGGTCGAAATCGTTGATACCGATAAGGGTACGAGGGTTTTGCCTGTCGGGGAGAAGGGCGAAATCCGTGTGCGCGGACCGCAGGTCATGACCAGCTACCGCAACCTCCCTGGCGAGACCTCAGCCACCCTGCGCCAGGGCTGGCTCTATACCGGCGATATCGGTGAATTTGACAGCGATGGCTACCTCTACATCCGTGATCGCAAAAAGGAGATGGCCAAGGTCTCCGGCTTTAACGTCTTTCCGCGTGAAATTGAAGAAGTGCTGTATCTGCACCCGGGAGTGCAGGAGGCCGCAGTCGTGGCAGTCCCGGACAGCTATCGTGGGGAAGTCGTGAGGGCTTTGGTCGTGCCGCGTACCAGTGACGTCACCGCCGGGCAACTGACTGAACACTGTCGGGCCAACTTGGCAAAGTACAAGGTGCCAGCAACCGTGGATCTAGTGTCAGAATTGCCGAAATCCGGAGTCGGAAAAATCGACAAGAACCGCATACGCGCCGAGTTGGCCGGACGGTTGCCCGGGTGAGCCAGGCTGGATTCAAAGGGCTTTAGAAGCGCTCGAGTTCCGGGAAGCTGAGCTTGCCGCCACGCACCAGCATCTTGCCGTACTCGGCGCAGCGCTGCGGCGTCGGTATCACCTTGCCGGGGTTGAGCAGACCCTTGCCGTCAAAGGCGCGCTTGAGTCCAAACATCTGTTCGTTTTCCTCGCCTGAAAACTGCACACACATCGAGTTGAGTTTTTCAATGCCGACACCGTGCTCACCGGTCACCGTGCCACCCATGGCAACGCTGGTTTCCAGAATATCAGCACCAAACAGCTCACAGCGGTGTAATTGATCGGCGTCACTGGCATCAAACAAAATCAGCGGATGCAGGTTGCCATCGCCGGCGTGGAAGACATTGGCACAGCGTAGTCCGTACCTTTTTTCCATCTGCTGGATCGCCAGCAGCATGTCGGCCAGGCGCTTGCGTGGAATGGTCGAGTCCATGCACATGTAGTCCGGGCTGATGCGCCCACTGGCCGGGAAGGCATTCTTTCTGCCACTCCAGAATTTGAGTCGCTCCGCTTCATCCCGACTCACAGCAATAGCGGCGGCACCATGCTGGCGCAGCACGGCGCTCATGCGCCCAATTTCTTCTTCGACTTCTTCTGGCGTGCCATCGCTCTCGCACAGCAAAATGGCCTCGGCGCTCAGGTCGTAACCGGCATGCACGTAGTCTTCCACGGCAGCGGTCATGGGCTTGTCCATCATCTCCAGACCCGCCGGGATGATGCCGGCGGCGATCACCGCGGCCACCGCATCGCCTGCCTTGCGGATATCGTCGAAACTGGCCATGATGCAGCGCGCCAGTTGCGGCTTGGGTACCAGGTTGACCGTAATCTCGGTCGCAACCGCCAGCATGCCTTCGGAGCCAATCACCACGCTCAGCAAGTCATAACCCGCCGCATCCAGCGCGTCGGCGCCAAACTGCACCGCCTCGCCGTCCATGGTGAAGCCACGCACCTTCACGATGTTGTGCAGCGTCAATCCATATTTCAGACAATGCACGCCACCAGCGTTCTCTGCCACATTGCCGCCAATGGTGCAGGCGATTTGGCTGGACGGGTCCGGTGCGTAATACAAGCCATGCGGCGCTGCGGCCTCGCTGATGGCCAGGTTGCGCACACCGCACTGCACTACAGCCGTGCGGCTGACCGCATCAACGCGCAGGATTTTGTTGAACTTGGCCAGTGACAGCGTGACACCCATGCGATGCGGCATGGCGCCACCTGACAGTCCGGTGCCAGCCCCGCGCGCCACGACCGGGACATCCAGCGCATGGCAACGGCGCAGCACAGCCTGCACTTGCTCCTGGGTTTCCGGCAAGACCACCACCAGCGGGCGCTGACGGTAGGCGCTCAGGCCGTCGCATTCATAGGGCGTGGTGTCCTCGCTTTGCCAAAGCAGGGCGTACGCTGGCAGACACGTGGCCAACGCCTCGACAACCTCGGCCTGACGCTGGGCGCGCTGCGTCAAATCCTGTTGGGCGGCAGAGTTCGGTAGGTTCATAAGCCCCGAATATAGGGGCAAATGACGGCCCATGCACATTGGTTTCCGGTGTGACTGGCTAAAATCGCGCCCTCAACGCACCCGGAGACTTCATGGCACCCACAGCCAACAGCGCACTGCGCCGCCTCTGGCTGAAATGGCGGCCACCCTGGCTGGCCCTGCCAGCCGGGGACCTGCTGCGCGACGCCACTTACCGGCGCCTGTGGACCTCGATTCTGATCAGTTCCTTTGGCGGCCAGATCACCATGCTGGCGCTGCCGCTGACGGCGGCCGTGCTGCTGCGCGCCACACCATCCCAGATGGGCGTGCTGACCGCCATGGAACTGGCGCCCTTCGTACTGCTGTCGCTACCTTCAGGGGTCTGGCTGGATCGGGTGCGCAAGCTGCCGGTCTATGTGATCGGCGAGGGCCTGATCGCTCTGATTCTGGCCAGCGTGCCGCTGGTCTGGTATCTGGGATGGCTCGCCATGCCCTTTATGTATGGCGTGGCCTTTGCCATCGGCTGTGTTTTTGTGACCGCCGGCACTGCCGCCCAAATTGTCCTGACGCAGGTCGTGCCACGTGAGCGACTGGTGGAGGCGCACGCCAAGAACGCGCTGGCTTCCTCAGGCGCTGAAGTGGCGGGTCCGGGCGTGGCCGGTGCCCTGATCAAACTGGTGGGGGCACCGCTGGCCTTGTTGGCCGACGCCGTGTTGCTGCTGGCCAGCGTCTGGATTCTGCGTGGCCTTAATGTCCACGAAAACCGGATGACCACAGGCGACACCCACTTTTGGCGCGATTTGAAGGAGGGCATGCGCTTCGTCGTCAGTCAGCGCCTGCTGGTGTCGCTGGCGACGGCCGTCGGCGTGTGGCAGATGTGCCATCACTGCGCCATGGTGGTGCAGATTCTGATCGCCACCCGAACCCTGGGTCTGAACGAACACCAGGTTGGCCTGTGCTACATGGGGCTCGGTCTGGGCACGATTGTGGCCAGCACCCTGGGCAACCGGATCTCGCGCCACGTCGGGCCGGGGCCCTGTCTGATTCTCGGTTTTGCGGTTTGCGGCATCGGCTGGCTGCA
>CAITQH010000248.1 GCA_903894475.1 uncultured beta proteobacterium
CATGCGCACGTACTGCGCTGCCCGGTAGCTTGTTTGATCCGTCTCTAATACCATGTGCCCTCATTCCTTTTGCGGTTGAGGCATGTTGGCTCTACAGGCGAGGAGCTATCAAGTCAAATTTTTGAGAATGGGAAGATAAAGTTGCTGGGTGATGACTGGGGGGAATGGGCTCTGCACAGCAGATTGCACCAAATCCTCGTTCATGCCAAAATATGGCTATCCATAATTTACAGGGCTTGTTTTATGAAAACCGTCGCCGTATTTGAAGCCAAGAACCGGTTTTCCGAGTTGCTTGCCGCGGTCGCGCATGGCGAAGAAATTACCATCACACGGCATGGCTCGCCGGTGGCGCGATTGGTCGCCCTTGGTGCCGGTGCGCAGGTGTCGGCGCAGCAGTCTCAATGTGTACTTGATGCCATGCAGCGCCTGCGTGAACTCGGCTCCGGTGCGCAGCTGGGCTGCACGGTGCGCCAAGCACTTGATTCAGGACGCGACTGATGCCGTTTGTACTCGACAACTCGGTGGTCACTGGCTGGTATTTGCCAGATCAGGCCAGCAGCTACTGCCAGGCAATTGCAACCCGACTCGAAAGCGACAAAGCACTGGTGCCAGCTTTGTGGCAGCAAGAACTGGCCAATGTGCTCAAAACAGCCTGCACGCGGGGAAAGCTCAAGCTCGATGCAGCCCGGGAAATTCTTGACGCCCTGGCCACCCTGCCGATCGAAATAGATGCAAGCCCCGGCCCTGGTCAACGCCAGTTGTTTGAACTGGCCATGCGCTACAAGCTCAGTAGTTACGACGCCGTTTACCTGGAACTGGCCATGCGGCACGGCTTGTCCATTGCAACTCAGGATGCACAACTCAAAGAGGCGGCAATTGCTGCGGGCGTTGCCATTTTGTGATGCAAAATTCAAAGCGAGAAACTTTCAGGGAAACATCTGTATGAAACCTTCTGATGCATTGCAGATTCACCGCGAATCCATTCGCAATATTGCCCTGCGCCATCGGGTGACCAACGTTCGGGTTTTCGGTTCGGTAGTTCATGGCGACGACACCGATGAGAGTGATCTTGACTTGCTGGTGGAGCCCACCAGTGAGACCACGATGATGGACATCGCCAAGATTCAGTTGGAATTGGCGCAGCTCCTCAAAGTCGCGGTTGATGTACTCACGCCCAAAGGTTTACCGGTCAAGTTTCGGGCGCAGGTGATTGCTGAGGCGCTGCCGCTGTGAAAAAAACCGACATCCTGCGTGCCATGGATTACCTTGGTCATATCGTGGAAGCGATTGACCGCATCCACCGCTATGTCGAAGATATGACGGAGCTGGCTTTTCTTGAGGATGAAAAGACGCAGGATGCAGTGGTGCGGAATTTTGAAATTCTTGGCGAAGCTGCGCACAATATCGAGAGCTTTCACGCTACGTTTGCGAAGGCCCATGCCGACGTACCTTGGGATTTGATGTACGCCATGCGCAATCGCGTCTCCCACGGGTATTTCAAGGTCGATTTTGAGTTGGTGTGGAAGACGATTCATACGGATTTACCGGAATTGCGCGGACAGGTGGCTGCGCTGATTTCAAAATGAACAATCCAGGCAGCCAACTTGACAATATTGATCTCGCGGGCTTGTGCGGCGGCTTGGAGGACACAAAAACTTTCAGCAGGTCGCCTCTGGCTTTGCAGCAGGAATTGCGAGATGAGTGGCATGGTGGCGAGTATGAAGCGAACGCGACTTCAAAGCCTTTATTTAGCCAGCAGCAAATGAATGCGGCCTTGGTTGCCGCGCCAGAAGGCAAAACTCCAGACAAAGACGCTTGGGCAAAAGCTATTGCGACGCACGGCGGCGGGGTCAAGGCAACGTTTGCGGAAATGCACGACGCTTCCAAAAAGCACTCGCCAGCATAAATCGTCAGTGACCTGTTCAGCCAGTCTTTCGCAAACTTGCAGTCTCAATGCGCATCGCCACCGGCTTGCTCAGCATCTCCAGCAAAATCATGGACCGGCTTTCAGCATCGGCCGTCTTGAAAATGGCCTCGATGCCGGCAAATGGACCATCGGCCACAACAACCTTTTCTCCGGATTTGAAAAGCCGCTCAGGCTGGCCCACTTGCTCCCGCGTGCGAAGAAGTTCGATCAGTTTGGAATCAACCAACGCCGGCTGACCGCCAAAGCGGACCAACTGACTCACGCCCAAGGTGGAACGGATCGGCGACCAGCTTGGTCCTGAGCCACTGGTGTCAAGCCGAATGAACAAGTAGCGCGGGAACATCGGCTCTTCAACCAGAG
>CAITQH010000249.1 GCA_903894475.1 uncultured beta proteobacterium
CAACAGAACTTTGCCGATGTGCCGGTGACGCTGGCAGCGACCGGCCAGAGTTTCGATGCAGTCGCAGCAGGGCGACTCATGCCAGCAACGCAGTCCAGTCAAACCGCAGAGGCAAACCCATGACAGTATCCTGGCTGGCCAACAGAATAGAGCAGTGGCCGACGGCCAAACTGCTGCCATATTCACGTAATGCCCGTACCCACGCGGCCGAGCAGATTGCCCAGATCGCGGCATCGATTGTCGAATTTGGATTCTCAAACCCAATTCTTGCCGGCAGCGACGGCGTCATTGTGTCCGGACACGGCAGGTGGGCTGCCTCGCAAAAACTTGGACTCGAACTGGTTCCAGTGGTGGTCTTGGATCACTTGAGCCCGACGCAACGCCGGGCCCTGGTTATCGCGGACAACAGAATTGCAGAAAACGCAGGCTGGGACGATGCCATGCTGCGCGTGGAACTCGACGCGCTGCGCGATGATGACTTTGATTTGTCGCTGACCGGCTTTGATACCGACGCGCTGGCCGACCTGTTCGAAGGCGAGGAAGGTGGCGACACGGGCCAAACCGGTGACGACGAGGTACCCGAGTCGCAGGACGTTGTGATCTCGCGCCCTGGCGACGTTTGGCTGCTTGGTAACCACCGTGTGCTGTGTGGCGACGCCACCGATGCAGCCAGTTACACCGTGCTGTTGGCCGGGCAGAAGGCGGACATGGTTTTTGTTGACCCTCCGTATTCCGTCAACTATGCCAACAGCGCCAAAGACAAGATGCGCGGCACCAACCGCCCCATTCTGAACGACAACCTGGGTGAGGATTTCGAGCCCTTCCTCAAAGCGGCACTGACGCCGATGCTCGCCCACTGCAGTGGCGCCATCTACATTGCGATGTCGTCGAGTGAGCTCGATACCTTGCAATCTGCCTTCCGGAGTGCCGGCGGCAAATGGTCAACCTTCATCATCTGGGCGAAGAACACGTTCACCATGGGACGCTCGGACTACCAGCGCCAGTACGAGCCGATCCTTTACGGCTGGCCCGAAGGCGGCAAGCACCACTGGTGCGGTGACCGCGATCAGAGCGACGTTTGGCAGATCAAGAAGCCGCACAAGAACGATCTTCATCCGACCATGAAGCCCGTCGAGTTGGTTGAGCGTGCCATTCGCAACTCAAGCAAACCGGGCAACACGGTCCTGGACCCCTTCGGCGGCTCCGGCACGACACTGATCGCCGCAGAAAAGTCCGGCCGCAAAGCATTCCTGATGGAACTCGATCCGAAGTATGTTGATGTCATATGCCGGCGCTGGCAAGACTGGACCGGCAAACTTGCCACCCGCGAATCTGATGGGCTGGCGTTCGATGATCTGGCAGCCGATGTTGGCGTCGGCCAGGAAACGGAAGGACAAGCGTGATGCAGTGGTGCTGGATGCGATTGGTCAAGTCGGCGGCCGACATGGGCATGCGGTGATTGCGACCACCAAGCAACGCATGAGTTGCGGAGAATAACTTGACCATGCGGCGAATGCTAGCCATAATCACCGCATGATAAGCGGATATAAAAGGTACATCTGGCAACAAGACAACTGGCCACACTGGGCGTATGACCTGAAAAGGCTGGCGCGCTTGTTGGCGCAAGTACACCACGCGCAGGGCAACTTGCTCGGCCGGATGCACGATCTGGGCATGGACTTGCGCGATCAGGCCACCTTGCAGGTGCTGACCGAGGATGTGCTCAAGAGCAGCGAGATCGAAGGCGAGAAACTCAATGCGGAGTCAGTTCGCTCATCGCTGGCACGGCGCCTGGGTGTGGACATCGGGGCGCTGGCTGCGGCGGACCGTCACGTCGAGGGCGTGGTGGACATGGTGCTCGATGCCACCCAGCAGTATCAGACCCGTCTGACGACCGAGCGGCTGTTTGGCTGGCACGCTGCGATGTTTCCGACTGGCTTTAGTGGCCTCGGCGTGATTCGCGTTGGCGCCCTGCGCGACGATGCACATGGTGCGATGCATGTGGTCTCTGGCCCCGTGCACCGGCGCAAAGTGCATTACGAGGCGCCGCCTGCTGCCTCGCTTGATGCAGAACTATCAGACTTCCTGCTTTGGCTGGAAGTTGACCAGCAGGACGACCCGGTCATCAAGGCGGGCCTGGCCCACCTATGGTTTGTCACCATCCACCCTTTTGAAGATGGCAACGGGCGGATGGCACGCGCCGTCGGCGACATGGCACTGGCCCGAGCCGAACAATCAGCGCAGCGCTTCTATAGCTTGTCGGCCCAGATCCAGCGTGAGCGCAAGGATTACTACGACATGCTGGAGCACACGCAAAAGGGAACGCTCGACGTAAGCGATTGGCTGGAATGGTTCCTGGGCTGCTTGCTGCGCGCCATAGAAGGTGCGCATGAGACGCTCTCGGCCGTTTTGGTCAAGGCCAATTTCTGGCG
>CAITQH010000250.1 GCA_903894475.1 uncultured beta proteobacterium
ACAAACTGGATCCTATATGCCGATCACGGAATGGATCCTATACGGCGGTCGGTGACACAGAACGCGGAACTTCAAATTCTGGCCGCTTCAGAGGGAAAACTCGTCCTTATTGTGAAAGAACTTCAGGCTAGCGCCGGCCATCTTGCGCCGGGTCTCAGCGCGCCAGGCTTGCGCTTCGGCTTCCACTTCCTCGGCGGGGACCACAGCTCCGGCGTCGGCAGCGTCGATTCCGATCTGTACCTCACGGCGAAACCAGGCGTCGTGCTCCGAGGCTTCCTGTTGCTGCTTCACAAAATCCCGCATGAAGTCGCGCAATAGCTGGGCACCCGTGGGCACGGCAAGGGTGACAGTCATGGAACGCAGCACAACGCCATCGCCCACCACCGCCACCGTCATCGGCCCGGTCACTGCGGGCGTGCAGGTGTAAACCTTTTGAGTCGGGGCAGCACTGGCCACCACTTCTGCGATGCCACTGCATGAAGGCGCGTTGAAGCTGATGCCTTTGTCCAGATTCGGGCCGTCGACGGTGAAAGTGGCGAGCTTACCTTGGAACTGGAACCACTGAATGTTCGAGTTTGTGGCAGCACTTGCAGTGGACGAAGCAGCCAGAGGCACCGACCACACCACACCCGGCGGACGGTGAGAAAGAGTGGTGAAGTCACCCGCATTGTGCTAACCTTAGCCCATGAACGCCGTGCTATCCCCGATCGTTTCCGAGTTCGAGACTGAAGAACAGGAAGCCAGCTACGACCAATGGTTTCGCGCCAAGGTTGAGGAAGCCTTGCAGAGCGAAAAACCACGCCTCCCGCACGATGCCGCCATGGCCAAGGTTCAGGCCATGCTAGAAGAACGGCGCAAGTCTCGTGCAAACAGTTCGCTGGTCTGAAGAGGCAACCACCGACTTGCTGGAACCACCAGTTCCTGAGCTGGCGCGTCTTTGGCTGGGTATTCCGGTCGATCGTGACCGGTCATTCCGGTTTGTCGTTGGCGCCGACAGAGGCCTATCATTGCGTAACTACAAATACTTCTTGCTTTTCTAGTACTCGTAACTACAATAACCCATGAATGTGACGTTTGACCCCGCAAAAGATGCATTGAATTTGGTCAACCATCATGTGACCCTTGCTGTGGCTGAGGAACTCGACTGGGATACGCTACGAGTCAAACCCGATTCGCGCCGTGACTATGGGGAGGAACGCATGGTCGGATACGCGCTTATGAATACACGTTTGTATTGCGTTGTGTTTGTAGATCGGGATGAATCACGCCGCATCATCAGTCTGCGCAAGGCCAATTCAAGAGAGGTAAAGCAATATGCTGAAGACAATTAAGACACGCTCGGGACGCACAATCGTTGTGCCGACACCCGAGGAAGATGCAGTAATCAACGCTGGAATTGTTGCTGACCCCGACACCTATGAATTAGGTGCTCAGGAGTTTGCGCAACTTCGCCGCCCAGGCCGTCCACTGGGCAGCGGCATCAAGACACAAGTCACACTGCGACTTGACACCGAAGTGATTGAGAAATTCAAGGCCTCTGGCGATGGCTGGCAAACCCGCATCAACGAAGCATTGAAAAGCTGGACGCAAACCCACGCATGATTTGGAGGCTGCCTCCGCAATGCCGCCCCTCACCCCAGCTTGATCGTGTCCCCGCCTGACGAGGCCAGCGCCTGAGCTGGCGCGTCTTTGGCCGCCCCCACGAAGCTACTGCGTCTGCGTAGCCGACAGAATCACCACATCAGTCAG
>CAITQH010000251.1 GCA_903894475.1 uncultured beta proteobacterium
AAATTGCCCGCAAGGCAGGGCATCTGCCTTTGGGCACGTTTGACAAGGCGCTGTCCAAGCTGAGTGGGGTTCAGAAGTTGTAGTGGCCATTGGCTCGCTGGATTAAGAGCCTCGCCCTCGGTCCCGCCAGTTGACCCAGAACTGAGTACCATCACAATCGGATAAGCCTCGGGACACATCGAGCATGAGCAGGGATTGAGTTTTTCCCTGGTCGGATTATTATTCGACCGATCAAAGTCAATTCCTGGCGGTTCTGTGTTTGGCAAAATACTTTGGATTGCGTTGGTTCCGGCATCGCTTGCCGGTTGTGCCGGGCTGCAATACGTGCCATCTCCTTCGCAATTGCCGTGGCATGACGAGACCTTTGCCTACGAGGCCAAACTGGTTGGCGTGACCAAGGACGACCTGTTTCGGCTTGATCCGGCGCTGAGGCAAGAGCTGAAGGACCCGCAAGTGCAGCGATTGAGCACATCCAAACGCCTGGAGCACCTGCTGGCGCTGCTCTACGGCGGAGAACTGAAACCCTTTGCTTACGTCGCAGGTCATTCCACCATCGCCGCTGAGACCTGGCGCAGCAAGCACGGTGACTGCCTTTCACTCACCGTGCTGGCGTATGCCATGGCACGCGAAATGAATATGGTTTCCCAGATGCAGGAGGTGAGAGTACCCGTGCTGTTCGACCGGCGTGGCGACGTCGAATTCATCAACGATCACGTGAATGTCTTGTTCCGTGGCAGCGGCGCGATGAAATGGTCTGGAGGCAGGCGTCAGGCAGACGATACCGTCGTCGATTTCGAACCCCAGAGTGGCTCATTCCGTGAGGGTCATGCACTTTCCGATAGCGCCATTCTTGCGCGTTATTACAACAACCTTGCCGCAGAGCATCTTGTGAACGACAGACGATCGCTCGCCTACGCATACTTTAAGGCAGCCATTCTGGCGGATCCGCATTTCGCTCCCAGCTACAGCAACTTGGCGCTGCTCTATCAGCGTGCCGGGCTGGCGACCGATGTCGAACCACTATTGCGCCAGGCCATCACGCTCAGCGATGAGGACGTTGTTCCCGTTTCTTCGCTGCATCAATTACTGCTGGCCCAGGGTCGTGATGCGGAGGCAGCGCCGTATGGTCGTTTGCTGCAGTCCAGACGGGCGATGGATCCTTACTACTGGATTGGTTTGGGGTTGAAGTATTTGCAGGATGACAAGATCCGCGAGTCCATTCAGGCACTGGAAGAGGCGCAACGTCTCACCCGCGGCTTCGACGAGGTGCACCGCTACCTGGCCGTAGCCTACTGGCGCGCGGGAGAGCAGTCGCAAGCAAATGAACAGCTCGACTTGCTGGCGTCTTTGAAGCGTAATGGCTTGGACGTCGCAGCCTTGCGCAAAAAATTCAAAACATCTCGACCTGCTCAAGATTAGGTGGCAGGCAGCTTCAAGTACAGCGGTGTGTGGCATGGCACTTGTGATGTCGAAGCATGTTCCAATAACAGGGTTCTAGAAATCTGCCCGCCCACCGCACACAACCATGCCAGATATTATTATTCCTTATGAGTCCGCTTTGCAACATGCGTTGAAGTCGGCCGACTGGGCCGGCCTGCGCCACTCGAGCGAGAACACGATCCAGCGCAGCGTCCGCAACGACAGACCCGAGCGAAACCTGAGCGCCCTGGAGGAGGGCGCGATGTGCGAAGTTCTGGTTGGGGGGCATTTTGGCTACGCCGCGACGGCTGATCTCAGTCTTGGTGGTCTGGTGCGCGCCTTTGACCGCGCCATTGCCACTACCCGCGCTACCAGTGCTCACAAAGTTCACGCCTTTGATGTGCGGCAAAGGCCCAAGGCCAATGGCAGCTACTGCAGCGCACGCGAGCGTGATCTGGATGCCACCAGCCTGGTCGAGGTCACGGATTGTCTGTTGGCGGCTTCGCAGGCGATGAAACTGTCTGACGTACTGGTCAATCGCAGCGCCAGCGCCATGATGGTTCAAACCCAGATCAATTTCTTTTCCTCCAATGGGTCAGACGTTCGCCAAAATTTCGACATGGTTGATATCACCCTGTCTGCGACGGCGGCCGAGGGTCTCGAATCCCAGACGCGGAGTTGGTCACACACGGGTCAGTTTGGCGGCGAAGCCTTTGACCGCTCCCGACTGGTAGAGTGGGCTGGCGAGATAGCGCGGCAAGCGCTCGCGCTCCTGCACGCTGACAACTGCCCCTCAGCGCGTATGGACCTGATCCTCATGCCTGACCAGATGATGCTGCAGATACATGAATCGATTGGTCACCCGCTGGAACTCGATCGAATTCTTGGGGATGAGCGCAATTACGCGGGTTGGAGTTTTGTCAAACAGCAGGATTTTGGTCGTCTTCAGTACGGCTCGGCGCTGATGAATGTGTCATTCGATCCAACGCAAACCCATGAGCTTGCCAGCTATGCCTTTGACGATGCGGGCCATCACGCCAGCAAGGAGTTGCTGATCGCGAACGGGGTTCTGGTGCGAGGTTTGGGCTCGCTTGAATCGCAGGCCCGATCAGGTTTGCCGGGGGTGGCAAATTTTCGGTCTTCGTCCTGGAACCGGGCACCAATCGACCGGATGGCCAACATCAATCTTGAGTCTGGCAGTGCTTCGCTCGACGAACTGATTGGACAGGTTGAACAGGGTGTGCTGATGAGCACCAACCGATCCTGGTCGATTGATGACTACCGCAACAAGTTTCAGTTCGGCTGTGAGCACGGGCAATTGATTGAGAACGGAAGACTCGGAAAAATTGTGCGCAACCCGAACTACCGTGACATCACCGTGGATTTCTGGAATCGATTGGCTGGCGTTGGTCGAGATGCAAGCGCACATGGCACTGTCTTTTGTGGCAAGGGCGAACCCAGTCAGGTGATCCGGGTGGGCCACTCTTCGCCGCCTTGTCTGTTTCGCGACGTCGAAGTTTTCGGAGGCCAAGCATGACGTCACACGATTTCACGATGCGCTTGCGGCATCATTTTGACCAGCTGTGCAGCAGGCTGATGGCTGGCTTGACCCCGGGCGAAGAGGCGACAGTCAACCTCAGCGCCGAAGAAACCCATTTTGTCCGTTTCAACGGTAACCGTGTGCGCCAGAACACTGACGTGACGCAAATCACGCTGAGCCTGCGCCTGCAAAGACGTGGTCGTACGGTCGAGCAAAGCTGCTCCCTCGGCGGCGATGAGGTGACGGATCAGGCTGCCTTGACACGTTTGCTGGAGAGTTGCCGCAGCGAGGTTTTGATTTTGCCAGTCGATCCGAACCAGGTCCCAATCGAGAATCATGGTGTTACCAGTGACGAGTTCCGTGGCAAGCTGCTGACGCCAGAACTGCTGGTGCAAACTGCGCTGTCAGCTGCCGGTGGGTTTGACCTGACCGGGCTTTACGCGGGTGGCACGGTGATTCGCGCTAACCGGAATTCGAAAGGTCAGAATCACTGGTTTTCGAACGAAACTTTCTTTTTTGATTATTCGCTTTACAGCGGGCCGCAGGCCGCCAAAGGTTGTTATGCCGGGTCGCATTGGAGCACGGCGGACTGGGAAGTCAACCTGCAACGCACGCAGTCAATGCTGCAACTCCTGAGCAAGCCGGCGCAGGATGTGAAGCCGGGCGCTTACCGCACCTACCTGGCGCCACGTGCCTTTTCTGACCTGCTTGGCATGCTGGGCTGGAACGCCTTGTCCGCGGCGGCTTGGAAACAGGGTCGAAGCCCGTTCAAAAAGCTCGCCGAAGGAGCGGTTCGCCTGTCGCCCCTGCTGCAGGTCAATGAGAATTTTGAGCTGGGTTTGAGTCCACGCTTCAACAACCTTGGAGAGATTTCGCAGTCAAACCTTGCGCTGATCGAGAACGGTGTGCTCAAGACCATGCTCGTGAGTTCGCGCAGCGCCAAGGAGCACGGTTTGCCTGCCAACGGTGCCTCTGAAGCAGAGGCACCGCGTGCCATGGACGTGGGAACCGGATCACTGCAGGAGGCCGAGGTTCTCAAGGAATTGGGCCGCGGGCTCTACCTGTCCAATCTGCACTATCTCAATTGGAGCGATCTCGCGTCAGCCAGGGTTACCGGCATGACGCGCTACGCCTGCTTCTGGGTGGAGGGGGGCGAGATCGTCGGTCCGATCAGGAATTTGCGATGGGACGAAAGCTTGTACAGTGCACTGGGCAGCAAACTCGTGGCCCTGACGACACAAGCTGAGATTGATCCTGCTGTCGACACCTACTTTCAGCGTGCCCTGGGTGGCTGTTGCACGCCGGGAGCATTGATCGATCAATTCACGTTTACGCTTTGAAGTTTTCGTCGATGGTTGGCACGCGGCATGTGTCAAAACCAGATACGTATGGATATTCGGTAGGAGTACCAAAAAAAGAGCCTGCGCAAGCGCAGGCTCTTTGAATTATCTCGACCAGGATTTAGAACTTGGCAGTCAAGTTCAGCGCAATCCGGCGTCCCAGCGCATCGTAAACCACTGGGAAAGTATTACCGTTACCGAACGGAGCGCCGGTTTGGGCCAATGGTGGATCCTTGTCGAACAGGTTGCTGATGGTCCCGGTCACGGTGATCCCCTTGGTTATCGGGTAGGACATCGACACATCAAAATAGCTCATTGCCGGGAAGGTCGCTGTGATGGTATTCACTGTGCCGGCCAGCAGAGGGTTGCTGCTGCTGGCGTCAACGTCAACCTTGCCAAAATAGCGCCATGCCAGTCCGGTAGTCAGACCCGAAGGCATCGTCCATGCGCCGCGCAATTTGTGGCGCCATTTCGGTGCCGGCGTACCGCAGGTATTCCCATAGTAACCAGCACAATCATACGAACCCAAACCCGGGACTGGCTCTGCCGTGAACGCGCTCAACAGCGTACCGAGGAAACTCACGTTCATGCTGCCCATGTCCCCCATGCGAAAGCCGTAATCGGCTCCGAGGTCCACACCTTTGGTACTCATTGAGCCAATGTTGACGTTCGTTGCCGTAATCTGAGCCGTCGGCAAAGCCCACAACGTGCCATTGCGGTCGCGCGTGATCAAACTGCAAAACTGCGGGTTGCCTGTGCTCAGACATTGAGCCAGCACGGTGGTCGGTGGCAGAGTGCCAATCGCATCGTCAAGATTGATCTGGAAGAAGTCAACCGACAGGCTCAGATCCTTTGCTGGGGTGGCGACAAAGCCCAAGGTCTTGCTCTTGGAAATTTCAGGCCTCAGACCCGGGTTCCCACCGAACAAAGCGTTATATTGTTGTGCTGGGCTGTCAACGACGTGTCCGTACTGAGCAGCGGTCACGCCAGTACGTGCACATTCGGCTTGGGATGCGCTCGGTGTCGCTCCAGCGCAGGGGTCGGAGTCCATATTGGTTAAGCCAACCGACTGCGCGGAGAACATCTCTACGACGCTGGGTGAGCGCGCCGACTGCTGGTAGCTGCCACGCACCTTGAATTGCTTGACAGGTGACCAATCAACGCCGGTACCATAGGTATTGGCCGAGTTGCCACTGCTATAGTTCGAATGGCGAGCGGAAACATTCAAATTCGCCGCGTAGGCAAAAGGCTGGTTGTCCGCCAAAGGAATGCGAATTTCGCCGAACACGTCGTTGACGGTGTATTGGCCGGCGACACCGATGCGTGGGCCGCCTTGGCCTGCCAAGTCACCCGTTGAAAATTCATTGTCGGTGGCCAGTTCGAGACCCGATGTGCGTCTTTCAAGACCAAACGCAACTCCTACGCCGGACTTTGCAGTGGGCAGTTTGACGCCGTACTGGGTCAGGTCCCCTGTGACACTTGCCGACAGCACGTCCAGAGTCGTGTTGCCGCTTTGGAAACCCGGGGTTTGCAAATAAGCCAGTGCCGCTGGCGAGATCTGACCCAAGGCCCAAATGTTGTAAGGCACGCAATTCGGATCCGTACCGTTCAAGGCAGACCGGCAGACTGGCTTGCCTGTACTTGGGTCCGTGACGACATCCATAGCACGCGCAGTGCGTACGATAGAAAAGTCATTCTGGTAGGTCTCTTGGTAAATCACCTTGGATGACATTGCATAGGCATCGTAGCTCCATGATGGGTTCACATCACCCTTGACACCAACCAAAGCGCGGAAGGAAGTGTTTTCAAGATGGTCTTGACGGCCACCGCCTTCCAGGTTGCGGCGGAAGATCACGAGATCGGCGGTATCCCCCGCCTTTGCCAATCCCAACTTGGCCTTCCAGTCGGCTGACAGGAAGGGATTTTCAAACTTTATTGAGTTGGCGCCGGAAGCATCGAAACCAAACAGGCCGCTCGGCGCGATCTGCGCCACCGTATTGTCATCATGGAATGACAACTCCGTATATACCTGCGCCTTGTCGTTGATGTCGTAATGCGCCATGATATTGACGGAATTGCGTACAGACGGACGTTGGAAATAGTTGAACGGACCGAAGTTGAATTGATCAGTGGACGCGACATACGGGCGGGTATTTCCGGCCGCATCGGCAACGGTCAGACTCGGACCAGCGCCGCCTAAGGTCATGAATCGACCGGGGTAACTTGTACCGGAGCCGCCGCACGTAAAATTGGAGCCGCTCGCACTCAACGAACAGGAGGAGAAGTCGCGCTGCGACTGCAGCAAAGCGTCTTCAATCCGGTGGGTAAAATTGATCGTTGCATTGCCTTTGCCATTGGCGAAATTGCCGCCCAAGGTGAGACTGAAATCACGCTCTGCACCATCACGGGAGATGTCGCCGGGAAGCGCAAAATTGCGCGCTGCTACCACCGAAGAGACAGCGTTATGCTGGCTGTGGTTATAGAAGGAATAGTTGGTCTGGAATTCAATGCCCTCGAAGTTGTTCTTCATAATGAAGTTAACCACACCGGCAACAGCGTCCGCGCCATAAACCGCGGCTGCGCCACCGGTCAGCACTTCCACGCGGCTGATGTTCGATACCGGAATCTGGTTCAAGTCGGCTGCTTCGTCCAGAGGGCTGCCGGGCGGCAGACGATGGCCGTTAACCAATACCAATGTGCGGCTGGCACCCAGGTTGCGTAAATTGACCGTGGCAGTTCCCGTGGAACCATTGGAAACGCTGCTGCCCATGTCTGCGAAGACCTGCGGCAGGTTGTTCAACAGGGCTTCAACGCTGCGAATGCCTTCAGACTTGATTTGCTCAGCGGTCAGCACCACGACCGGGCTCTGGCCTTCGGTGTCTATTGTCTTGATGCGAGAGCCAGTGATCTCGACTCTTTGCAGACCGGCGTCTTGCGCCAACACGTTCCCCGGCGCGAGCAAAATACCACCAAAGGCGACTACCAAACCCGCACATAACTTGGTGCGCACAAACGCTTTGTGATGCCGACAATTTCTCATGAACACTCCTTCAATCATTGTAGAAAGCAGAGCAATCCAAATTTGCACCAAGATAGGCGACAAGGCGGAACTCGTTCCCGGCCTGTTTCTGCTTCCCTGGAACGACTGTAAGGTAAAACCATGTAAAGTTAAATCAGGGTTATTCCAATTGCGTCAAATCAGAGCCGCCTGTTGCCAAAATACATCGCACTGCCACATGAGTGTAGTAAACGAGTCCGGCTTTGTTGGTCGCGCTCTCTTCAATCGGCCCACATGTCGCGCCACCCGCCGGGCTCTTGTAAGCTTTTTACAGTTCTACGTGAGGCAGATAATGCTTTTGCAGAGTTTGTCGTGACCGCAGCCACTACCGGACAGATTCCACTTTGCAGGTAGTTTGCTGCTGCCGCGGTCAAGGTTTCGGTCGGGTCGCCAAGCGGCTTGCTGAAGTCTTCGGCAACTGGGCAGGTGGCCGCGATGCCGTTGTAGTAACGTCCTTCATTCTGGGCGTTTAAGACCTCGAAGTTGACGGCGCTGAATGTGTTGGTGCAGGATGTTGCAGGGTTAAAACCAAACGGCTTTCCGCAACTTGTGTTGCCGACGGTAACGACTTGCATATACGGTTTCAGACCATTCACGATAAGTTCGCTGGCAGAACAGGTGCGCTCGCCGGTGAGTATGAAAACACGTGAAAAGCCGACAGAGGTCGACGCCAGAAGGTAACTGGCGTTCTGGGAGGACTGCTTTGCGCTGTAGCTCAGACGGGTGAACAACTTTCCGTCTTGCGCACTGCCAGTCACGAGCGACGCGAGAATAGTGGCGGTCGAGATTCGTCCGCCGCCGTTGTAGCGCAGATCCAGAATCAACTCGGTGGCGCCAGCAGCGCGGAAGTCCTTGAATGCCGCCGCCAACGGTGCTTCAGCCTGCGTGATGAAGTCCTTCATGAACAGGTAGCCGGCCTTGGTTCCATTGGCCAGTGTCAATACGCGAGACACCGGCACCGGCGTTAGCGTGTAGGTCGCGGCAGTCAGCGTCACAGATCGTGATCCCGTGCTGTTGCTGATCTGCAGTGTCAGTGTCTCGCCTTCCTTGACTGGGCTGAGCACCGTGAAATCGTTGGCGGCGATCAGTTCGGCGGAAGGGCGACCGTTCACTGTCAGAATGACATCGCCGCGCGCCAGGCCCTGTAGCGCAGCGGGTGACTGGGCCTCAACAAATCGCAGCTTCAAAGGCAACTGTAACTCCAGTCCATTGACAAATATCCCATAGCCCAGAGTCTTGCCTTCTTGAAAGAACTGGTTGTAGCTGGTGGTATCGGAGATGTAGCTCCATCGATCAGCGGGTACGGCGCCAGCACCCGCGTAAAGCAGCGCATCGAAGTATTTGGCCAGAGTGTCGTAAGCTGCAGGCTCGGGGTTCGGCGAAGCGCCCGACCAGAAGTACCAGTCTTGCATATAACTGCGCAACCAGTTTTCTTGCGATTCCAGAGTGCATGTTGCGCTACCAGGAACGCTTGCGGAGCCGCCGCCGCAGCTACCCAGCGCGAGCAAGGAAATCGCTGCGACCATGACCGCAAAGGTGTGACCTGTGTGGCGAAATGTCATGCTCGTCCCAAGTTGTTACCGTTCTTTGAAGTCCCCCGTTGCCAGGCTCTTACAGGCACCAGCACGAATTTACACGCCTCACTCCAACTTGAAGTTGAATTCCTG
>CAITQH010000252.1 GCA_903894475.1 uncultured beta proteobacterium
AACAGCGATGCGGTGCCGACCTTGAATCAGCGCCTCGATCCCGACGCGGTCTTCGACCCAACACCGCTGCTGAGCGCGATCACGTTGGCCGCCGGTAATGGCCAGACGCGCACGTGCAACGCCAGCCAGATCGCGTTGCGCCTGATGGGTGACACGATCTATGCCAACATGCTGATGCTTGGCTACGCTTGGCAACTGGGCGGCATTCCCCTGTCGCTGGCGGCGTTGCAGCGGGCCATCGAACTCAATGGCAACGCCGTGCAGGCCAATGGTCGAGCTTTCGCCATCGGACGCATGGCGGCATCTTGCCCTGAAGTGATCGCGCGGGCGATCGCGGAAGAGTCGGACCTTGATGCCCGTCTGCCCGAAGACATGAGCCTTGAGGAACTGGCGGCGCTTCACGCGCGCCTGCTGACCGACTACCAGGACAGCGCCTTCGCCCAACGCCACGCGCACTTCGTACAGCAGGTAAGTCATGCTGTGGCGCGCTCCGGTGTTGCAGGCGACGCGCTGGCGCGCAGCGTCGCCCAGAGCTACTTCCGCCTGCTGGCGATCAAGGACGAGTACGAGGTGGCGCGGCTGTACACCGACGGCGAATTCGCGCGTCAGATCGAGGCGCAGTTCGAAGGCGGCTACCGTATTCGCTATCACCTGGCACCGCCCTTGTTCGCGCGTCGCGACCCGCAGACAGGACATCTGCAGAAGCGCAGCTACGGCCCGTGGATGGGCCTGCCGCTGCGGCTGCTGGCGAAATTGCGCCCTTTGCGCGGGACGATCTTCGATCCCTTCGGCTACACGAAGGAGAACAGAGCGGAACGCCACCTGATCGACGAATACGAGCGGGCCATGGAGAAAATTCTTGTGGTTCTGTCACCGGACAACCACGGGCTGGCGCTGGAGTTCGCACAACTGCCCGAACGCATGCGTGGCTATGGTCACGTCAAGGTGCAGAACGTCGCCGTGGCAAAGAACCGTGCTGCAGAAATCCTCTGCGCCATGGCGATTTCATAGGACGAGACATGAGTACAGCAACTTCCACGTGGAATTTCGGTCAGGTCGATGCAGCCTTCATCGCCGCCTTGCGCGAACAGCTTGGCGAGCGCCTGGTGACTTCGCTGGCAGTGCGCGAGCAGCATGGCAGGGACGAGTCATATCACCAGGGACAGGCACCCGACGCCGTTGTCTATGCCAAGTCCACGGCGGAGGTGGCGGCTGTCGCGCGCCTGTGCGCGCAGCGGCGGGTGCCCATCGTCGCCTATGGCGCCGGCACTTCGCTGGAAGGCCAGATAGCGGCTGTCTATGGCGGGGTGTGCATCAACCTGTCGCAGATGGACAAGTTGCTGGCGTTGCACGAGGCGGACATGGATGCGGTTGTCGAGGCCGGCATCAGCCGCGAGGCGCTTAACCGTCAATTGCGGCAGTCGGGCTTGTTTTTCCCGGTCGATCCTGGTGCCAACGCCACCCTTGGCGGCATGGCGGCAACCCGCGCCTCGGGCACCAACGCCGTGCGCTACGGCACGATGCGTGAGAACGTGCTGGCACTGGTCGTGGTCCTTGCCTCGGGCGAGGTGGTGCGCACCGGCACCCGGGCGCGCAAGTCGGCAGCGGGATACGACCTGACGCGCCTGTTTGTCGGCTCGGAAGGAACCTTGGGTATCATCACCGAACTTACCGTGCGGCTGCAGGGTGTACCCGGAATGATCGCCGCCGCAGTGGTGCCGTTTCCCAGTGTGGCCGGCGCCGTGCAGGCGGTGATCACCATCATGCAGATGAGCATTCCGATGTCGCGCATCGAGTTCCTCGACGAACTGCAAATGCAGGCGATCAATCAGTATTCGCATACGGACTTCGCCTGCAAGCCGACGCTGTTCATGGAGTTTGGCGGTTTTGACGCAGCGGTCGCCGAGCAGGTCGCAGCAGTGAGGGAAATCTGCGCTGACCATGGAGCGGCTGACTTCCAGTGGGCGAGCGACCCGGCCGAGCGCGAGAAACTGTGGGAGGCTCGCCACAAGGCCGCTTACGCGGCGATGGCATGGCGACCCGGCACACGTGCCTGGGCCACCGATGTCTGCGTGCCGATCTCGCGCCTGGCCGAATGCATCGTCGGCGCGCGTGAGGATGCCGCGCGAGCCCCATTTCCGACCATGGTCGTCGGCCATGTCGGCGATGGCAACTTTCATCTGCCCATGCTCGTCGACGGTGACAATCCGGCCGAGGTCGAGGCCGCCAAGATCCTCAACGCGAAGGTCGTGCATCGCGCGCTAGCGATGGACGGAACCTGCACCGGCGAGCATGGCATTGGCCTGGGCAAGATGGACTTTCTGCTGGCAGAACACGGGCCTGCGGCGATCGCTGTCATGCGCTCGATTAAGCAGGCACTTGACCCGCAAGGCATTCTGAATCCCGGCAAGATGTTCGCTATTTCTCAAGACAGAAAGGGTCCTCCGTGATCGAACACAAGTATGTCAGCGTTCCCGCTGGAACCATCCACTGCGCCATCGCCGGAACCGGGCGCCCGGTACTTCTGCTGCATCAGACGCCGCGCTCCTGGGACGAGTACCGCGACGTACTGCCGCTGCTCGGCAAGCACTACCAGGCGATCGCCATGGACACGATAGGCTATGGCGACTCGTCCAAGCCGCAGTTGGGCAATGACTCGATCGAGCACTGGGCTGAGGTTGCCATGAGCCTGCTGGACGCACTCGGCATTGCGAGCGCCTCGGTGGTCGGTCATCATACTGGCGCGGTGATTGCTACCGAAATGGCTGCAGCCTATCCGCAGCGCATTAAGTCTGCAGTACTGTCTGCTTCAGCGCTGGTCGATGCCACGTTCCGCGCCAGGCATTCCAAGCCTTCTCGGGTGGACAACGTTGTGCGAAAGGCGGATGGGACGCACCTGACTGAGTTGTGGAGCATACGTCAGCCCTGGTATCCTGAGGGCGACATAGATCTGCTAGAACGCTTCATCGTCGATGCCATCAAAGCCGGCCCGCGAGCCTCTGAGGGGCACAGCGTGGTGGCGCGATACGTTATGGAGACGCGTCTGCCGCTGCTCCGCTGCCCGGTACTGATCATCGCGCCCACGGCCGACCCACACACCTATCCCGTGACAGGAGCGCTGGCGAGCAGTATCGCCGGCAGTCGCATCGTCGAAGTACCCGGTGGCATGATCCCGTTGCCGGACCAGATGCCTGAGCAGTTCGCGCGCTTGGTGATCGACTTCCTCGATGAGCAGCAAGCCCGATGAAGTCAGGCTCTGTCTCGTTAAGCGTTTCTGTGTCGAAGTGAGTGTCAATTTTGTTGATGATCATTCTGTGCAAATTGCTCCATTCGACAGAGCTACCGACCGGCACCCGCCTCAAGCGGGTTGTATCACCGCCAATAGCTCGATTGGCTTGATGCTGCAATAACGCGCTTAAATCTCCGGTTAATTGCTTCGGAAATTCATTTGCTTTCGCTGAGGGAAGGAGGTTCGTACCCCCATTTGCACCCCCACTTTGCCTTGGCTGTCGACAGCGGTCTTTGTACGTCATTGCAACGTAGATGACGAATTTACCAATGAAAAAGGCCTCCGAGTATCGCTACCTGGAGGCCTTTGTACTATCAAATGGTGCCGATTAACGGATTCGAACTGTTGACCTACCGCTTACAAGGCGGTCGAGAGATTTTTAAATCATTCTGACACTGGCCATCTGCGGTGCGTGGCCCGTTAGCAGGCACCAACTTTAAAGTCGTATTTGGTCCTCATTTGGTCTAAAACGCCTAAAGGATAAACACGTTCGCAATACTGTGCTTTATGGAGTGCAGTATGGCTCAGGCAACCTATGTGAAAGAAGTCGCCACGGCGGGTGGCAAAAGAAAGTACAGGGCAGAGATTTGGCATAAGGGCATCTTTTATACATCGAAGACCTTCGACGTCAAAAGCCACGCTGTCGGGTTCAAAAAGGCTGAATTGGCGAAAGCCATCAAAGGGACGTTGCAATCGGCAGCAGTCCGAAAGCAGCAACGCACCGCTGACGCTGACTTGAACCAGTCAATTGCCTACTGGGCGCAGCGATATGTCGTTGAAAACCCGGGGGCACACGGCAAAACTCGTCTCAACGACTATCTGCTTGTCGGTCGCCTTCTGGCGGACAAGACATTGCGTCATTTCGATGGGAAAACCGGTGCCCAACTTATCAAGCAGCTTTCCAAGGACTGGAAACTTGACAGATTGCCACGCTCACTTTCTCCTGTGACCCCTGCCAAACCGATTGAACCCCTGAAGGAGAACACCCTTCGCCTGAGACTATCGGCTTTGATGCGGCTCCTTCACTTTGCCAAAACCGAACTACCGCCAGGCGCGAAGTACCAGCCGCCCGCGATGGATGAACTATTTGAGTTCACGATGCCCCCGGCGCACGCCATCCCGCGCACGCGAGAGCCCAGCGACAGTGAATACGGGCGGCTGCTTGCTCAACTCGACGGTGAAGGCGACTTCGCCGATTTCCTGAAAATCATTGACGAAACCGGCTGTCGCCTGGGTGAAGTTCTGTCCGCCAAAGAAGGTAATGTTGACCTCTTTCTCGTTGGCGGAACCATCATTGGCGGGTGCCTGAGACTTGAAAATCACAAGACCATCAAGAAGACCAAAGAGAAGCGCCATGTCCCTCTATCGCTATGGGCGGCACAAGTATTCGCGAACCGTATCGTTGACACGGTCGGCGATGCAGCACTTTTCAAAAGTCTTGGCAATGCAGATGCAGTGTGCAAGACGTTCGATGAAACGTGCCGGGCCGTCGAAATTGAAAATCTCGTTATAAAGGATTTCCGGCGCGCCTTTATCAATCGCAATAAGTATTGCCTGTCGAGCATGGACCTTTTCCAGGTCGTCGGCAAGTCATCTCTGCTCACCTCAAAAGAAGCGACTGACTCGGAAAAGGCCGTCTTGGCAGCGGTCGGCCATACCAGCCTGAAAACCACCGCCGGCTACTCCGTCGTGGACGTTCAGGGCCTTGCCCAGGTGTTCACCCGTACAAGCCGCATGTCGCGAGTTGCACTGGGGGCTGACACATCAGCCACTGTTGACGCAAAGGATGTTGAAGAAATGGCGTCGCTGCAAGCTGAACTTGCGAAGACTCTGCAGAAGATGTGTTCATTGGGGGTAACTGGTGGAACAAGGGTAACTTCTGCCGGTTACACGAACCAACGTCACAGGGCAATTGATAACCGACTACCAGCACTAACACCGCAGAAGCTCACCTTCGAGGCTCTCCCTGCGTGAAACAGAAAGGGCGCCTCTCGGCGCCCTTTCCCCCCTTGCACGGGGGCTGCACAGTGAATTTTCCGGACGCGATGTGAACCGCGAACGGGCGCGCAAGCTCGCGCCTAATCAGTTGAACTTGGTGACCTCCATTGTTGTGGCGGGTATCTACAGCTGTATAGCAACTGGTTTTATACGACACGCGTCCTGAATTCATGCAGCGTGACGACACTGGAACTGACCCACACCAACGGCTCCCGCAGTTCAACAGCCACCAGCTTGACCCGGCTCTCCAGTGTTACGCGCTCCGTCGCACTGCGACCGCACCACATGGAATTCGCCGCCAGCAGGATGCGCCGCGCATGGTTGAGGGACCGGTCGTAAACAAAGACCAAACCTGCAACCTTCACGGTGCCATCCTTCGAAAGCGACGTGCCGACATACTCGGCAGCCTTAAGGCATTTTTCGAGCTCACCACGGGCTTTAGCGGCCGCCTCTTGCTCAACAATTTCGACAGCAACCGTGCCGTCGGACTTGCGCTGCCAGACAAGGCCATCCGGCAATTTGCGCAATGCCTTTGCCAATCCATCTATGGAAAACGGCAGCTTGCGCCGCAGAATTTGATATTCGCCCGCCACTTGATACCCCGCCACCTGGCGCTCTATCAGGTAGCGCGTGGCCAGCGTCCGGTGAAAGAACGTCGAACCGGCGACGCTTGATAGGTCAAGCGTGTGCTGCGCCTGGACGCCGCGCGCATCCAGCCAAGCGGCACCCCCGCGTGTGAGGCATAAACTTTTCGACCCCAACGCATTGCGGCGCTCCAGCAGCAACCCCTGTTTCACCATGCGTGCCACCGTGCGCCTTGCCAATTGCTCGGCATAACGCGCCAAGGGCCACACACAACGAGCGAGTTCGACAACCCGCAAGTGGCCGAACTGGGCGACCGCCTTGACACACTTCAGTTCATTGACCCGCGCAACCTCCCGGCCACTGCGTACCTGTCGAACCTTTAGCGCCTGCTCCGGGCTCTTGGCGGTTCGGGTCGGCGGCGTCTTGGCAAGAAGGCCCGCCATTTCATCACTGGCAATTTTCATCGTCGCTCCAAGGGTAAATAACCCCGTGTAGCCACTCGCTGTCTTTAGCGTCCGTCTCGCCGTCTGGAATTCATGCAATGGAATTCAGATTGAGCCCTGAAATTTCAGAGCAAACCAAAAAGCCTGGCCAGCCATAAGCGCCACCCCTTCAGTTTCAACAACTTGGCGGCCACGGTCTCGACCGCGGCGGCCTCCAGTCCCGTCATCACGCGGATGGTCGCGGTTGGGTCATTCAATTGCACTGCAGCCAGCAGGCATGATTGGAGTGCATCGGTCATTGGCTGACCGGCCTGCAGCTCTTTGGCGATGGCTTTCATCGCTGCGTGTGCAGTTGTGGGTGCAAGCACATTGAGTTGACTCAACCCTTTGTCGCTCGCTTTCTGACGCGCCCGCTTCGAGCGAGCAGCGTTGGCGGTTGCTGAAGTTTTTGAGCGCGTAAAGGCTTGAACTTTGTGGAAGCCCCCTGCTATGAGGTCTTCGTCTGTAAGACCGTCCGAAAGACCAACCGAGACACGCTCAGGTTGGGTGAGGGCTTGGCTTTCGCCGCTGTCATCTTGATGCATGTTTTCCGCCTTGGGAGTCCGGCGTGTCTAAACCTGTTCTAAACACGTCCAAGGCGTGTAGCCACTCGGTTTAAACGTCACTTCACCTTAAACATCAAGCAAACATGAAAAGGCTAAATTCAATTCGCATTACTCCTTGCTCAGATACCGATTGGTACCGAGCCTTTCATCCACCACCTCATCTTTAAGGAGCAGTAATGCAACCGAACCAACCCAATCCCAAACGCTGGTACGCGTCCGACGGCGGCTATTTTCAGTTACCACGGGCGCTGTGCTACGACGACCGACTGACGCACACCCAGCGGACAATCATGCTGACGCTGGGCTCCCACGTTTTTACGAAAGACACGGTCTTTCCAAGCCGAAAAACTTTGCACACTTTGACCGGCATCGACGTCTCCGATATTAGTAGCCACACAAGCGCGCTTGAGCGCCTGGGGTGGCTGAAGAAACGCAATGCGTCGGGCCAGACCACGCGATACGACTTGACGGTCCCTACATATGCCGTCGAGAGGTTGAAGACCGTGCAAGCCGCTGCTGCAGCACGGCGCGATGCATCGATGGGTACCGTTGGAATCGAAGTGGCGCTGCGTGAGGCCACCGTGGCTCTGTAATGGTGAAATCGGCAAGCGCCGCACTCATACCTTGCACTGGCGCGCAGCGCCAGCACCCGGGGTGCCTTCCCCCCGGGTGCTTCTTCAGTCTTCGAAAGTTCTGTAGCTTTTCTTTATATGTAGGGTATTGCACCTACCCTGTCCTGGGTCTGGCACCACTGCCCCACGGGCGTTGTCCCACCTACTAGTGTTATCCCAATGTTGGCATTGAAGTTAATACCAATGCGGCACGTAATGGTTGCGGACAGTAAAGTTCACAGCGAGACCCAAATAGCCAGGTAAAGCCGCGGCTCGGCGGCAGACGCGGGTTCTCCGCCGTGCAAGCTATGCGCCTCGTGCCTGACGCAGCAAGGCGTACGCCGCGTTGGCCTTCTTCGCAACTGCTTGGGCCTCGGCCCGCGCCTCAGTGCTAAGGGCCGCGACGCGGTCGGGTTGCGCCAATTGCACAAGTTGTCGGCGCGTCTGTTCAATGGACTCCCAGGTCGAGCTGGGAGATGCCTTGAGCACCTGATAGGCAGCAACCACGGATAACGGTGGCGCTTGGGCATCGAGCAATTTTGCAGACCGGGGTGGTGAAAAATCGAGCGTCACTCCCCGCGGCTGCGTAACCACCTTCAGCGGTGCGACCGTTCCTGGGGAGGTGTACGGCAGCACCATCGAGGGAGAGCCAATGGTGGCAAGGTCGGAGGTGGCCGCCTTCTGAACGGTGAGCCCATGCCTCGGAATCCGGGGCGCGTCCGACAGTGCGGCAGTTGGCCCGGAATAGAGCGCCCGTTGAACTTGCGCCAACAGTGACACCGCACGCGGAACCTGCCGATAGCGCAACTCAGTCTCCAAATTTTTCAATATCTTTTCGTCAACCAACGACGCCGCGAACAGTTCTTCCAACTGCGCAATGCCGTGTCGCGCCAGCGGTCGTGTCATGTCTCTTCGGTCTCAGGCAAATCAATCCCATACGGGTCCACCTCCTTGGAGTGCACCCATACCGTGTTGTCGACGGACTCCGCGCCAAGAGGCTCAATCCCGAGCTTGGTCAGCGTTTGAATCAGGTCGCCGACAACCTCGTTGCGACGCCGCGTGAAACTCGATGCAAAGCAACGCCAGAAGGTCCAACCGGCCCGCTCAAGAACTCGCTGGCGCGCCATATCGTCCGACCATTGGCCCGGGCCGTGGAATTGGTCACCGTCACACTCGACGGCCAAGCGGCGACCCTCTGTACCCTCGACAACAAAGTCAATCCGAAAGCCTCCACAGGGCACCTGCGGCTCTACGCGGTAGCCTCGCTTGACCAACTCATCGAACATGTCAAACTCGAACCCCGATTCACAGCGCTCCCGCAAGTCTTGAACTTTGCGCGCGTCCTGCCGAAACGGCTGCCGGAAATGCCGGATGAGCCGACCATTGAGGGAGTCTTCCTTGAATCCTGCTTCGGGTACTGAACGAAACAGGTAGGTTCGGTCTCGTGCACGCGAAAGCGCAACATTGAACCTTTGGTCCAGGTCAGCCCTGTTCGCCAAGGCACGGTCTCCCGGCCCGAGCACCATCGACACTAGCATGATGTCGCGTTCTCGGCCCTGGAAGACTGGTGGCGGGCCAATGGCGATTTTTCTGGACACGACATCAATCGGAGAAATCCGGTTGCTGACCAGTATGTGAATATGCGCGGCTTGAGCCGTTCCCAAGAGTGTGACAACTCCGATGCTGCGGCCTGCAAGCGATTCGTCGGCCAGAATAGCCTCGATTTCATCAACCACGGCTTTTGCCTCGCAGGCGTTGACGTCGCCCTGGCGGGAACCACCCTTCACGAAAACGTCAATCAACGGCGGGTCCAATCGCTCATTCGCCCTGGGTATGCGCAGCGGTTTGATGTCGCCCTCATAGAATTCACGATTTGAAAATTCGATGATGGCCGGAACGCATCGGAAATGCTCCTTGAGCATCACAGAATTGCCGGCAAACACAACGCGCGCCAAGTCGTAAATCGACTTGTCCGGTGTCATTTCGGAACCAAAGGGTTGGTCCGCAAGGAACCGATTGCTGAGGTCCTTAATTCTTTCTTCTGCCATGCCGACCGCCGACGGTGACACCTGCTTGTGGTCGCCAACAACCAGCAGCTTCTTGCCCCTCAAGAGTGCCGGTAGCGCCCAAATGTCTGACTGTGATGCCTCGTCAATGACCACCAAATCGAAAAGACCTACTTCCGGCGGTATGGTCTCCGACACGCGCCACTGCGGTAGCACCCAGCAGGGCACAGCTTGGTACGCGCGAATCATGGCATCGCGCGCCGTCTTGCGGTGCCGAATTGCACGCACGCCTGTGCCGGCGCCCATGGCCTGCACCGCGTTGAGATACGCCTGCAGGGCCTGGCGCACGCTATCTGGCGAATTGTTGTACACGCCCAGCCACGTTTTCTCGGCGACAAGGTCCTGGTACGTCCGCGCCAACGCCGTCGTTAAGGTCTTGCGCTCGTCAAACAGCTGGCGTAGCTTGTGGTGCCCATCTATCCTCTCCAGGAGCATGACGCCCAGCCGCCAGCTCCATGCCTCGAGCCACTGCGCAGGCACTTGGGGGTCGTTGTCGGCTTCTGCGGGGACAATGCGCACACGGCAGGCCCACTTCACAGCGCCGGCTGATTCAAGGGCTTTAGACACCTGGGCGATTTCGTCAAACGCCGGACGCAGGCTGTTAAGAGCGCTCAGCTCGACCTGAAGGGCCAGCCAAGTCGTGTGCAGCACTGCTTCATCGGCACTGTCGCGACCCAGTGATTCAGTGAGGAAACTTCGCAGCGCATCGATAACGTCACCCGAACGACTTTCCAGCTTGTTCAGAAGGTCTCCGACACGCTTCATGGCGTAAGCCAGCCTCCCTTTGTCGACATGTGCCTGCAGACTCGAATACGCCGACGCAACAAAGGGTTCCCCGATGCTCCACACCCGGTCGGCCACGCCCTTGCCAAAAACACGTTCCAACTGACTGTGAAGTTTGGCATCGAACTCGAACACGAGGAGGTGCACATCTTGAATGGACCCCTGTGCCTGCACCATCTGCCGGAATGCGGCGTCCAATGCGGAATCAGTCGGCTTCAGCCCAAGCTCGTCTGCGACGGAGTTCCACCTTGCAACCGCTTTGCGGGCTGCAACACGCCACTTTTGCACGCGCTGAGCCAACGCCCATTCTTCATTGGTGGCGGGAGCGACGCCAAGCACGGTGACCGCGCCAACCAACTTGCGCGCCGCACTCTTGCCAAAGGGTAGTCCGAAAGCACTCTTTCCGGTTACCAGCCGGGACAGCGCGTCGCAGAAGTCTTCGTCTAACTCGGCATCGAGGGGCACGTCAACAGCGTTGGCCAACAGTTCACGGCGCTCGACCTCCAGCGCGCGCACATCGGTGCACGATTGCATCAGCGCTGACAGGATTGGGTCATCAATACGCATATCCGCCATCCGACGGGTCAACGAATCGAGCCACGGCTGGTGTGCTCCCGCCAGCTTGGTTTTAAGAGTCAGGCGGTCGTCCAGAAACCGGATAACCGTCTGCGCTTTCTCGAACGTTTCGTATCTTGAGTCGACGAGCGCGAGGATGTTGCCACGCACGACGTTGGCCTCGATGGCCCTCGTGCGAACGATGTCGCGGTGCAGCCCCAGCAAGTCCACCCAGTTTGGGAACTCGTCCGTCGCCGGCAACGAGCAGGCCAAGTAGCGCAGGTTTTCACCGACCTTAATCCGCGCTTGCCGCAGCGAACTTAAGTCAGGCTCACCGAAAGGCAGGACCGTAGCGGTAGCCGGCGGTGGTTCGTCATCGAACCACTCGTGTTCATCCGCTTGGCCAATAATCAATTTAGCCAGTTCTTCCGGGTTGACTTCTTTGCCCTGGAAGGAATAGTTGCGCATCTGCTTGGCCGCATATGCGGTTACCAGTCGGTCGACGTTTGAAATCTTGGCGTGAAGTTGATTCAGGTTCTCTTGCGCCGCTGCGATGTTGGCCGCTGCACGCACTGGATTGAGGGACGCGACGCTGGACGCAATGGTCTGAATGGAGTGCTCAAACTGCTTCATACCGTCGCGCTCATTCGACAGCAGAGCAACACTCAACGGGCGGATTCGCTCAGGCAACTTCTCCTGCAACACGGACAACGCCGATTCACCCTTGGCGACTACAAGCACGCGCTTACCCTGGGCAAGGTAATGGCAGATGACGTTGGCAATCGTGTGGGTCTTGCCCGTTCCCGGCGGACCCTGCACCACAACGCCATCGTTGCTCTCCAGCTTCTGAACGATAGAGACCTGCTCGTCGTTGTATGGCATCGGGAAGTACAACTCGAAAGCACCTGCGGGACTGTCGCTGGACGAAAGCCCGCGAAAGGGCTGCTCAGGCCGCGCGCGAACCGTGGTGTCACCGGTCTCGACGAAACTGCGTATGACGCCAGGCAGGACACTCGCTGCCTCAATCGCTCTTTTCAGGCGCCTGATGTCTTCCAGGAAGATGTCTCCAGACCGCTTGCGGGCAAACAGCACCCAGGTGTTGGTCATCTTGAGTTTGTCGGTCGGCGCAGGCGGTATTACGTCATCCGTTCGGACCTCGTAGGCCCCGCTGGGGTCCAGATGGCCAACTGCGGCTTTGAGCACACCGTCAAAAGTCGATTCTTCAAACGGGTTTACCCGGTGCGCACCGGTGGCCAGAGTGCTTTTCCAGAACGCATCCAGCTGGCGCACACCCGGTAGCTCCATCTCTGAGTAGCAGTCAGATTCCAGTTTCGCCTCGATTTCACGTGGGCGGATTTCAAGAGCAAATGTTTTTTCGTTGAGGGACAACTCGCACGACTGCACCAGCAAGGGGTTTTTCACTGCCTTGGAGAAACCTTCCTTTTTCCAGACCGAGTAACCCAGGCCCCACACCAGTTCCAGTTGGGTTTCTGCGCCGTCGGTGGCTATGGCCTGCTGCAAGGAGAACAACTTGTTGTAGTAAGCGATGGTTTTGCGCCGCGGCCGTTCAGCCGCGGCCCAAGGTTCCCATTGGTTTTCAATGTACCAATCAAACAGTTCCCTCACGCCGGGATGGTCTTGGATGAGTGCAATCGAGAGCTCTCGATTGGCCGTAGTGGTCACCGCCTCCGACTTCAGCTCTGGGTTCTTTTCAGGGCTCTTGGGAAGAGTCACCCACGGTTTGAGGCGTTCATCAAGCTCCGGCGCGGCTATCTCCTGCAACCGGGGGACTCTCAACCAGACGTCATCGCCATCGACCTGCACGTTGAACTGTAGCTCCGGCAGTCCCTTGAGTTCGTACTGGTAGGCAGCGAAAAATTCAGTGGGAACGGTGAATGCGGGTGTGCTTTTGAGCTTTTCGACCTGCTCGATGTACGTCAACAGGTCCAGAACACGCGGGGCTCCCTCGGTCATTGTTTTGCTCCCTTGGCCTTCGCGGACTTCTTTGCGACGGTGGATTTGTCTGCTGCCTTAATGTCGTGTTCGGTGCAGTAAGCGAACAGGAGGGTCTCAAGCATGTTCGTGAGGGACCGGTGTTCCCGCTCTGCGGCTGCCTCTAGCAATTGCTTGAAGCTAGGCGATACGCGGAAACTCACGGAGATGTTCTTGCTCTCGGTCATGGTGGGTGGGCGTGGCTCTGTTGTATGGAGCTCCACCATACAGGCATCTGCACATTTTGGGAAGAAAATCATGCTACCAAGGGAATTGACGTCGAAAATTTCCGGTGGCAGTAGCACCTGGTGAGCTCTGCAACCCAAAAACTCCCCGCAAGTTCATTGGTTCCGATTGCTCCGCGTCTGCTCGCAGGCAGAGGTACTCACACCGCCACTGCGTGAACTGCTTGAACACCTCGTTTTTGTTTTCTTCCATGGGCGGATGATTGAGGCTGGCAGTGGCTTTCTGGAGCCACGCCGCAGGACGTGGGGCAAGGCGTCAGCCGGCACCCTGCAAGCAGCTCCGTGCCTACACGGACCGCGCGCAGCTGGGGGAGCCACAAGCGATTTTTCGCCCCAGCGAAAAAAGGGGCGCCCACGCCCTAGTCGAGCAGTGGGGGCGCAGCCCCGCCCCTGACCTTGCAAAGGTCGGGCAACCTGTTTAGCGTGCGACGTCCAGTCGAGACAAAAGAGCTGCCCGTGAGGGCAGGTCTGTCGTCGTCCGGTAAACGGGTTGCCCGACCTTTGGGAGTGCCGACGGGCACGGACATGGTCAGGGGCGCGGTATCGGGAGGGGATGCGGTCGTCCAGACCGCAAGGCAGCGTGTTGCCCTAGCAACGAAAGAGCTGTCGCGCCACTCGGTATCTACGGTTTAAGCGTCTGCTTATACCGTCCGCATTGCGACGACGGTCTGCAAGACGGTCGTCTCTGACAGATGCCTTCAGCGCATCGCCTTCCTGCAAGCTCTTTCAAATTCCGAGCGGACAAAGTACGTCTGCCGGAAATTGCCAATCTTTTTCATAGGCGGCAACGCGCCTTCAACAATCATCCGGTACACAGTGCTACGGCTAACCTGAAGCGCTACGCATACGTCCGCCAATGTCATGAGGTCCACAAAATTCTCCTTGGAAGTTACCAGGAGTGATAGCGAAAGCGTTTATATCTGCTGCTGTTTAGGACCCATTTGGTGTGCATTTGGTCTAAAGGCAGTAGCAATTGGAGCGAATTGACCCGCTTTGACATAGTAGACTGCGGGGTCTTTAAGGGGCGTTTTGATGTGGGGAAAAACGCCTCGGTCTCTGCAAACCCTTGCTGGGCTTGGAGTTTCCCCTTTTTAGCAGTATTGCTGCGTGTCGGGGCGATGCTAAAGAAATGGTGCCGATTAACGGATTCGAACTGTTGACCTACCGCTTACAAGGCGGTTGCTCTACCAACTGAGCTAAATCGGCATGTGGGTATTTTACGGGACTATTTGACGCGTTTGAGTGCTGGTCGCGCCCCTGGAGTCGTTGGCCTCGGCGGTTCGGGGTCCACGCCTGATGCTTGCGACTCGACGCGGGTCAACTGCACCGGTTTGATCTCTGCACCGACCGACTGCAGGCCCTGAGTCGGACTAAGCGTTTCCGCGGTTTCGGATATGACCATCGGGAAGGCCATGCCCTGCCCGTTTTCACGAGCATAAATAGCCACGACTTGAGCCACCGGAACGCAAATGTCACGGGCCGTTCCGGCAAAGCGCGCCTTGAATTCAATCAGCTCATTGCCCAACTGAAGCCCGGTGGTGGCTTCAAAACTGATGTTCAGGACAATTTCGCCGTCTTTCACGTACTCGCGCGGCACCTGCACGCGCTCGTTGACCAGTACGGCAATGTAAGGCGTGTAACCGTTGTCGGTGCACCACTCATACAGCGCACGAATCAGGTAAGGGCGTGTCGAAGTTGCTTGCTCAGAGTCGATCATCAGATTACACGCAGCGCTTACTTGCGCATCACTTTTTCGGAAGGAGTCAAGGCCTCAATGTACGCCGGACGCGAAAAAATCCGCTCTGCGTACTTGAGCAGCGGTGCAGCGTTCTTGCTCAGATCGATGCCGTAGTAATCGAGACGCCAAAGCAGCGGAGCGATCGCGACGTCCAGCATCGAGAAGCCGTCACCGAGCATGTATTTGTTCTTCAGGAACACCGGTGCGAGCTGCGTCAGGCGATCCCGAACATGGGCGCGTGCCTTGTCTAGCACTTTCTCGTTGTTCTTGGCGGCACGCGACTCCAGCGTCGAAACATGGACAAACAGTTCTTTCTCGAAGTTGAGCAGGAACAGTCGCACACGAGCGCGGTCCACCGGGTCGCCGGGCATCAGCTGGGGATGAGGAAAACGCTCATCGATGTACTCGTTGATGATGTTGGATTCGTACAAGATCAGGTCGCGCTCGACCAGGATGGGAACCTGGCCGTAAGGGTTCATGACACTGATGTCTTCAGGCTTGTTGTACAAATCAACGTCGCGAATCTCGAAGTCCATGCCTTTTTCAAACAGGACGAAACGGCAACGGTGGGAAAATGGGCAGGTAGTACCTGAATACAACACCATCATGGTGGGACTCCTAAAAAAACCAAAGAGTGGGATGCTTCGCGCAAGCCCACTCTAAAAACCTCAGATCGCGCCCTTTTGAGCGCAATGTGAGCCGCTTATTTGTGCTACTTGACCTCTTTCCAGTAGACCGCGTTGAGTCGCCAAGCGCAGAAAGTAAAGACCGCGAGGAACAGCAAGACCCAAACACCGACACGAACGCGGGTATTTTGAACCGGTTCACCCATCCATTGCAAATAGGCCACCAGATCACCGACAGCCTGATCATATTGCGGGCCTGTCATGGTGCCCGGTTTGACCTGTTCCCAGCCCTTGAAATGGCCTGTCGCAGCACCGTGCTCCTTGACCTCATCGAACACCGGCCGGCGCTCGCCCTGCAGTTCCCACAGTACATGCGGCATCGCCACATTCGGGAAAACCAGATTATTCCAACCGGTTGGCTTGGTGTCGTCCTTGTAGAACGAGCGCATGTAGGTGTACAGATAATCGGCACCGGTTCCACCGGCGCCTGAGCGTGAGCGCGCGATCACGGTCAGATCGGGCGGGTTCACGCCAAACCAGGCTTTGGCCTGCTGCGGGTCGATCGCCGACTTCATGGTTTCGCCAATCTTGCCGTTGGTTACCAGCAGGTTGGACTTGATCTGCTCGAGTGTCAGCCCAATGTCGCGCAGTCGGTTGTAGCGCATGAAGGCCGCCGAGTGGCAGTTGAGACAGTAGTTGACAAACAGCTTGGCGCCACTTTGCAAGGCTGCCATGTCGCTCGTCTTGCCCGGTGCTTTATCCCAGGCCGGACCGCCCACATTGGCCTGCGCACCCAGCGTGAAACCGCAGGAAAGCAGCAGGCCGAGAACGACTTTTTGAATGAATGTCATGGTTTTCATGATAGTGTCTCCCCCTCAATGCGCCGTGTAGGTGACACGATCGGGCACCGGCTTGGTCTTGCCAATCTGGCTCCACCAAGGCATCAGGATGAAGAAGGCAAAGTAGAACAAAGTGCCCACTTGTGCGACCCGGCTGTAAATGGGTGACACGGGTTGCGTGCCCAGGTAGCCCAGGATCAGGAAGTCGACTACAAAAACCGCGTACAGGTACTTGTGCCAATCAGGCCGATAGCGAATCGACTTGACCGCGCAGTTGTCCAACCAGGGCAGAAAGAACAGGATAACGACGCCGCCACCCATGGCAACCACGCCCCAGAACTTGGCATCAATGGCCATCATCATCGCCACTACGGCCACGGCGCCAAGCGCGATGGCGCCCTTGAACAGGGCCGGCATCCTGATTTTGAACACCGCCAGACCCGCACCGAGTACGGTACAGGCAATCAGCGCGTACATCATTTCAGTGGTCACGGCGCGCAGCAGCGAGTAAAAGGGCGTGAAATACCATACTGGCGCAATGTGCAAAGGCGTCTGGAACGGGTCGGCCGGGATGAAGTTGTTGTACTCCAGAAAGTAACCGCCCATCTCCGGGGCAAAGAAGACGATAGCGGAGAACACCATCAGGAAGACGCCAACGGCAAAGATGTCATGCACCGAGTAGTAGGGGTGGAAAGGAATGCCGTCCAGGGGGATGCCCTTGGCGTCCTTCTTTTCCTTGATTTCGATGCCGTCCGGGTTATTGGAGCCGACTTCGTGCAGGGCAATGATGTGAGCCACGACCAAACCCAGCAACACCAGCGGCACGGCGATCACATGGAAGCTGAAGAAGCGATTCAGGGTGGCATCGCCCACCACGTAGTCACCACGAATCCAGAGTGACAGGTCCGGCCCGATAAAGGGAATGGCAGAAAACAGGTTGACGATCACCTGGGCGCCCCAGTAGCTCATCTGGCCCCAGGGCAGCAGGTAACCCATGAAAGCCTCGGCCATCAGCGCCAGAAAAATGCCGCAACCAAACAGCCAGGTCAATTCGCGCGGCTTGCGATAACTGCCGTAAAGCAGTCCGCGGTACATGTGCAGGTACACCACCGCAAAGAAAGCGGAGGCGCCGGTAGAGTGCATGTAGCGGATCAGCCAGCCCCAGGGCACATCGCGCATGATGTACTCGACCGAACCGAAGGCCAGCGCGGCATCCGGCTTGTAATGCATGACCAGAAAAATGCCAGTGACGAGTTGAATCACCAGCACCAGCAGGGAGAGCACGCCAAACACATACCAGATGTTGAAGTTCTTGGGAGCGTAGTACTCGCTCATGTGCTCCTTGAAGAGCTTGGACAGGGGAAACCGGTTATCAATCCAGTTCAGCAGCTTTTCACCCGCTGCGGCATTGGGGGAAATCTCGTGAAATTCAGCCATGATGTGCGTCCTTAGGCTCTGCGGTCTTCACCGATGAGCAGCTTGGTCTCGGAGAGATACATATGGGCCGGCACTTCCAGGTTGTCAGGTGCCGGCTTGTTCTTGAAGACTCGACCGGCCAGGTCGAAGGTGGAACCGTGGCATGGACAAAAGAAACCGCCCTGCCAGTCGTCCGGTAGCGAGGGCTGAGCGCCGGTCTGAAACTTTTCGGACGGTGAGCAGCCCAGATGCGTACAGATGCCAACAGCGACAAAATACTCCGGCTTGATGGAACGGTGCGCGTTGCGCGCGTAATCCGGTGCTTGCTCGGTAGGCTTGCGCTCGGATTTTGGATCGGCCAGTTGAGCGTCAATCTTGGGCAAGGCAGCCAGTTGTTCCGGGGTGCGACGCACAATCCAGACCGGCTTGCCGCGCCACTCCACGGTCATTTTTTCACCCGGTTTGAGAGCTGAGATGTCGGCCTCGACTGCTGCACCCGCAGCCAGAGCCCGCTCGGAGGGCTGCATGCTGGTAATGAAGGGAACGGCTGCGGCCATGCCGCCGGCCGCTCCAACACAGCTGGTGGCAATCAACCAGGTCCGCTTGCTGGCATCGTGGCCGCTATCGGCAAGGCTTTCACTCATGGGAATCCTCAATGAAAAAACGCTATCGGGGTTAACCAGTAATTGTAGCTGAGCGCCCCGCCCGGCATCAGGGGCATTGCTGCACCGAGGCGTGCCAGCAGATCAAGCGTTTTTGCCCGATACTGCGCCCCTGCAACAAAAAAATGGAGATATTTCAAATGAGAATGATGCAAGAATTCAAGGAATTTGCGGTCAAGGGCAATGTCATGGACTTGGCGGTCGGTGTGATCATTGGCGGAGCCTTTGGCAAAATCGTCGACTCGGTGGTGGGGGACCTGGTCATGCCGCTGGTCGGCGCGCTGATCGGGAGACTTGATTTTTCAAACCTTTTTGTCGTGCTCGGCACGGTGCCGCCAGGCAGTGCCATGACCATCGACGCCCTGAAAAAGGCCGGTGTTCCGGTATTTGCCTACGGCAGTTTCATCACCGTGGCGGTCAATTTCGCAATTCTGGCCTTCATCATCTTCATGATGGTCAAGCAAATCAACCGCCTGAAGAAGGCCGCACCAGCGGCACCCGCAGCGGCCCCGGTGACACCGGAAGATGTGCTGCTGCTGCGCGAAATTCGCGACAACCTGAAGAAGTGAGACCTCAGCAGTGTGACAGTTGGCGTGCCATGCGAATGGCCGCAAGCAAGCTGGACGGGTCGGCCTGACCGGTGCCGGCAATATCGAATGCGGTACCGTGGTCCGGACTGGTGCGTACCAGGGGCAGGCCCAGCGTGACGTTGACGCCCTGCTCCAGGCCCAGATACTTCACCGGAATCAAACCCTGGTCGTGGTACATGGCGACCACCACGTCGAATTCGCTCGACTGTCCGGGCCTGGACCTGGCACTCATGAACACCGTGTCGGGAGCGTAAGGGCCACTGACCTGGACGCCCTGCTCGCGCGCCTGCCTGATGCCCGGAGCAATGATCTCAAGCTCCTCGCGCCCAAACAAGCCGCCCTCGCCAGCGTGCGGATTGACGCCTGCAACCGCAATGCGCGGCGAGCGCCCCAGAATGGCTTTGAGCGACTCGTGCGTGATCAGCAGGGTCTGCAGCACATTGGTTGCAGTCACGGCATCCAGTGCCTCCCGCAGCGACACGTGAATACTGACCAGCACGACCCGCAATTCATCGTTGGCCAGCATCATGCGCACCGGCATCTGCGCCAGCGCCTTGCCTGCGTAAGCGGCGGCTTGCGCCTGCAACAGTTCCGTATGCCCGGGGAAACCGCAATAGGGCGCGCCAGCCAGCGAGAGCGCCTCCTTGTTGAGCGGTGCCGTCACCAGCGCCGCAATTTCGCCGCGCAAAGCCGCCTGCGCCGCCCACACCACACACTGGGCCGCCAGCAAGCCGGCAGCCGCGTCGAGGCGTCCGAACGCAGGCGGTGCCGCCAAAGCACCAAGCTGCAACAGCGGCAAGCAGCCTGGCGGCAGGTCGAACACCTCCGACACAGCCTCAAGCACCGCCAGTGGCATGGGGATGCCACCGTCGCTGATCAACTGGGTGGCCCGACGCAGGGTCGGCGCGTCGCCGACAACAAAGCAGCCTTGCAGGAGCTCGGGCGCCTGGCGGTACGCCTTGGCAATGATTTCCGGTCCGATGCCGGCGGCGTCTCCCAGAGTGATCGCGATCGGCTTGTTCATGCTCAGGCCGGGTTGTCAATGTCAATAAACTGATGCTCCAGGCCTAAGCGCGCCGCCACATGGGCCGCCACCGCAGGAGCGCCAAAACGCTCGCTGGCATGGTGGCCGCAGGCCAGGTAGGCCACACCCATTTCACGCGCATAGTGCGCTTGCGGCTCCGAAATCTCCCCGGTGATAAAAGCCTCTGCACCCGCTGCAATGGCGGCCTCAAAGTAGCCCTGAGCGCCACCGCTGCACCAGGCGATTCTGTGAATCGCTCGCGCAGCCCCATTGACCAGGGCCACTGGCCTGCGCAACTGCAGTTCGATGTGCTGGGCCAGCGCCTGGGCCGACTCAAAACCGCCTGCTTGCACGCGCTCACCGAGAAACCCCAGGTCCTGCTCGCCAAAGCGCCCGCTGGCTTGCAAACCGAGTTTCAGACCGAGTTGCGCGTTGTTGCCCAGTTCCGGATGGGCGTCCAGCGGCAAATGGTAGGCATACAGATTGATGTCATGCGCCAGCAGCAGGGCCAGGCGCTGCTTCATCCAGCCCGTGACGCGCCCATCCTGCGAGCGCCAGAACAAGCCGTGGTGCACAAAAATCGCATCTGCCTGCGCTGCAATGGCGGCCTCAATCAGCGAGCGGCTGGCGCTGACGCCGGAAACAATTTTGCGCACGTTTACGCCGCCTTCAACCTGCAAGCCGTTCGGGCCATAGTCGCGAAAGCGCTCAGGTTGCAGCAACGTATCGAAGGTCTGTAAGAGCTGGGTTCGATCAATCATGTCGGCGATGAAAAGGGGTGCTGTGCCGCATTGTCGGGCAATTCCCCGGGCTGGCGTGCAGAGCATCGGCACGGCGCCTACAATTTGCGCTCATGAAACGTCTCTGGTTACTTTTTTCTCAAACCGCCACCGTATTGCTGGCGCTGTATTTTGTTGTTGCTACCCTGAAACCGGACTGGCTGGGCAAGAGCTTTTCGCGCAGCGGGCCGGTGGCGCTGCTGGAGGCGCCCGCGGCGTTGTCCGGTGTCGCGCCCGCTGGCAGCTTCAGGCTGGCAGCGCAAAAGGCCTCGGCTGCGGTGGTCAGCATCAACACCAGCAAGGCGGCCCGGAACCGGCCACGCAGCAATGATCCATGGTTCAATTTCTTCTTTGGCGAACAGGGCAATGAACCGCAAGTGGGACTGGGCAGTGGCGTCATCGTCAGCGCCAGTGGTTACATCCTGACCAACAACCACGTGGTCGAGGGTGCAGACGAAATCGAGGTCATCCTGAACGACAGCCGGCACGCCCGTGGCAAGGTCATAGGCACTGACCCGGACAGCGATCTGGCGGTGCTGAAAATTGAGCTTGAGCGCTTGCCGGTGATCGTGCTGGGCAACTCCGACTCCCTGCAGGTAGGAGACCAGGTGCTGGCCATCGGCAACCCCTTTGGTGTTGGTCAGACAGTCACTGGCGGCATTGTCAGCGCACTCGGACGCAACCAGCTCGGCATCAACACGTTCGAGAATTTCATTCAGACTGACGCTGCCATCAATCCCGGCAATTCGGGGGGCGCCCTGGTTGACACCGCCGGCCATTTGCTGGGCATCAACACCGCGATCTATTCACGCTCGGGCGGCAGCATGGGTATAGGCTTTGCCATACCCGTGGCCACCGCCAGGCTGGTGCTCGAAGGCATTGTCAAGGATGGGCAAGTGACGCGCGGCTGGATCGGCGTTGAGCCCAACGAACTGTCGCCGGAACTGGCGGAAACCTTTGGCGTCAAGGCGCAATCGGGCGTCATCATCACCGGCGTGATGCAAAGCGCCCCGGCGGCGCAGGCTGGCATTCGCCCGGGCGATGTGATCGTTGCAGCGGCGGGAAGGCCGATCAACAACGTTGCTGAATTGCTCAGCGCCGTGGCTGCGCTCAAACCCGGCACAGCGACCAAATTCAGCCTGTTGCGCCGCGAGGAGAAAATTGAGCTCATGGTGACACCGGGGACACGACCCAAAGCAAGGCGGGTTGTGCAATAAGGCCTCTTGAAAGCAGGGCCATCGCCCATAATTAGAGCGTTCCCGATTTCATTCCCGATCGTTCCAATCCAAAATGACCAAACAGACACTTTCCTTCCAGGCCGAAGTGGCCCAACTGCTGCATCTTGTCACGCATTCTCTGTACTCCAACAAGGAAATTTTCCTGCGCGAGCTGATCTCCAACGCGTCTGACGCCTGCGACAAATTGCGCTTTGAAGCGCTCGACAGCAGCACGCTTTATGAAGACGCTCCAAATCTCGAGGTACGCGTGTCCTTTGACAAGGACGCCAAAACATTGACGATTTCGGACAACGGCATCGGCATGAGCCAGCAAGAGGCAATTGAGCATCTGGGCACCATCGCCAAGAGCGGCACCAAGGACTTCATGTCCAGGTTAACCGGCAACCAGAAGAGCAACGTTTCCGAACAAGGGCAACTGATTGGTCAGTTTGGTGTTGGTTTTTACTCCGGTTTTATCGTTGCCGACAAGATCACTGTCGAGTCACGCCGCGCCGGCCTGAAGGCCGACGAGGGCGTGCGCTGGATCAGCGGCGGCGCCGGCGACTTTGAGGTCGAAACCATCAGCCGTGCCCAGCGCGGCACCAGCGTCGTCCTGCATCTGCGCGAAGACGCCATGGACTACGCCAGCGCCTGGAAGCTCAAGAGCATCATCGCCAAGTACTCTGACCACATCAGCTTGCCGATCTTGATGGAAAAGGAAGAGTGGAAAGACGGCGAACTGATCAACCCGAGTGACGAAAAAGGCGGCCGCCAACCCGGCGCCATGGTCAAGACCGGCGACTGGGAAACAGTGAACAAGGCCAACGCCATCTGGGCGCGCGCCAAGAAGGACATCTCAGCCGAGCAGTACGACGAGTTCTACAAGCAGATCAGTCACGACGCTGATGCGCCGCTGGCGCACACGCACAACCGGGTCGAGGGAAGTACCGAGTACACGCAACTGCTCTACATTCCCGGCAAGGCGCCGTTTGACCTGTGGAACCGGGAAAAGTCGGCTGGCGTCAAACTCTACGTCAAGCGCGTCTTCATCATGGACGATGCCGAGGCCTTGCTGCCAACTTACCTGCGCTTTGTCAAAGGCGTGGTCGACTCGGCCGATTTGCCGCTCAATGTGAGCCGAGAGTTGCTGCAGGAAAGCCGTGACGTAAAGGCGATCCGCGAAGGCTGCACCAAACGTGTGCTGGGCATGCTCGAAGATCTGGCCAAGAACGACCAGGCGCCCGCACCCGTCGAAGGCGTCACCGATGTGCTGAGCGAAGAAGACAAGGCCCTACAAGGCAAGTACAGCAAGTTCTACGCGGAATTCGGTGCCGTGCTGAAGGAGGGCCTGGGCGAAGACTACGCCAACAAGGACCGTCTGGCCAAGCTGCTGCGCTTTGCCTCCAGCACCACCGACAGCATCAGCGTGTCGCTGGATGCCTACAAGGCACGCATGAAAGAGGGCCAGGAAGCCATCTACTACATCACTGCCGACACCCCGGCGGCTGCAAAGAACAGCCCGCAGCTCGAAGTGTTCAAGAAGAAGGGCATCGAGGTGCTCCTGATGACCGACCGTGTTGACGAATGGGCGCTGAACTACCTGCACGACTTTGACGGCACGCCCATGCAAAGCGTGGCCAAGGGTGCCGTCGATCTGGGCAAACTGCAGGACGAGACTGAAAAGAAGGCGGCTGAAGAAGCAGCCGAAACCTTCAAGCCCTTGCTGGCCAAGCTCAAGGAAGCGCTGAAAGACAAGGCCGAAGACGTGCGTGTCACGACCCGTCTGGTCGACTCGCCCGCCTGTCTGGTGGTGCAGGATCACGGCATGAGCACGCAACTCGCGCGCATGCTCAAGCAGGCCGGCCAGAGCGCGCCCGAAGTCAAGCCGGTACTGGAAGTCAACGCCGACCACCCCCTGGTCAAGAAGCTCGATGGCTCGGTGCATTTCAACGACCTGGCGCACATCCTGTTCGATCAGGCACTGCTGGCCGAAGGCGGCTTGCCGGCCGACCCAGCCGCTTATGTGAAGCGGGTCAACGCGCTGCTGATTTGATTTGTTGGCTTGCATCCATCCGTGAAGATTCGCGCCTACCGTGATCACGATGAGCAGGCAGTCATCGCCCTGTGGCGCACTTGCGGCCTGACGCGTCCCTGGAATGACCCAGCGCGCGATATTGCACGCAAGCTCACAGGGCAACCGGAACTATTTCTGGTCGGCACTCACGCGGACATGCTGGTTGGCACTGCCATGGTCGGGTTCGATGGTCATCGCGGCTGGATCAACTACCTGGCGGTCGCACCGGAATTTCAAGGGAAATCCTTCGGCCGCCAGCTGGTTCAGGAGGCCGAGCGCCTGTTGCTAGCGCGCGGCTGTCCGAAGCTCAACCTTCAGATTCGCTCTTCAAATGCACAAGCCATCGAGTTCTATCGCAGACTTGGCTACGCGCAGGACGATGTCGTGAGCTTTGGTCGGCGCCTGATCGCCGATGACGAGTCGCCCACTTCCAGTTGAGTAACTGCGACAATCCATTCCCCGTTTCAATCTCCCGCACAACTTTCATGAAATCATTCCTCACCATCGTCACACTCACAACCGCCTTGGCGTACCTGCCAGCCGCATGGGCCGCTGACACGGTCGCAGCAGCAGCCGCCAAGGAAGCCGGCGCCGTGGTCACCGCCAGCGGTCTTGTTTACCGTTCACTGAAAGACGGGACCGGCGCCAGCCCGGTTGCCACCGACAAAGTCAAGGTGCATTACCGTGGCACCTTTCCCGACGGCAAGGAATTCGACAGTTCCTACAAACGCAATGAAGCGATCGAGTTCCCTCTGAATGGCGTCATCAAGTGCTGGACGGAAGGCGTGCAACGCATGAAGGTGGGAGGCAAAGCCAAGCTGACCTGCCCGGCGTCCATCGCCTACGGTGAACGCGGCGCCGGCGGCGTCATTCCACCCAACGCGACGCTGCTGTTTGAAGTCGAACTGCTGGCCATCAACGGCAAGTAGCCGATTAGCAGATTGCTTTCGAAAGCCCGACTCTCAAACTTGTGTGGGCCGAAGGCGACGCAATGGGTGACTCCGCGAATGTCACCCGCCCTGCGGGCTCCTTCTTTATTTCGCTGCGCCACCCACTGCATCGCCCTCGGCGGCGTGCATCGATGGTTCGCGTACCTCGAATACAAGCACCACATCATTTCGGGAAAGTTGCATAGTTGCGGGCTCACCTTTAGCCATCAATGGCATGCCAAGCAAATGGAACGTAAGGTGAGCCAAGTTATAGTGTGGACGCGGCCTGTGTTGCAGCAACTTACCAACGTTACAGCACCGATGCTTCCCGCCCCGTGGTTGTCGATTGCCGCCGCAGAGACTGGCGTCTGCAATTTCCCGCCGGGCGCCAGCAACCCCAGAATCACCGAGTACCACGCGCATACCAACATCCCTGGCTACGACGACAAAGCGTCCTGGTGTTCCTCGTTTGTCAATTGGGCGCTGTCTCAGGCGGGCATCAAAGGCACCGGCTCGGCGTTGGCCCGTTCCTGGCTGGCGTGGGGCGAGCCGTTGAGCGAGCCGGTACCCGGCTGCATCGTTGTCCTGTCGCGCGACGATCCGGGTGGCTGGAAGGGTCATGTCGGCTTCTTCCTGCGCTCCGACCCCCAGTACGTCCATCTGCTTGGCGGCAATCAACTGGAACAGGTGCGCGAGCACTTTTACCCACTGTCATCGGTGCTGGGATACCGCTGGCCAGCGCAAATGACACCCTAACCGAAGATTTTTCAGTTCCCGCCCACATCACCTCGTTACCAGCCACACAACCGGAGTAGAACACCATGAGCGACATCAAATGGTCACAGTCTGAGAAGAAGGCGGCACGGGCGGTGTTCGACGCAGCCCTGCAACGGGAGTGCGCGGCGATCCTGTCGAGGCTCAAGGAATTGGCGACAAGCGCAAAGACGCCGCAAGACATGTGGGCAATTGAAGAATACATCGCTGAACAGCGTCGCCAGATCGACTCGAAATATGACTTTCGGTATTCACAGCTGATTCGGGTATTCGGCAGGCTGCTGCGTGAGAACTGGATCGAAGAAGAGGAACTGCAAGCTCTTTCAGCAGAAAAACTCGCCTGGATTCAAAGCATCGCTATGTTGTGAACCAGCTATTCCGCCTCTCAGGCGCGTGTGGGCCGAAGGCGCCGCTCGGGATCAGGCTGATGGGGCGCTCAGCGCAGAGTTTTTGGGGTCAGAGCCCAATAACTCGCCACCCAATAAAAACGGATTCAACATTGTCATTGCGTCCCCGGATCAGGTCCGGGGTTTCAGCACCCGCAATCCAGTGTTGGCGTGGCACTGGATCCCGGATCGAGTCCGGGATGACAAATAGCAGGTCCGGGATGACAGCGTGTGCCTCTGTGCCTGTCATGCTTTATGGAAAGCTCCAATGTTGAGTAGTCTCAGGTGACCAGCGCCGCCTGATGAATCGCCACCAAACGAGCACGCTGCAGTTTGCCGGTGGCCGTCAGCGGCAAGGCATTGACCCAATGCACCCAGCGTGGTCGCCGGTAGGTTGGTAGTGCCTCGATTGCAAGCTGAATACGCTGCTGCGCCAGCGCCTGCTGCTGCGGCGCGGCCACCACCAGCAAGGACAGCGCCGTCAAGCCTTGGTCGGTCGGCACGCCAACGCAAGCCAGTTGTACAACGCTTTCAGCAGCGGCACTGGTAAGCGCCTGCTCGACCCACAGGGTGCTTACCCAGCGCCCGCTGATCTTGAGCATGTCGTCCATCCGACCCGCAAATTCAAGCTGACCTCCGGAGCGACGCAGGAACATATCGCCCGGGCGATACCAGCCGTCCTGAAAACCATCGGCTTGCGCCTGCGGACGTTTCCAGTAGCCGCCTGCAACATTGCTGCTGCGCAGCCAGATGCGCTGCGGCAGGGTTGGATCCACTTCACTGTCAAAGCGCACTTGCACCTGCGGTGAGACTTGCAGCAAGCCACTGTCGTCCTGGCTGTAGAGCATCAGGCACATCGTCTCCGAAGTACCGTACCCACTGACGATGGCCAGACCGGTCGCTTCAAACCAGGCCTTGCGCACCACCGCTGGCAGGCTCTCGCCAGCGGAAACGCAATGACGAATTCCGCAGTCGCGCAGTTGCACGGCAACGCCGCTTTGCAGCATCTTGCTGTAGAGCGTCGGTACACAAAAGAAGAGGTTGGGGCGGTGCTTGCGCACCATCTCCAGAACGCGCTCGGGGTCCGGCCACTGCCGGTCCAGAATCACCGCGGCACCCGCCCTCAGACCGGCCAGCAGGCTGTTGCCCAGTGCGTAGGCGAAAAAGAGTTTGGAACTGGCGTAGAGACGATCCGCGGCGCTAAGTTGCAGCAACCCAGTGGCAAACGAATGCGGCTGTAGCGCCACACGCTGCGCATGCACGACACCTTTGGATACGCCGGTGGTACCTGAAGTGCCAATCCACAAGGCCGGTGCCTGCTCGTCCTGCAAAACGGGCTCGATCTCGGGTGCGCGCGCCAGGTGCATTGCCCATGCTGACTCGCCGGGCCCACTGGCCACCAGCACGGTTGGCAGCGCCAACTCAGAGAGCAAGGACTGCAGCAGCGGCGCGCTTTGCGCTTCGCACCAGAAAAAACTCACTTCACTCTCGGACACGATGGGTGCCAGTTCGGACATCGCCAGACGCGGATTGACGCCTATGGCAACGCCGCCAGCCCAGATCACACCGAGATAAGCCACAACCCAGTCGATGCTGTCGGGCGCCAGCACAATAACCCGATCACCCGATCGCAAACCCAGTTCCAGCCAGGCACCGGCAGCCTGGCGCACGCGCTGGCGCAGCGCGTCGTAGGTCAGCGTCTCGCTGCCACACTCCAGCGCCGTGGCTTGCGATGCGCCGGCCTGCAGCAGGGTCTGGGCGGCGTTCATCCTCATGTCATACCACCAGGGGCGCTTCCTGCATCGCCTCGATCTGCTCTTCGAGCATCTGGACCTGGCCCTGCCAATAGTCACTGGAGCCAAACCACGGGAAATTGATGGGGAAGGTCGGGTCGCTCCAGCGCCGTGCCAACCAGGCGCTGTAGTGGATCAGGCGCAAGCTACGCAAGGGTTCAATCAAGGCTGTCTCGCGCCGGTCGAATTCCCGAAACTGTTCATAGCCATCGACCAGAGCACCGAGTTGGCGTGTGCGCTGCTGGCGGTCGCCACTGAGCAGCATCCACAAGTCCTGCACTGCTGGTCCACTGCGGGCATCGTCGAGGTCCACAAAATGCGGACCTGGCCCGCTGGCGGCGGGCGACTCCAGCGGCGTCCACAGGATGTTGCCGGGATGGCAGTCTCCATGCAGGCGAATCTGCCGGATCGGTTCGGCATCGCGCTGCTGGCGGCTCCCTGACGGCCCCAGGCACGGGTAGGCCGCAATCAAGTCGAGCGCCTGCGCAGCCGCTTTGGCCCAGGCCGACTGCACATCCAGTGGCACCATGTCATGCCCGAGCAGCCAGTCGCGTGAATCGGTGCCAAAGCTCTGCAGGTTGAGGGCCGGTCGGGTGGCAAAGGGTCTGGCCGCCCCCACCGTATGAATGCGCGCCAGAAAGCGTCCTATCCACTCCAGCACGTCGGGGTCATCGAGTTCCGGAGCGCGACCTCCACGGCTCGGGCTGACGCTGAAAGCGAAGCCGCCAAACTGATGCAAGGTCTTGCCTTCGAGCACCAGCGGACCGACGACGGGGATTTCAGCCGCCATCAGTTCAGCGGAGAAAGAATGCTCTTCAAGGATCTGCGACTCGCTCCAGCGCTCGGGGCGATAGAACTTGGCCACCACCACCGGACCATCCTCCAGATGCAGTTGATAAACCCGGTTCTCGTAGGAACTCAACGCCTGCAGGCGTCCGTCGCCATACAGGCCGACGCTGGCCAGTGCGTCCATCACAACGTCGGGAGTCAGAGTCTGATACGGGTGGGAGTCAGACTCAGACATTGCTGTTGGCGCGCACTTCTTCGATGGTGGTCAGGCCGCTTAACACCTTGTGAATACCATCCTGACGCAGTGTGCGCAATGAGCCATGCTGCATGCCCTCAAACTGAAGTTGGTCGGGCCGGGCGCCGGTCTGGATAAGCCGGCGCAGCGCCGGCGTGACCACCATCAACTCGTGCATGCCAACGCGACCGCTGACGCCGGTGCTCTGGCAATGACTGCAACCCGGCGCACTGTAGTGCGTCAGATGCCCGTCATGACCATACTCGGCAAGCCACTCCTGACGTACCGAGTCACGCTGCGGTCGCAACTCCTCGGGAAACGAATGCAGAAAATCGTCCAGCAATCCGTCAATGATGGCGTCACTGGCCTCCTCTACAGTGCGGCACTCAGGGCACATCCGGCGCACCAGGCGCTGTGCCAATACCGCCAACAAGGAATCAGCAAAATTGAAGGGATCCATCCCCATGTCGATCAAGCGGGTCAGCGTTTCGGCCGCGCTGTTGGTATGCAAAGTGGACAGCACCAAGTGACCCGTCAACGAAGCTTCGATGGCAATCTGCGCTGTTTCCTTGTCCCGGATTTCGCCCACCATGATGACATCAGGATCGGCCCGCAGGAAGGATCGCAGCGCCTTGGCAAAGGTCCAGTCAATTTTTGAATTCACCTGGACCTGGCGCAGATCGGGCTGAGTGATTTCAATCGGGTCCTCGGCGGTCCAGATCTTGCGCTGCGGTGTGTTCAGGTAGCCCAGAATCGAATGCAATGTGGTGGTCTTGCCCGAACCGGTCGGCCCAACACACAGCACCATGCCGTAGGGGCGATTGACGGCTTCACGCAGTTGTGTCAGATTGGCGGTCGACAGACCGAGGCGCTCCATGCCGATCGGCTTGGCTGAGGACAGCAGGCGCATCACGATGTCTTCCAGACCACCCGTGGTCGGAATCGTGGCAATGCGCAATTCGATCTTGTGCCGGCTCGAAAATTTCGAAAACTCGATCTTGCCGTCCTGCGGCTTGCGTCGCTCGGAGATATCCAGATCGGCCATGATCTTCAGTCGTGCCGTCAGGGCCGCCCGGTAGGTGTGCGGCAGTTCCAGGTAATGCGACAGTACGCCGTCCTTGCGAAAACGGATCCGGGTCTTGGTGCGCCCGGGATGGGTTTCCACGTGAATATCAGAGGCACCACGGCTGTAGGCCTCGATGATCATGGTGTTGATCAGGCGCACCAGGGTGTTGTCAGACTGCTCGATCTGGCTCTCAACTTCCTCATGGTCGCCTTGCGACAACTCCATTGACTGCAGCAACTCCGTGCTGCTGGCCAGTTCTTGCTGCAGGCTTTCCGGATTTTGCTGGGGCGCGGCAAAAGGACTGTTTGGCAAACCATATTTGTCATAGGTTTCGCTCAGGATTTGCTGGATCTGCTGCTCGTCACCGAGCGTCGCAATGACCCGTGTCTCCAGCATGAACTCGAGTTCTTCGAGCATGTCGCGCCGGGTTGGATCGCCCGTTGCGATCACCAGCAATTTTTCTCGCAACAACAAGGGCATGATGCCCAGACGCATCGCGGTCGAGAACGGAACCGTGCGCAAGGCTTCCGCCTCTATCGGGAACTGCGCCACGTCGACGATCGGGTAACCCATCTTGCGAGCCAGCGCGGTATTGAGATCACGCCGCGTCAGAAAACCCATATTCACCAGCAACTGCCCCAAAGGAACAGAGCGGTCTGTTTTCTGACGCTCGAGTGCCTGCGCCAGTTGACTCTCGTCGATGAAGCCGAGCCGGGTCAGGGCTTCGCCAACCCGGATCATCGGCATCCTGGACTGCTGATCCAGTGCCAGCATGAGTTGATCCGGTGAGACAATCGCCTCGTTTACCAGATGGTCACCCAGTTTGAGTCCGCGCCGACTGGTCTGCTCGCTTGCCGCCTGCTCCACCTGTTGACGTGTCACGGCGCGCTGCGCCACCAGCAAATGCCCGATGTGCTCGCCAAAGTTGACGCGCTGGTAGGCCTCGCGTGGCATGAAGACGCGCTCGACGCCACCTTCGCCACCATCCACAGGCGTAAAAAGGAAGAGCCCGAAGCTGGCTTCGATATAGCCTACGGTCTGGCCCGACACGGCACTGCCGTCCTCCAGTTGCAACTGATAGTCCAGCGTCGGACGATGACCGAAGATGTCGGCAAAATTGGTATCACTGACTTCTTCCTGCGGATGAAGAATCGTCTTCAGGGTCAGCTTTCGAAACTGCGAGAAGTGCACCCGTCCAGGCGAGGCACGATTGGGCACAAAGATCATGGCTGTCTTGTCAACCGGCGTCAGCATCGCCAGTCGGCAACTACGGGCCACGCCGTTGAGATCTTCAATCTCGCAGATTTGCGGTTCCGTCCAGGGCACGGCATCGCTGAAGATGGCGTAGGGCGGGCTGGGCCAGTACAGGCCGGTAAACTTTCTGCTGGCAGCCAGCGAGCCGCCCAGCGTGTTTGCGCCGGGCAAGGCTTGCGTAGGCAGGGACAGTGAATCAAGCATGATCAGTGGCGGCGTATGTTGGAATCAATGTTAACCGCTGTCAAAAGGGCACATCCAGATCCGGATCGAGTGCCGTCTTTGATGCACCCGCGTGCTGCGTCAGCATCTCGAACGGCAGGGCCTGCTTGACCAGTATCACCGTGCAGGGCGCGTCCATCGCGACTTTGATCGGCACGGTGGCAAGAAAGCGTTGCATCTTCAAGCCGTGCGTGGCGGCTCCAATGACAATCACGCTGACTTCGTTGCCGACGGCGTAATTGACCAGTGCCTCTGCCACATCGCCGGACTCCAGTACATGGTAAGACGTCTGCTGGCCCGGCAAGTCCAGCGGCTGCGCCCACTGGCGTAGCGCGGCGATGTGTTTGCGCTGCAGGCTGGTCTCGCTGCCATCGCTCGATGAATCGCTCTGGCTGCCCGAGATCACTGTCACGCAGGCCAGCCTGGCGCCTGGGCGTGTCCCCATCGAGCGCGCGACCGCCTGGCGCAGCGAATACAGCGTCGCATCCGTCACGTCCTTGTACGGCACTGCCACCATCACAATCGGCACCTCATCAATCTGGTGCGCGGGCAGCGGACTGGGCTGGTATTGCATACCGGCAGCCTTTAGCCAGCGCTTGAAATGAACACCAAACCCGGTACCCTGAATGTTGCGGCCGCGTTGCGTGACCGTCACCTGCTCCGGATGGCGCAGGTCGAACGCCAGATGCGCCGCCGACGGATAGCGTTTCGCAGCCTCCGGTTCCAGGCAGCGCAGAATGACTTCCTGCATCCACTCCGGTAGATCGGGGTTGAGCTTGCGTGGCGGTGGCGGGTCCATCCACAGTCGCTGGCGCAATCCCCCCGTCGTTCTGGGCGAGCCAAACGGCAGTTCGCCGGTGGCGAGTTCATAGAGCATCACGCCAAGCGCAAAAATATCGCTGCGTGGGTCGCCGCGCACACCCACCACCTGCTCAGGCGCAATCCAGGCCGGGGAGCCGACCGCCTTGCGCAGTTGCTCGGCCAGCAGGTCCGGGTACAGTGCATTGCACGACAAGCCAAAATCGAGCAGTACTGCGCTGCCGTCCTTGCGGATCAGCACATTGGCCGGCTTCAAGTCCAGATGGCAGGTGTTTTGCTGATGCAGACTGTGCACCGCCATGGCCACCGCAGCGCCAAGAAATGCCAGTCCCTTGACCGGCGGACGTTCCGACGGCTCCAGCCAATGGTCCAGGGTCTGCCCCGGCACGTACTCCATGACCAGATAGGGCACGTTTTCCAGGTCCCCGGCGGCCACGAAACGCGGCACGTGGGAACCGGTCAACACCTGCATGATCTGGTGCTCAACTTCGAAGCTGATGATGTTTTCGGCGCCGTCGCCCGCCGTCATTCGCGGCACTTTCATGGCCAAAGGAAATCCGGGATCACGTGCGCCTTCAGAGTAATGAACGTGATAAATGTGCGCCATGCCGCCCGAATGGATGCACTCCTCAATGGTGAAGCCGTCGAGTTCGGCGCCGCTCTCCAGCAGTTTCATCGTCCCAACTCCAGCCGGTCGGCGAACAAGGCTGGCAAGGCGGCCTGCCGGATGGCTACGGCAGCCGAATGATGGTCGTAGGAAACGCGCTGAAACGTGAGCTGCAATTTTTCAGTGTCAAAGATGGCGTACATGGCCTGCGGGTTGCGATCACGCGGTTGTCCGACTGAACCAATGGTGGCCAGCCAGCGCCGATGTCTGGGTACCGGCACCGCCACCCCGGCGGTCGGCAGGAATTTCATCAGATCGGCGCTGGCGCCCCGGTAATACAGGGTTTGCTGATGCACATGGCCGCAAAACACATAGCGCACTTCGGCTAGCGCTGCGGCCGCATCCAGGCTGTCACGGGCGGCTCGCTCGTCATAAACGTAATGCCACAGCGCGGGGTCGTTGACAGTGGCGTGGACCAACATGATGGCGTCGCGCTGCAGCGTCAGTGGCAAGCGGTCCAGGAACTGCAGTTGATCGGCACTGAGCTGGGCGTGCGTCCAGGCCGCGGTCGTGTCCCCCACTGTCTGCACCTGTGCTGGCGGTGTCACCGCCAACTGATCATGGTTGCCTTTGACCAGCAGCGCTCCTTCAGCCATCAGTTGCTGCGCCCGCTGGACCACGGCCGCCGGATCGGCGCCATAGCCCACCAGGTCACCGAGCACAGCGAACTGTTGCGCACCATGGTCGCGAGCGTGCGCCAGGCAGGCATCAAAGGCCTGAATGTTGGCGTGAATATCTGACAGCAAAGCCAGCTTCATGTTGTTCCTCTTTGTTTTCAGGCGACATCATGCCTCATCCCGACATCGTGCCGGACATCAGCCTCTAATTGTGCTGCGGGTTTGCGCTAATGGACGGCGCAGGTGCAGCGCAGGATGATGCCGCCCTGTGTGTCGGAGAATGGACATGTTTGACTACATCATCATCGGTGGCGGCTCGGCGGGTTGCGTCCTGGCAGCGCGCCTGACAGAGAATCCGGACATCAAGGTGGCGCTGCTGGAAGCCGGCGGCGCCGACAGCAGCGCCATGATCCACTGCCCGGCGGGTATGGCCGTGATGGCCCAGACCGGCCAGGTGAACTGGAAGTTTGACACGGTGCCGCAAACAGGCTTGGGCGGTCGGCGCGGCTATCAGCCTTGCGGCAAGGTGCTCGGCGGTTCGAGTTCGGTCAACGCCATGATTTACATCCGTGGCCACCGGGCGGACTATGACCATTGGGCAGCGCAGGGCAACCCGGGCTGGTCCTATGACGAGGTGCTGCCCTACTTCAAGCGTGCCGAGCACAATGAGCGCGGCGCCAACGCCTTCCACGGCAGCAGTGGCCCGCTCAATGTGATGGATTTACGCAGCCCGACCCGCTTCGGGCCGATGTTCATCAAGGCCGGGGAGCAGGCCGGCTTTCGCGTCAACCCGGACTTCAACGGCGCCGACCAGGAAGGCGTCGGCATGTATCAGGTTACGCACAAGGCCGGCGAGCGCTTCAGCGCAGCCAAAGCGTATCTCAAACCCCACCTGGCGCGCGCCAACCTGCAAGTGCTGACAGGCGCCCATGCGAGGCGCATCCTGCTCGAGGGAAAGCGCGCCGTCGGGGTTGAATTCCTGCAGGACGGGCAAGTCAAGCAGCTCAAAGCCACGCGCGAAGTACTGCTGAGCTCCGGCGCCCTGCAGTCTCCCAAGCTGCTGCTGCTCTCGGGCATTGGTCCGCAGCAGCACCTGGCTGAGCTTGGCATTGAGAGCGTCCACCATCTGCCCGGCGTCGGGCAGAACATGCACGACCACATCGACGTGGTGCAGGTGCTCGATGCGCCCAAGGCAAAAGACCTGTTCGGCGTTTCCCTGAGCGGCATGGCCAGAGCCATCAAGGGCGTGTTTGAGTGGCGCAACTACCGCACCGGCATGCTCACCACCAACTTCGCAGAAGCGGGCGGCTTCATCAAGAGCCAGGCCAGCGAGCCGATTCCGGATCTGCAACTGCACTTTGTCATCGGCAAGCTGATCAACCACGGCCGCACCACCACCTTCGGTCATGGCTTCTCGTGCCATCTGTGCCTGCTGCGCCCACGCAGCCGCGGCAGCATCCGACTTGCCAGCAAGGACCCGCTGGCCGCCCCCCTGATAGACCCGAACTATCTGAGCGATCCGGATGACATGGAGCGCATGGTTCGGGGTTTCAAACTGATGCGCAAGCTGCTGGCGCAGCCTGCCATGGCCAGCCTCGAAGGCAAGGAACTGGCATCCTGCGCCGCGGCTCAGAGCGACAGCCAGATCGAGCAGTTCATCCGCGCCAACGCCGACACCATCTACCACCCGTCTGGCAGTTGCCGCATGGGCAATGGGCCACTCGATGTGGTCGATGCCCAGTTGCGGGTGCACGGCATCGAAGCCCTGCGCGTGATCGATGCCTCCATCATGCCGCGCCTGGTCGGGGGTAACACCAACGCGCCGGTCATCATGATCGCCGAAAAAGCCGCCGACATGATCAAGATTGGGCAGCACACCCAGTGACGGGAGTTGGAGCAACGCGTTGTGATTGCAGCACTTCTTTGTCATTGCAGCACTGCTTTGTCATTGCGGGCCACGACCCGCAATCCAGTCGATGCGTGGCACTGGATCCCGGATCAAGTCCGGGATGACAAACTGCCAGGACTGGATGACAAACTGCCAGGACTGGATGACAAACTGCCAGGACTGGATGACAAGCTACTAGACGCGGATGACAAATGGCTAGCCGCGAAAGCGCTTGCGTGTGAGTGCCAGCGCAATCCAGAAACCTGTCACCGCATAGACCAGCAGCACCAGAACGTGCCTCGCCGGGTCTTGCGGCCACTGGTCCATGAACAGGGGGCGCACCAGATCGATCGCGTTGGTCAGCGGCAGCCACTGTGAGATCGCACGCACCACTTCGGGCAATTGCTCCAGCGGAAAGAAGATGCCGCTGACAAACATGGTGGGTGTCAGAAACAGCGTGAAGTAGTAGGTAAAAAAGTCGTACCCTCTGGCCAGGGCATTGAAGATCAGGGCCAGGCTGCTGAAGGTGATGCCCACGCCCAGCAGGATGGGCCAGGCCACCAGCAATTTGGGCGAGTAACTGATGCCCAGCGCCAGCATCACCACCAGAATGGCGCTGACCGTGAACAGCGCCTTGAATGCCGCCCAGAGCATTTCGGCCAGCACCACATCGTCCAGATTGACCGGCGCGTTCATGATGCCGTCCCAGGTTTTTTGCACATGCATGCGCGAAAAAGCCGAGTACAAAGCCTCAAAACTCGCTGCATTCATGGCACTCATGCAGATCGAGCCGCTGGCAAGAAAAAGAATGTAGGGAACCTTGACCGCGCCATCCACACCGGGCAGCGTCACTTCGCCCACCAACGCACCCATGCCGTAGCCAAAAGCCACCAGCCACATCAGCGGCTCGGCGATATTGCCCACAAGACTGGGTATGGCCAGCTTGCGCCAGACCAGCAGATTGCGCAGGAAAACCGGCCACCAGCGCCACGAAAGCTCAGGCGCGCGCCAGACGCTGATCTCGTTTGCATTGCTCATCCGATCGCTCCAACGAACACCTTCAGAAATTCAGATTTTCTGGATGAAGTGCTAGGCGCGCGGCGCGCAGCAACCGCAATGTACTTCTGTACATGAGGGTTGCGAGCACCAAGCAACGACGCAATTCGTCCGAAAAATGGATTTATGGAGGTGTTCATGCGTCCTCCCTGATCTGACGGCCTGTGAGCTTGAGAAAAAGGTCTTCCAGATTGGCCGGTCTGTGCAACGTGCGCAGCTGCGGTTGGGCGCTGAGCGAGTGCAACAGCGGCTTGGCGTCCTGCGTGTAAAAAAACACCGTCTCGCCGCTGACCTCGACGCGCGCCGCCAGTGCCTGCAGGGGACCATCCACCAGATCCAGCGCTCCCGTGCCATAGACCTCGACCACATCGGGCTCCAGGTGCTGGCGGATCAGCTCGCGTGGCGAGCCTTCGGCGATCTTTTTACCGTGGTCCAGCACCAGAAGCCGCGTGCACAGGCGCTCGGCCTCGTCCATGAAGTGCGTCGTCAGCAGGATGGACTTGCCCTCCTGCAGCAACAGTTGCAGACGTTCCCACATCAGATGGCGCGCTTGCGGATCCAGACCCGTGGTGGGTTCGTCGAGCATCAGCAAGCGTGGATTGTTCACCAGCGCGCGTGCCAGACTGAGGCGCCTTTTCATGCCACCCGAGAGTTCGCCCGGTTTGGCTGTGGCCTTGCTGGTCAGCGAAGCAAAGGCCAGCAGCGCCGGAATGCGTTCGCGAATCTGGCTCGACTTCATGCCGAAGTAGCGGCCATAGACCAGCAGGTTCTCGGCACAATTGAAATCGGGGTCCAGCGTGTCGAGTTGGCTGACCACACCGAGCTGCGCCTTGATGGCCAGCGAATCACGCGGCATAGCCAGGCCAAACGCGGTGATACTGCCAGCATCGGGCACGCTTTGCCCCAGACACATGCGAATTGTGGTGGTCTTGCCGGCGCCATTGGGGCCGATGACGCCCAGGCATTCGCCGGCTGCGATCTGGAACGACAGGTCATCGACGACCGTGTTGTCGCCGTAGCGTTTGCTGAGATGGCTGACAGAAAAAAGTGGCTCGGGTATAGCTGCGCTGGAAGACATGGGATGGATTGGTCAGTCCTACTGAAACGCCACTTCGGCGAAGCTGCGCAGCTTGCGGCTGTGCAACTGGTCGATGCCTTCGGCGCGCAGCAGTTCAATGGCCCGCATGCCGATACGCAGGTGCTGGTCCACCCGTTCGCGGTAAAAATGGTTCGCCATGCCCGGCAGCTTGATCTCGCCATGCAGTGGCTTGTCGCTCACACACAGCAAGGTGCCGTAGGGCACCCGAAAGCGAAAGCCATTGGCGGCGATGGTCGCGCTTTCCATGTCCAGCGCTACGGCGCGGCTCTGGCTGAAGCGCTGCTGTGGCCCATTGTCAGGCAACAGTTCCCAGTTGCGGTTGTCGGTGGACGCCACCGTGCCGGTACGCATGATGCGCTTGAGCTCAGGGCCCTTGAGTTGGGTCACATCTGACACCGCCTGCTCCAGCGCCAGCTGAATCTCCGCCAGCGCTGGAATAGGCACCCACAGCGGCAGTTCTTCGTCCAGCACATGGTCTTCGCGCACATAGCCGTGCGCCAACACGTAGTCACCCAGTTGCTGCGAGTTGCGCAGGCCAGCACAGTGACCCAGCATGATCCAGGCGTGCGGCCGCAAGACGGCAATATGGTCGGTGATGGTCTTTGCATTGGCCGGACCGACGCCGATATTGACCATGCTGATGCCACTGCGGTCGGCGCGCACCAGATGGTAGGCCGGCATCTGCGGCAGGCGCGGCGGCACCTTGCCCATCTCATCAGCCGAATAATTGGAGTCTGACCCCGATTTTTTCGTCACGACGTTGCCGGGCTCAATGAAAGCGATGTACTCGCTTGCCGGGTCGGCCATCGCCTCGTGTCCCAGGCGCACAAACTCGTCGATGTAGAACTGGTAATTGGTGAACAGCACAAAGTTCTGGAAATGCTCCGGCGCGGTACCGGTGTAGTGACGCAGCCGGTGCAGCGAGTAGTCGACCCGCGGCGCGGTGAATAGCGACAGCGGCTGCGCCTCGCCCGGGCGCGGCATGTAGGTGCCGTTGGCGATGCCGTCGTCCATCGCCGTTAGATCCGGCAGATCAAATACGTCGCGCATCAGCTGGCGCCGCTCGGCGCTCAGGTTGCCTTCTATGTGATCGTTTTCAGCAAAAGAAAAATGCACCGGGATCGGCTGCGAGCTGGTTCCCACTTCCAGCTCAACCTCGTGGTTTTGCAGCAGCAAGGTGAATTGCTCAAGGTAGTACTCGGCATACAGGTCGGGCCGACTCAAGGTGGTCTCGAAGCGGCCCGGCCCGGCGACAAATCCGTAGCTCAGGCGAGCGCTATCGCCGGAGTTCAGGCGCGAGACGGTATCGGTCTGCACCCGCACAAAGGGGTAACAGGCCCGCACATGGCCAGGCAGCGTCTCACCGGAGACAAAGCGCTGCATGGCAGAGCGCAGGTGTGCAATGCTGCTGTCGTAGATGTCGCGCGCGCAGGCTAACGCACTGGCCGGGTCGGTGAAACGGGCGGGAGCAATAAAAGTCGGAAGGTAAGGCATGACGTCATTGTTCCATGAGTTAATTGTTTGCTATGCTTGTGCGCTGAAGATTCCGCCGAGCTTGACCTTTTCAACCTTATCAAGAAGAGAGAGTGCATATGAAGTTTAAGTCCACTGCATGTTTGGGGCTTCTGGTGATCAGTTTGCTCGCCAGTTTTCAGGCTGCGGCTCAACCAGCGGTCATTTTCGATATGGGCGGCAAGTTTGATAAGTCCTTCAATGAAGCCGCCTACAACGGCATGGAGCGCTGGAAGAAGGAGTCCGGCAAACCCTATCTTGAGTTCGAGATTGCCAACGAATCACAGCGCGAGCAGGCAGCACGCCGCATGGCAGAACGCGGTGCCAGCCCGATCATTGGCATTGGCTTTGGCCAGGCCTCCAGCATAGAGAAGATTGCCAAGGAGTTCCCGAAGCTTAAATTCGCCATCATTGATATGGTGGTGGACCAGCCTAACGTCCAGTCGGTGGTATTCAAGGAGCACGAGGGCAGCTTCCTGGTCGGTGCCATGGCGGCGATGGCCAGCAAGACCGGCAAGGTGAGCTTTGTCGGCGGCATGGACATTCCGCTGATCCGCAAATTCCAGTGCGGCTATGAACAGGGTGCCAAATTTGTCAACCCCAAAGCCGAGGTCTTCAGCAACATGACCGGCACCACGGGCGCCGCCTGGAACGACCCGGCGCGCGGCGGTGAACTCGCCAAGGCGCAGTTTGCCAAGGGCTCCGATGTGGTGTTTGCGGCGGCCGGCGGCACAGGTACCGGCGTCTATCAGGCAGCCAAGGACAGCGGCAAACTTGCCATCGGTGTGGACAGCAACCAGAACCACCTGCAGAGCGGCACCATGCTGACCTCCATGATCAAGCGCGTGGACGTGGCGGTTTACAACGTCATCATGGCGCACAAACCGGGACTGTCGGTACTGGGCCTGAAGGAAGGCGGTGTCGACTATGCGCTGGATGCCAACAACGCGAAGTTGGTCAGCGCCGACATGAAGAAAAAGGTTGACGGCCTGAAAGCGGACATCATCAGCGGCAAGATCAAGGTCGCCGACTACATGGCAGACAACGCCTGCAAGTACTGATGGTTCGGGATGCGCTGCATAACTCCGCGCCAGCGGTGCGGATGCGGGGCATCAACAAGCGGTTTGGAGCGGTTCAAGCCAACGCCGATGTCGCCTTGCAGGTGGCGCCTGGAACGGTACATGGCATCGTAGGAGAAAACGGTGCCGGCAAGAGCACCCTGATGTCGGTGCTTTATGGCTTCTACCGGGCCGACAGCGGGCAGATTGAAATCTTCGGAAAACCAGCCAACATCCGCAGCGCGGATGACGCCATCGCACTGGGCATTGGCATGGTGCACCAGCACTTCATGCTGGTCGATACCCTCAGCGCCCTGGAAAACGTGATGCTGGGCGCAGAGCCGCACTGGCTGCTCTCACGCGCGCAGGCCGCCGTGCGGGTCAAGCTCGAAGCCTTGATGCAGGCGACCGGCCTGCAACTCGATCTGGACTGTCTGGTGGCTGATCTGGCGGTGGGAGACCGGCAGCGGCTTGAAATTCTGAAAGCGCTGTACCGCGGCGCAAAGATCCTGATCCTTGATGAACCCACAGCAGTGCTGACGCCCCAGGAGACTGGGCACTTGTTTCAGGTTCTCGATGTGCTGCGCAAGCAGGGCACGACGATTGTCCTGATCACGCACAAGTTGAAGGAGGTGATGCGTCTGTGCGATCGTGTGACCGTCATGCGCGCTGGCCGTGTGGTGCAGGACCTGCCGGTGGCAGAGGCTTCGATTGAGGGTCTGGCTGAATCCATGGTGGGCCGCAAAGTCAATATCGGTCGAAGTCATGAGGTGCAGGCACCCGTTGGAGCGATGCTGCTGCAGGCGCGCAAACTTCACGTGCGTGACGCGCTCAATGTAACGCGCTTGAAGGGGCTGAACCTGAGCCTGCACGCCGGCGAAATTGTTGGCGTTGCCGGCGTTTCCGGCAACGGTCAGAGCGAGTTGCTGGACCTGCTCTCAGGCCTGATGCAGCCCACCAGCGGGCAACTGGAAATGGGCGGCAGAAGCTTCGAGGCAAGCGCCTGGCTTGACCCCGGCACAGCGCGCGAACTCGGGCTGGCCCATGTGCCTGAAGATCGGCACGCGCGCGCGCTGGTCATGAATTTTCCGGCCTGGGAGTCGGCGGTTTTGGGCTACGACAATCTGCCGCAGTACGGTCATGGCGGCTGGCTGAATCACCAGAACATGCGCCAAGCGACCGCAGAGTACATGGAGCGCTTCGACGTGCGCCCACGCAATCCGGAGTTGCCGAGCAGCAAATTCTCCGGCGGCAATCAGCAAAAGCTCGTGCTGGCACGCGAGCTGGGTCAGGCACCCAAAGTGCTGCTGGTGGGCCAGCCCACACGCGGCGTCGATATTGGCGCCATCGAGTTCATCTACTCGCAACTGCGTGCGCTGCGCGATGCCGGCTGCGCGGTCTTGCTGGTATCAAGTGAGCTCGACGAAATACTGGCCCTGTCCGACCGCGTGATCGTGATGTACCAGGGCGCTGTCACCGGCGAACTCCCGATTGCCGAATGCAGCGAGGCCGAACTGGGCATGCTGATGCTCGGCGGTGTGCAATGAGGGCCAGCTACAGCCTGCCGCGCTGGGCCGACCTGCTGCTCTTGCCCATCGTCTGTCTTGGTCTGGCCTTGCTGCTAGCTGGCCTGGTGGTGCTGCTGGTGGGACAAGACCCGGTGCGCGTCATGACGGTGCTGGTGCAAGGCGCGCTCGGCACGCAGCGCGGCCTGAGCTACACGCTTTATTACGCCACGACCTTCATCTTCACCGGGCTTGCGGTCGCGGTGGCCTTTCACGGTGGACTCTTCAATATTGGCGGCGAGGGCCAGGCAATCATGGGTGGGCTCGGCAGCGGTCTGGCGGCGCTCTACCTGTCGACCCTGCTGCCGACCTGGCTGATGCTGCCACTGATGCTGATTTCAGGCGCCCTCTTTGGCATGGTCTGGGCCATCGTGCCGGCCTATCTGCAGGCTTATCGTGGCAGCCATGTGGTCATTACCACCATCATGTTCAACTTCATTGCCAGCAGCGTGCTGGTGTACCTCTTGGTTAACCACCTGCGTCCACCCGGAACCATGTCGGTCGAGAGCGTCCCGTTTGCCGAGTCCGCCAGGCTGCCGGCCATGCACGAGGCGCTGGCTGCCCTGGGCATTGCGTGGCCCAGTTCCCCGCTGAACCTCAGCCTGTTTCTGGCCCTGCTGGCCTGCCTGGGGGTTTACCTGTTCCTGTGGCGAACGCGCGGCGGCTACCATCTGCGCGCGGTCGGTTCGAGCCCGGGAGCCGCAGAGTACGCTGGCATCCAGTCCAGGCACCAGATTGTCATCGCGATGGCGATCTCCGGCGCGCTGGCAGGCCTGGTGGGCATGAACGAAATTGCCGGCGTCAACGGCAAACTGCTGCTCGAGTTTGTCAGTGGCGCCGGCTTCACCGGCATCGCGGTCTCGCTGATGGGGCGCAACCATCCGCTGGGTATCATGCTGGCCAGCCTACTGTTCGGCGCGCTGTTTCAGGGTGGTGCCGAAGTGGCTTTTGAGGTGCCAGGCTTCAGCCGCGACATGGTGGTCATGGTGCAGGGCTTCATCGTCCTGTTTTCCGGTGCCATGACTTATGTTTTTGCGCCAGCGCTGGCCTGGTGTCTGGCCATGCTGCGACCCCGCGCGGTGGCGTCATCCACATCGGGAGCGTCCGATGGATGAAGTGTTTGTCGGCGAAATGATTGCCTCAACACTGCGCCTGTCGACGCCGCTGATTTTCTGCGCCCTGGCGGGGCTGCTCTCGGAGCGCTCGGGCGTGGTCGACATCGGACTGGAAGGCAAGATGCTGTTTGCCGCTTTCGCCGCCGGCGCAGCCGGTGCAGTCTATGGCTCCACCACGCTGGCCCTGCTGGCGGCGATGCTGGTCGCCACCGCCCTGTCCTGGCTGCACGGACTGGCTTGCGTGAGCCACCGGGGCGATCAGGTGGTCTCCGGCGTGGCCCTCAACATCGTAGCCGCCGGCATGACGGTGGTACTGGGCATCGCCTGGTTTGCGCAAGGCGGACAGACGCCGCCAGTGTCAGCCGCCGTGCGCATCACCGCCCTCTTTCCGGGCACCGCGGGCTCGCTGCAAGGCGTACCACTGCTGGGTCCGATTCTGGCCCACGCCCTACTCGGTCACAACGCCCTGGTCTACCTGGCCCTGTTGCTGGTGCCAGCCATTTGGTGGCTGCTCTTCAGAACCCGCTTCGGGCTGCGCTTGCGCGCCGTCGGCGAGAACCCGCAGATGGTGGACGCGGCGGGTGTCTCGGTGCAGCGCCTGCGCTACACGGCGCTGACGCTCAATGGCATGCTGTGCGGTCTGGCCGGCAGCTACCTCGTGCTGGCGCAGAGTGCCAGCTTTTCGCAGAATATGACGGCGGGGCGGGGCTTCATGGCGCTGGCCGCCCTGATCTTCGGCCGCTGGCATCCGCTGGGTGCCCTGTGGGCCTGTCTGTTGTTCGGCTTTCTGGACGCCGCCGCAATACGTCTGCAGGGCGTAAAGTTTGCGGCTATCGGCGAGGTTCCGGTGCAGGTGATTCAAGCACTGCCCTACATCCTGACCGTGGTGCTGCTGGCGGGTTTTATCGGCAAGGCTGTTGCGCCGAAGGCTTTGGGCAAGCCGTATGTCAAGGAGTCCTGAGAGAACTTGGCGATGCTGAGATTCGCGCTTGTGCAGCACAAGTTGTTCTTCACCTGACAGAGGCTACGGTGCTGTCGATATCAGCGCCCTGAACGCCAGATAGTCTTCAGCCGTGGTCTTTGGAAACGATCAATGACGGCGTCTGCCGATTGCCAATGCTTGACTCGATGGGATCGTTGACGGCGACCATGTTTTTCAGGATCTTGCTGTGAAAGTCAAAGTCATTTTTGGAGTTTTCCAGAAAGTCGGAAGCCAATCAATAAGGAATGCCACCCATCGAACTTCCACCCAGCCGCACTGAAGCGAGTCCTAAAGGTACCAGGGACAACTACCGATTCCATGTCTGCGACTGTAGCGCGCCGCTGCACCGCAGAAACTTTCTCCAGTGTGAGTGCCTGTCCAATGGGCATGACTCTGTATTCACATAATGAACCGGGCGCGCGATACTGGCTTCAACGGGCGGGGATGCCAACAGCCGTCCCACCATTCATTCTTGGAAAGCGAGCGTGACACGAACATAGATTGATCGTTATTCTGGCCAAGTTACCTTTGAAGCGTAAAGATACCACCAGGTTATTGCCCTAGACATCCGCTGTTGTGCGCGCCCCTTATGCCGGGTGTACCTGATGCGGACAGGCGATGACCACATTCATCCCGAGGTTTCAAAGGTACCTTGACCAGAATGACGATGTTGGCAATCGACACTGCTGCACTGTGATCCGCTAACCGTTCAGACGGGCACCATTGGACTTCGGGCTTGCTCGATATGCCTTTACTGCGGTCTGGAGGCGACTCCTTCAACGATAAAGGCCTCAATGCTTACCCAGCCCTAAGCTCTTGTGGGCGCCTGGTAGCTGGCGCCGTGCGCCTTCTGCTGGGCCGCCAGGAACTCCTGCGAGGACAGCAGTCGAGTCGTCTTGTAACCCCTGAGGTGCCCAGGGGCGTTGACGGCCAAGGCGACCGCCGCCGCAATGGTGTCGTCCGGTCCTGAGAAGAGCGCGACAACGTCGTGGTCACCGAGGCTGAAATCCAGACTCTCCAACTTACCACCCAGCTTCTCGATGAGGGTTTTTAGTCCGGCGACACGGTCCTGGGGATTGTTAATAAATGCTGCGACTGCGCCCGATGTGTAGGACGCTTGAACAAGATAGCGTGGCATAAGAAGTACTCCTTTGGTGATGGTTTTCGGTCAGTACTGAATCAGCGGCCATACGTAGCCTTTGCCCAATGCGCAAAGGTGCAAACGCAGAGCCAGCGGGCGACATCGTCGGTCTATGTCACACCACTCCGGGAATTGGACGCTGATCAGCGAAAGCCGGCACATCTAACGAAACTTTGTTGACATGCAGGAATGGTCAATATCAGCGCAGCCAAGTTCATTCCGAGCTGTCGGCGTCCAATGATGCGAGCCGATGTGATGTTGCGCTTCGGCTCACCAGTTCGCGCTTCGCGGGTCCCTCAATCCACAAGGAGAAAATCATGGCTTACGGAATCGTGCATCACTTTCCTGGCGGTACCAAGAACCAATATGAGGCGTCAATCGCCGCGGTGCATCCCGGCAGAAACGTTTTGCCCAAGGGGCAGATTTTCCATGCGGCTGGTGCATCGGCTGATGGCTGGACCATCACGGTTCTTCACGACACCAAGGAGAGTTGGGAGAAATTTCGCGATGAAGTTCTGATGCCACGCATGCAGGCAGGCATTGTCGGCGGGTTCCCGACGCCGCCCGAGGAAAAGACTTTTGAGGTCAACCACCTCCTGCCCTAAAAAGCGGTTCAGTGTCGTGGCGCATCCGGATTCCGGCTGCCTCCATGATCTTGGCCATGACCATCGACCCGTCCCAGAGCGTCGGGAGCGTCGCCAAGTCGCGTGTTTTGTAAAGTTTCTTGCCAAACGCCTTTGTAGCGATTTTGAGCTTGCAATCTGCCATCGTTGGCCTATAGTAGTCCGTAACGGCAATTCAATTCGGCTCAAATGATTTGGACAGGATTGCTTGAGAAAGGTGGTACCTATAGACAAAGATCAAACCAACCTCACCCAACAGCCGGCGCTACTTCGCCGGCCCACGTTACGGTAACGTGACGACCCAGGCCACAGTCATGTGGCACATATGCAGACCCTGCGGATTTCGCGGGGTTTTGCGTTTCTGGGGCTTGCGATTCCAAGGATAAGCTTCGCGGCAGCTAAATAAACATTTGTCCGCACTGTTTTGTCTGGGGCATCGCGCTTACTGTGTTCTTGCGCGCTGGCATCGGCCACCGAAATTGAATACACACGCCCGATGCGCTGGCGCAGACTTTGTATGAACTTCGTGTACACCAGATTGAACTGGAAATGCAAAACGAAGAGTTGCGCCAGTTTCAAATCGATCTCGACGCTTCACGCGAACGCTATTTTGATTTCTATGACATGGCACCGCTGGGCTACGGCACAGTCAACGATAAAGGGACCGTTATTGAGGCCTGCTCAGGTCTGGAGAAAATCCTAGACCGGCATCGCAGCTGCCGGTCGTCGTTCAAGAATCTATTGCCGAGCAGGGTCACTCGACATAGGTGCTTCTTGGCGTCAACTTTGATGACGGAGCGTTTTCCTGACCCCAACTTGGAATGGGTTTTCAGGTAGCAATTACCATTTTCAAAACCAGCGCCAAAGGTTGATCATTGTTTGAAGTCCGCAAACCCGAATGGTTATATGAGGCGCCAAGCGATGGTGACATCCTGGCGCGTGGGTGTGATAAGGTGGCAGTTCTCAAGATGAATGTACTGCGCCGCGCAGGCATCCGTTTTTTTCTGGACGACTTTGGCACTGGCTATTCTTCATTGTCGCCACTCAAGCGGCTGCCGCTGAACCAACTCAAGATTGACCAGAGCTTTGTCGGCAACATCCTGAGCGATCCGAATGATGCGGCCATTGCCAAAATGGTGATTCTGCTGGCCGCTACCAGGGCTATCTGTTCAGCCGGAAGGCATGGATCGCCACGGCCTTCGGCCTCGCGATGACGAAAGTTGGTGTCCTGAATTCTGGAAAGATCAATAATTGAGCACCGCGACACTTGCAACTTATGATCACAGTAACGAGCGTACCGTCAAAGTACTGGTTTCCGCTGTGGGTTAATGGGGCTGCAAAATGAAACAACTTACCATCTTGACGGGCGCTTCGCGGGGCCTGGGCCTGGCACTGGCAGAGAAGTTGCTGGCGCCAAACCATACACTGGTATGTATTTCCCGCAAGACCAATTCAGAGCTGGCTCGGCTTGCCGAAAACGCTGGTGCAGTGCTGGAGCAGTGGACACTGGATTTGGCACACCCCGCCATTGCAGAGCAGACGTTGAGGCTGTGGCTGGGCGGTCAGGCGGCGACGTCCTGGAGTAGCGCTACGCTCATCAACAATGCTTGTGTCATTCCTCCTCTGCTGCCATTGCGCGACGCCCAAGGCGACGAGCTGTCGTATGCAATGCGAGTGGGGCTGGAGGCTCCGCTGCGGCTCAGCAGCGCCTTCCTTGATGCCACGCGACACTGGGCTGCAAGCCGCAAAGTGCTCAACATTTCGTCAGGACTGGGGCGCCGCGCCATGGCGTCGCAAGCTGCCTACTGCGCCGCCAAGGCAGGCATGGATCACTTCACCCGCTGCATGGCGCTCGATGAAGCCCTGTATCCGAACGGCGCCAAGGTCTGCTCTCTGGCCCCTGGGGTGATTGACACCGACATGCAGGTGCAGCTGCGCAACGCCGATCCGGCGCAATTCCCGGATGTGATCAATTTCTCCAACCTGCATTCACAGGGGCAACTGAGCAGTCCGGCCCAAACAGCTTCAAGCGTGCTGGCTTACTTGGCTCGTTCGGATTTCGGCCGCAATGCTGTTGGTGATATACGCGACTGAAGCCGCTGCAGTGGGCCAGCGGGTCGACATCAGGGCCGGCGCAGCAGGTGGGCGTCAGTCCAAACAGTGATTCCGAGCCAGCACAAGCGATACGGCCGCTCAGGAACTTGCTATCCACGGCAATTGGAGGGGGCATATTTACCAGCCAAGGTGCCGAACGTTCCATGGTTGATGACCGGGTTCTGATCGACAGAGTTGCAGTTCCAGACAAGTTGTCCGTCTGGGGGAGTGGAACTGGTAGCCGTGCCGTAGAGCCTTGCCCCGTCTGAACTTCCAACGCGGGGAGCCAGAATCAGGGTGTTGGCTCCGGCTGGCGCGATCAAGGTCGTGTAGGTAATAGTGATTTGTCCACGTGCATCGTCAATGTCGATACTGGCGACATTGGCTGTCGGATTCGGGGAGGTCCAACCGGCGCTAAACGCCGCGCCGAAGACCGCGTTTTCAGTCACCTTGACTCTTGCAGGCGACGCGAGAACCAGGCCTTCACTGACTCTGGCCCTGGTGAGATAGTCTTGATACGCGGGTAATGCGACAGAAGCGAGCACGCCAATGATCGCCACCACGATCATCACTTCGATCAGCGTAAATCCAGATTGATTCTTGATGGACCTCATGCATGTCCCTGTATTGCAGTCGAGGCTGCAAATGATCCTGTATTTGGTCTGAGCAGTCAATGACCGGAGGTGGCCCTGGTTCTGAGCACGCCTCCAGCTGGCCAGCCAATCGTGCTGCGAGGCTATGATCACTACATCATCAACGCTTGCGGAAAGTTGTGATCCACCATGCGCACTGCCAGCCTTGCCATTGCTTGCTTCCTGTCTGCCTCTGTCCTGATTTCACCCGCAGGCGCGCAAACGCCATGGAACCCCGACTCCGGTTTGGTCCTGGTGGGCAAAGTAGTAACCATGAACGACGCTGGCGACGTGCTGCCCAACGCCCGGGTCTGGCTCGCTGGCGGCAAGATCATGGCGATTGCGCGGTCCGGCGAGGCCCTGCCCGATGCGGCAAAGGATGCACCTGTGATCGACAGCAAGGGCGCGATCTATCCCGGCATCATCGATCTGCACAACCATCCGGAATACGCCATCTACCCGCTGCTGCCGATCACGCGCAAGTACCGGGATCGCTATGAATGGCGCTGGTATGACGATGTCTACAACAAGCGCATAACGTTTCCGCAGGAGGTGCTGACGCGCCCCTACTACCTGGACCTGGGTATCGAGGTCGGTCGTTATGGCGAGTACAAGGCGCTGGCCGGTGGCACGACTTCCTTGCAGGGCGGCAGAACCAACCTGGCTTATTCCAAAGAGGAGTGCCTGGTTCGCAATATCGAGAATTCTCCGGTGGAGTCGCGCGTGGCGGCCAGCCGCGTCGATATTGGCCGCAGTTCCAAGGAGTGGAGCGCAATGCAGACCGAGCGCAGCAAAGGTCCGCTGGTGGTGCACCTGGCCGAAGGACCCTCACCCCGCATGGCAACCGAGTTCTACGCCATCAAGGACAGCAACCTGCTGGGGCCGGAACTGATCGCCATCCATGGCGTCGGCCTGACCGAGCCGCAGCTCAAGGAAATGGCCGCCGCGGGCGCCAAGCTGGTGTGGTCGCCACTGTCAAACTTCATGCTGTACGGTCAGACGGCCAATATTGAGGCAGCGCGGCGCGCCGGTCTGGCCATCAGTTTGGCGCCGGACTGGGGGCCCTCGGGCAGCAAATCCAGTCTGGGTGAGCTCAAGGTAGCCGACCTGTACAACAAGCATGCGCTGCATGGCGCCCTCAGCGACCGGGATCTGGTTGAAATGGTGACACGCAAGCCGGCAGATGCCATGGGCTGGAGCAAGCGTCTGGGCCAGATCACCGAAGGCTATCTGGCCGATGTGCTGGTGCTCGACGACCGGCACGCCGACGCCTATCGCAACCTGATCCAGGCGATTGAAGAAAACATCCAGTTGGTCGCCGTGCGGGGCGAGCCTCTGTATGGCGACCTCGCTCTGCTCAAGGCCGCGCGCGGCAGGGCCGACGACATTGAAACCACCTCTACTTTCAAGGGCAAGCGCAGCAAGGCCATGACGCCTAATTGCCCGACCACCAGCCTGCCACCCATGAGCGTCGCCGAGACCATGAGCCGCCTTCAGCAGGGCCTCAAATTCGATCCGGCTCAGATGGCAGCCAGACTCAGCCCGGAACAAGTGGCCAAGGACTTTGCCGAGTGCCGCCTGCCAGCGCCGACCGGGGACATCAAGACGACTGACGCCAAGCGCCTGCTGGCCTGCCGATTCGGCCTGCCGTTCGAGAAGACACGTCTGAACAGCTTGACCACCAGCGATGATCCGGATTTCTTTTCGCGCCTGATGAAGAACCCGAATCTGCCCAAGTACCTGCACTCGCTGCCAGCGTACTACCGGCAATGAACCCGGTAGCGTCACTGCGAGACACCATTTCTTCGTCACTGCGAGCGAAGCGTGGCAGTCCATGCATGGATTGCCACAGGCCTTCGGCCTTCGCAATGACGGCGGTGCTGAGGACGATCGGCATAGGCCTGTTGGCAGTTCTGGTCGCAGCGGCAGCGCAGGCTGCCGAAGTGAAGTTGCGGATTCTGGAGACGACCGACCTCCACATGAACCTGCTCAGCTACGACTATTACCAGGATCAGCCTACTGACCAGTATGGACTGGCCCGCACCCTCAGCCTGATCAAGAGCGCCCGCGCCGAAGCACCGAACAGCCTGCTGTTCGACAACGGCGACCTGTTGCAGGGCAACCCGCTGGGCGACTGGGTGGCACGCGTCAAGCCGCTGCAGGAGGGGCAGGTGCATCCGGCCTACAAGGTGATGAACGCAATGGCCTATGACGCGGCCAACGTCGGCAACCATGACTTCAATTACGGGCTGGAGTTTCTGCACCGCGCGCTGGCGGGTGCCAACTTTCCGTACATCAGCGCCAACGTCTACATCGATGACAAGGACAAGGATTCAGCGCAGGCACGCCATGCCTTCACCCCCTACCTGCTGCTGGAGCGCGAGTTTCGGGATGCGCAGGGTCAGAATCACGCGCTCAAGATCGGCGTGATCGGCTTGGTGCCGCCGCAGATCATGCAGTGGGACAAGACCAATCTGGAGGGGCGCGTGGTGGCGCACGACATGGTTGAAGTCGCGAAAAAGTATGTGCCGGAGATGCGCGCCAAAGGGGCGCAACTGGTCATTGCAATTGCCCACTCGGGTTTTGAAAAAGGCGAGGTCGGACTGTTTGCAGAAAACGTGGTGTCTCGCCTGGCACAGATACCGGGCGTGGACGCGATTCTGTTCGGCCACGCACACTCCGAGTTTCCGGGCAAGGGCTTTGCCAACTATCCGAGAGTGGACATTGAACGCGGCACCATCAACGGGGTGGCGGCGGTGATGCCGGGGCGCTGGGGCGATCATCTGGGCGTCGTGGACTTGAAACTGGAAAACAGCAGCGGTAGCTGGAAAGTGACGGACAGCCGCGCTTCCATCCGTCCCGTGTTTGACCGCGTCAATCGCAAGTCGCTGGCCGATGCCGACCCTTCGGTGGAGCAAGCCATCAGCGATGAGCATGCACAGACCCTTGCCTATCTGCGCGACAAAATTGCTTTCAGCAGCGCACCGATCTACAGTTTCTTTGCCCAGGTCAGCGACGATTCTTCGGTGCAGATCGTCTCCAATGCGCAGATCGCCTACGTCAAGCGTGCCATTCAGGGCACCGATTACGAGAAGTACCCGGTGCTGTCGGCGGCCTCACCTTTCAAGGCCGGTGGACGCCAGGGCTCGACCAACTACACCGACATCCCGGCCGGACCGCTGGCGATCAAGCATGTGGCCGACCTGTACGTGTACCCGAACACGCTCAAGGCCTTGCTGCTGAGCGGCGCCGAAGTGAAGGAGTGGATCGAAATGTCAGCCGGGCAGTTCAACCGGATTGACCCGCAGGGTCCGGCGCAGCAGGCGCTGGTGAACAGCGGCTTCCCATCTTTCAACTTTGACACCCTGGATGGCGTGACTTACGAGATCGACGTCACGCAGCCGGCCCGTTACGCGGTCAACGGCACCCTGGCGGCACCCGAGTCGCACCGCGTGAAGAACCTGCGTTACCAGGGGCAGCCGATCTCGATGGACGCCAGATTCATCGTCGCCACCAACAACTACCGCGCCTACGGTGGTGGCAATTTTCCGGGGCTGGCGGCGGCCAAGGTGATACTGGACGCGCCAGAAGAAAACCGGCAGGTCCTGATCGAGTACCTGCGCATGATGGACGTGCTGGGTCCGGGAAAACAGGTGAATCCCAGCGCTGACCGGAATTGGCACATCCAGAATGTGCCGGGTGTCAGGATGGTTTTCTTTTCAGCCAGCGCAGCGCAGAAGCACCTGGCCAGACACCCGGACATTCAGTGGCTGAAGGACAACGGCGACGGCTCGGCCTTGTACCAGCTCAAGCCTTAGCGCCGCTGCCGCATTGTCATTGCGCCCTGCATCGTCATTGCGGGCTTGACCCGCAATCCAGTACTGGCGTGGCACTGGATCCCGGATCAGGTCCGGGATGACAAGTGTCAATCCGGGTGTAGATCGCTGTCCCGGCAGCAGGCGCAGCATCACCAATCTGGTAGGCCAACAGCAGTTCGCGCGCAGCCTGCTCGGCCGCTGCAGCAGTACGCGCATGGATCATGGCCAGCGGCTGACCCGCTTCAACGTGATCGCCAATCTGCACCAGATCGCTCAGCCCGACCGCAAAGTCAATGCTGTCTGTCGGCCGGCTGCGGCCACCGCCCAGACCCAGCACGGTGAGCCCCAGGCTGCGGCAATCGCAACGCTGCACAAAGCCTGAGCGTGGCGATGCGGCCGGCAGCAAGACGGGCGCTGCCTCCAGATAAACGTCTGGGCGTTCCAGCAAATCCGCCGGACCACCCAGCGCACTCACCATGCGCGCAAAACGTTCTGCCGCGGCGCCGCTGTCCAGCGCTGCCTGCAAACGCTCTCGTGCATGTTGCAGGCTATCGGCAAGGCCTCCGAGCCACAGCATCTCGGCGCACAGCGCCATCGTCACCTCATGCAGGCGCGCCGGTCGGGCCCGGCCACACAGGTAGTCGAGCGCGAGGCGCACCTCCAGCGCATTGCCAGCACTGGGCGAGAGCGATTCGTTCATGTCGGTCAGCAGCGCTGCGGTGGGCAGACCGGCGTCCGTGCCGACGCTGACGATGCTGTTCGCCAGTTCCAGCGACTTCTCGTAACTGGGCATGAAGGCGCCAGAGCCCACCTTCACATCCATCACCAGATAGTCCAGCCCGGCGGAGAGTTTCTTGGACAGTATGGAACTCGTGATCATGGGCACCGACTCGACCGTGGCAGTGACGTCGCGAATCGCATAAACCCGCTTGTCGGCCGGTGCGAGTTGTGCCGTCTGACCGATGATGGCGACGCCGACGTCCTTTACCACTTGCCGGAACTTGTCGATGTCCGGAGTGCTGCAGTAACCCGGTATGGCATCGAACTTGTCGAGCGTGCCTCCGGTGTGCCCGAGACCACGGCCGGAGATCATGGGCACAAAACCGCCACAGGCCGCAATCATGGGGCCCAGCAGCAGCGAGACCACATCACCCACACCACCGGTGGAATGCTTGTCCATCACCGGTCCCGGCAGGTCGAGCGAGCGCCATTCCAGCACCTGACCCGAGTCACGCATGGCCAGCGTCAGGGCCACCCGTTCTTCCATCGCCATGTCCTTGAAATAGACCGCCATGGCGAAGGCAGCAACCTGACCCTCGCTGACGCTGCCGTCGGTGATGCCTCGGACAAAAAACTCGATCTCGGCGCGGCTCAGAGTAGCACCGTCGCGCTTTCGGCGGATGATTTCCTGGGGCAACAACATCGCCGCTCAGACCCCGTAGGGAATCCAGATGTTCTTGACCTGGCTGGCGTGCGCCAACACGGGCCGACCGGCGGCCTGCGCCGCGTCATACCAGTCACGCCCTCTGCCGCCGCTGACCCAGGTACGCTTGAGCGACGGCGCTGACAGGCGCTCGACTTCCGCGCAGCCCGCCGCCGAGCTGTCGTGTCGCCAGACGGCATCGACATCGCTGTGGCTGGCCAGCACGCGTGCCAGTTCGTCGGCGCTGCCGGTGACGATGTTGAGCACACCACCGGGCAGGTCCGAGGTATCGAGCACCTGGTACAGATCGGTCGCCGAGAGCGGATGCGCCTCAGACGGTACGACAACCACGCAATTGCCCAGCGCAAT
>CAITQH010000253.1 GCA_903894475.1 uncultured beta proteobacterium
GCCATGGGGCGCCGCGTAGCCTGCACGCCACGCTGAGCGACGCGAAAATTGATCCAGTAAAACCACCAAAGCCCGTCGCGACTCAACCCAATCCAGTGGCACGTTTGGGTCTGCTGTTGAGTCTGCCAAAGTCAAAGGACGAACAGTCTGAGGGCAAGCCGGCCGGTTTAATTATTGAAGGCGTCAATGGCCCCGCCGAGCATGCAGGTGTGCAGCCTGGCGACCTGCTCCTGGCAATTGACGGTAAGCAGGTAAGCACGATTACTCAGGCTGGCGCGGCAGCAGTCCGGTCGGGGAAGTCCGCTGCGCTGCTGCTGCAGCGTGACGGCATGAAGATATACATTCCTCTGCGCTTGGGGTAGTTCATGCGTTCTGAAAGCACACAGATGAAACAGATAGCTTGGTCAATACTCCTGTTGGCGCCCTTGGTAGGCTTGGCGCAATCGGATGGCAAAGGTGCCCCGGCGACTGAACTGAGACCACCTGAGGCGACCAAGGCTACTGCGATGATGCATCCGCCTGGGCTACGTGAACTCAGCTTGACTGAGGTCTTCGATCGCCTCGGGCTGAACCCTCAGCAACGGGATTTGTGGGATGTGTTCAACAACAAGGTGGACGCCTATACCGGCGTCTACTACCGACAAAAGCCCACAACGCCTTCCCCAGAGGACCCGGCTCCCCATCAGATTGGCCGGATGGTTGACAACCTGCAGAACCGGCTCGCTGCGCTGGAAGATGTGGAGGCCGCAGCAAAAGGTCTGTACGCGAGTTTGACGCTGCAACAGCAGAAGACCGCCAACGAAATGTTGATTCTGGCGATTCCGGCGTTTACGGCCGCCGGCAGTGAATCTGGTCGCTCATCAGCAGAGACGCGCCGCAAGGAGGGCAAACCTGATGAGGCGAAGCGAGCACGCCGCGGGGGTCTCGGTGGAGGAGCGACGGGTCCTATGTCTGGAAACTGATACCGGGAGCGAAATCAATCAATTTCCAAGCCGCTCTGCTTGACCGCTTCAGCTCGCCGCTTAGTGGCTGGGAATGGCATCTTCCCCTTTCGAAAGTGACAGCAATCGACGTTGAAGAGCAGTTGGCGCTCCTCCGGTGACTGACACGTGGCACTCGTCGCATTGGCTGCATTGATGGCGGCGGCGCACGAGTGATCTTCTTCATCAGCACTTTTTTACCTTGGGAATTTATCCCTATTTTGTGATCTAATGACGCCCTTGACCCTGATCGAGGCTTTGTCATGTCATCTTGTTGGACCATTTCGCGCAGAGTGATGCTGTGGCTGACTCTGCTGGCAAGTTTGCTCGCTTCGTCGGCCATGGCTGATGATTTCTTGCCTCCCGAGAAGGCGTTCGCCTTTTCGAGCAAAGTTGTTGGCTCGACAACTGTACGACTGCACTGGGATATTGCTCCGGGCTACCACCTGTATAGGGAACGCATCAGTGTTCAGGCCGATGCGCCTGACGTGCAATGGCAGCCGTTGAACCTGCCCCCGGGGAAAGACGAGTTTGATACTACGTTCAAAAAGACCGTAGCGGTATATCGGCAGAGTCTGGATGTGGACGTGCGACTCACGCACGGCAATGCGGCGATACCGGTGACGATAGGTTGGCAAGGTTGCGCGGATGATGGGCTTTGCTACACACCAGACAGCGTCCAGCTAGCGTTGGCTCTGACCGGCTTCGGTGCCACACAAAGCGGCATCACGCAAGCGCCCTCAGAAGGAGCAGCACAGACTGTTTCTTCGCCCAGTTCGCCCACAGAGACAACTGACTCGACCCCGGAATCAACCGACTCCATCGCCTCTGCGCTGGCTTCGGGCAACCTGCTGCAGACCATAGGTGTGTTCTGGCTGGCTGGCTTACTGCTGGCATTTACTCCTTGTGTACTGCCCATGGTGCCGATTCTTTCGTCCTTGATCGCCGGACAAACTGGACCTGTCAGCCGCCGGAGGGGCTTTGGTCTGGCGCTGGCCTATTCACTGGGCATGGCGCTAATCTATGCCGGCTTTGGCGTCGCCGCCGGCCTGGCTGGCGAAGGCTTGGCGGCAGCCCTGCAAAACCAGTGGGTGCTAGGCGCTTTTGCGTTACTGTTGTCCACGCTGGCCTTGTCCATGTTTGGTTTTTACGATTTGCAGATGCCCAGCGCCATTCAGAGCCGCGCAACAGAGTGGTCAAACAGTTTCAAGGGCGGCTCATTCGTGGGAGTGTTCATCATGGGGGGCGTTTCGGCACTGGTGGTGGGCCCGTGCGTTGCGGCGCCGCTGGCAGGTGCGCTGGTGTACATCAGCCAGACACGCGACGTCATGCTGGGTGGTCTTGCTCTGTTCACGATGGCGTTGGGCATGAGCGTACCGCTGCTGCTAGTGGGTCTGTCAGCGGGAAGTTTGCTACCTCGCGCTGGTGCCTGGATGGAGCGTGTCAAACAGTTGTTCGGCATGATGTTGCTGGGTGTGGCGATCTGGATGGTGGCTCCGGTGTTGCCTGCATCGATTCACATGCTGCTATGGGCTTGTTGGCTGCTGGCTGGCGCGGCCTTGCTGGGTGTCTTTGGGACGGGCGCCGCGCATCAGGCACACCCGCATGTAGCCGCACGAGCCAGCGGCGCTGGCCTGGCCTCGCTGGCAGTTGTGCTACTGGTCGGTGCGGCTTCAGGCGGACAGTCTGTCCTGCAACCTTTGGCACACCTTCGGCCAGCGGCGGCAGGTGTCTTGAGCGCGGGCGCAACGCACAGTGGCCTGCAGTTTGAACGTGTCACCAGTGTGCAGGCACTGGACGCAGTATTGACACAGGCACACCAAAAAGGTCAGCCAGTGATGCTGGACTTTTATGCTGACTGGTGTGTTGCCTGCAAGGAGTTTGAAAGTTTCACTTTCAGCGACCCGGAAGTGCAAAAGCGCTTGGGCAAAGTACGCCTCTTGCAGGCCGACGTTACTGCCAACAACCCTGATGACAAGGCCCTGCTAAAGCGCTTCAGTCTTTTTGGTCCGCCCGGTATCGTCTTCTTCGATGGCCCCACAGCGCCTCGTGTCACGCACAAGATAGTCGGATATCAAAATGCAACTGAATTTATTGCTTCGCTAAGCCGGGCAGCCATCCGCTGAAGGCACTAGAGAATTGCCAGCGCAGTCACCTTCAGCACATCTCCAGCTTTGGTACCAGTAAGCTTGACCGAAGTACCCACCTTCAGGTCAGCCAGGGTGCCATTGCCGACAATGGTTACGCCAGATGCATCACAGCGTTGCCCGCGCACGACAAAATTTGCCACGCTGGTGAATTGATCAATACGGGCACTGATTTCGACGGCGAGCAGCGCCTGCTGTTCTCCGACTTCAACCAGGGTGGCCACCAATGTACCGGCCCGCCAGGTTCCTTCTACCTCCAGTCGCGTACCCAGCACGACTTGGGCGGCGGCCGGAATATAACTGGCGCCGCTGGCATCAACCTCGACATTGCCCAGCATGAACCGCCCATTTGGCAGCATGGCAGTGACAAGCCCCTCAATCTCGACTCCTCCTTCGGTGTGACTGGCAAGCCCTGCCCCCAACACGTAGATATTGCTTACATCCAATACGCCCCCAGAACTGGAAGCGACACCTTGGACCCTGACCAATTCTCCGCCAACCAGACTGGCAACAGCCGAACCCTTGAGAACGTAACCGTTAAGCGAGATCTGCTTTTCTGCAAGGCCGACCACCCCAGTACACGCGATGGTGGCATCGGTTGAAACTGCCACGCGTGTTGCAGTCCAACTCGCACCGTCTGCGCCTGCCTGCAGCCCCCAGACGACAACCCGCATACCAGGCGCTATTGCCGCGGCGCTGGCAATCCCATCCAGGACCGTCGTGTTGTCGACCTGCACTGTCATGCCGCAAACAATGAATTGGCCCGCCACGCTGGGCCGAGCCTGCGTCACCATGCCTTGGGCAATCGACCACACATCGATATTGCTGGCCGTGCCTGATGTGATGTCCGCAGCAAGTTGGCCCTGTACACTGGCCACCATTCCCAGGCGCAAATCTGCTGAGCTGGCGCTGTGGCCATCGAGCTGTATGACTGCTTTGGTGTCATCAAACCTGACCGCGTTGATGATGACACTGCCAAAGCCGGAAATGGCACCCTGCGCAAAAATGCCGGTACCGCCGGTTCCGGGCAACCCGGCGGTGCTCACACCGCCGCCACAGCCTGAAGTCACCGCAGATGCTGCGAGCACGATCCACTGGCGCCGTGTCAGACACGTATTGAGCTTGTCATGCTGACTCATTGCACTTTCTTCCTTTTGCTTTTTGTCTTTGTCGTCCCGACCGATGATTCCAACAGTGGCGCAGTCTGCAGCGCATCCTGAAAATAAACACCAAAGCGCACCCGGTGCCTTGGTCCTTTCGTATCCTGACTGCGCTGTTCAGCGACGGTCGCTGTCTGCAAAAACTGCTGCAGCGCGCTGGCCCAAAGGCGCCTTGCCTGCTGCTGTAACTGTTGCGCTTGTGCAGCCGACAAATCCTGTGAAAAGGCACTCTGGTCAAGCATGGCAGGACTTTGTCGGCCAGGCTTGAGGTTGTGGACTGCAGCACCGAGGTGATCGCTGACGTTGGCAGCCAGAAAATGAAAGGACTCACGCAGTCCTTCGTGCGGCACGAAGGCAGTTGACTTGAGGGCCACATAGCCATCCTCGCGCAGTTCGACCACGCCCAGGCGCTCCAACTCGTCGAGAACGGCCCGCGCGCCAACGTCACGGCTGACCTCGGCTACCAGAGTAGTGAAGTCAAATTCGCCTTCGCTGCCACGACCCGGTGTGCGCGCCAAGGCTCTGGCAGACTGGTCTGCATTCAGATACCGCGGCTCGCTGATCCAGCGCGCCACCACCGATGCAGCCACGGGAATCATCGGGCCGTCGCCGTCGGCTGTGTCAGGCTCTGCACGCAGCCTTCTAACGTCCTTGCGATGAACCCCCGTGAGCAAGGCGATGCGCGTGTCAGAACTCCCCTTGTCGGCCAGGCCATAGGCGGCCACGACCTCCTGCACCAATGCCTTCTTCAGCAACTCAACCAGAGAGGGCAACTGCAGGCCGTGATCAATCATCAATCGTGCCAGCGGTTGCAAC
>CAITQH010000254.1 GCA_903894475.1 uncultured beta proteobacterium
CCATGGGCTGGCTCAAGGTCGACGTGCTGGCCCTGGGCATGCTCAGCGCCATCCGGCGCTGTCTGGACCTGATCAGCGAGCGACGTGGCAGCACCTTGCGGATGCAGGACATTGCGGCTGAAGATCCGGCCACTTACGAGATGATTTGCAGAGCCGATACGGTGGGTGTGTTTCAGATCGAGAGCCGGGCCCAGATGAGCATGCTGCCGCGCTTGCGACCCAGGTGTTTTTATGACCTGGTGATTGAAGTTGCCATTGTGCGACCTGGGCCAATCCAGGGCGGCATGGTGCACCCGTATCTGAAGGCGCGTGAGCATCCGGACCAGGTTGTCTACCCCAGCAAGGCTCTGGAAGAAGCTCTGAAACGCACGCTCGGAGTGCCGATTTTTCAGGAGCAGGTGATGAGAATCGCCATGCTGGCAGCGGGTTTCAGTGCCGGCGAGTCTGACAGTCTGCGCCGCTCCATGGCCGCCTGGAAACGCAAGGGCGGGGTGCACAAGTTCTACGATCGAATGGTCAGCGGCATGCTTGCGCGCGGCTACACGCAGGAGTTTGCCGACACCCTGTTCAAGCAGATCGAGGGCTTTGGTGAATACGGTTTTCCGGAGAGTCATGCTGCCAGCTTTGCCTTGCTGGTTTATGTGAGCTGCTGGCTCAAGCACCACCATCCTGCCTGCTATCTGGTGGCCATGCTGAACAGCCAGCCCATGGGCTTTTACAGCCCCTCGCAGCTGGTGCAGGATGCGCGCCGACACGGCGTGCAAGTGCATGCCGTCGATGTGGCCTACAGCGACTGGGACTGCACGTTGGAAGACACAGAAGCAGGGCCTGATGCAGACAGTGGATTGCCGCGCTACGCTCGCAACGTGGAATTGGGGTCAGACTCCAATTCTTTTCGCAGGTACCCCGAAGTTGTCATCCCGGCCCCCGGATCAAGCCCGGGGCAAGCTCTGATCCGGGATCCAGTTCCGCATACCTACTGGATTGCGGATCAAGTCCGCAATGACAACTCGCAGGCCGGGGATGACAGCCATTCCCAACACGTCGTTCGCCTGGGCTTGCGCATGGTCAGCGGTTTGGCCGAAGCTGCGGCGCAGCGCATCGTGGCAGCGCGTAGTAAGTGCTCTTTCAGCAGCACCGAAGACCTGGCCTTGCGCGCTGAACTCGATCAGGGTGATCTCAAGGCACTGGCCAGCGCCGACGCACTGCTGAGTCTGTCGGGCCACCGGCGCCAGCAGGTCTGGCAGGCCGCGGCGCTCAAGCCGGCGCCTGGCCTGCTGCGCTCTGCGCCAGTGGCAGAAGATGCTTTGCTGCTGCCCGCTGCCAGCGAGTGTGAAGAGGTGTTCTTTGACTATGCTGCGTTGGGGCTGACTTTGCGCAGCCATCCCCTGGCCCTGTTGCGCTCGCGCTTGTCGAAGCAGAAGTTCTTGACAGCATCACAATTGAATCAGTTTCCTGATGGGCGGCGTGTGGTCGCCTGCGGTCTGGTGGTGATGCGCCAACAACCGCAGACCGCCAAGGGCGTGACTTTTGTCACGCTGGAGGACGAGACCGGTAGCGTCAATGTGATTGTCTGGCAGGCGCTGAAGGAAAAGCAGCGCAGTGAACTGCTCAGGTCACGTCTGCTGGCGGTGCACGGTGTC
>CAITQH010000255.1 GCA_903894475.1 uncultured beta proteobacterium
CCCGGCCAGCCACGTTGAAGCCGCGGCTCAGAAGTGCTTCTCCAAGCCCCGTACCCAGGCGACCGCCATGCCCTGGAAGGTAGTAAATGATCTCGGGTGTCATTCAAAAAGCCCCACAAGTGGCCACCCTTGTGGATAAACGTACTGGTTCTTTGTCTCGTCAAAGACCATCTTCCACGTCCTTGAATTGATCTGCTTTCCCTTGTACCTGCCGTTGACCGTGACGAGGAGTGGATAGAAGGCGGCGTTTAATGAAACAGGCTCAATGCGAACGCTGGTCTTGAACGCAGACCTGGAACGCTCGCACTTCTTGTCTTCGCAGTTGCCAGTATCGTCATAGTCCGTGGGCACCTGCGCCAGTTTGTGAATCGATCCGTCGTGCTGCCCCAGGAAGATGGTCTCATCGATGCTGAAACCATTTTGCTGGTAATGTTCATGAGCCGTCCAGCCCCAGTTGTCCTTGGCGCCAAGCAGCTTCAACTTCCAGTTGTCGGGTGCCTCGCCCCATGCGCCCATTTGAAGCCGAGGGGACTTTGCAGCCAGACTGGCCTGCCCACCCGTGTCCTCAACAATAAACGCTTCAACAAGGCCCGGCGTGACATGAGCGCTATTGATGGCGCGGCCTGTAGCTACTGCATACAGTCGCTTGCCGCCAGCTGTCTTTTTGATGGCTGAGTGCGCGATCTCCATGCAATAGAGGCCCGTACCAGCGCTGACCAGGCGGCAGCCTTTGCTCTTGTCAGGGGCTCCATACATTTGATCAAGCAGCACAGTCGAAGCTGCGACATCAGGCAACTGAAACAGGTTCGGAGGTATCACGCCAAGCGGAAGTCCTGATGCAGGAGACACCCTTGTGGCCAAGGTGGCGAGTCTGTGCAACAAGGGGTTACGTTCGGATATGCCAACTGACAATGCATTGTTGTCACCGGCATTCATCGCGGAAAAATGGATAGTGCTTCTCAACTCGCCGCCATACGTTTGAACCAAGTCCGCGACCGGGAAATTTTCTAGAAGTCTACGCAGACTTGTTTGAAGATCGTCCGTGGCGGAAGACCGACTCAGACTCGCAACCAAAATCGCGGTACAAGTCACCTTCTTGCTGGCAGCGTCGGTGCTGGTGGTGCGTACGCCTTCGACATGAAGTTGGAATACCTTTCGGGCGCTCGCCAGCAACGTTGGCTCTGTGATTTCACTCGACAGCTCACTTTCCACAATTTCGTTGACGTTTTTCTCAAGGGCAGCAATCACAGACGGGTCATTACAGTCAGGGGATCGCTGCGAACTGCATGCAGCAAGAATCGCCAGAGCAAAAAGGATCAGGACTGAGCGGAACCTCTGAAACCCAATAAAACCCATCGTCTCAAATTTCATTTGCCTGCAGCCCATTCGTTTGCGCGCACTTTTTCAACATCGCCCGATGATATGGTCCCCCAGGCTCACCCGGTGAGCCTGACCCTTGTTCTAATCAGGGCGAAGATTCTTTCAATAGACCTGCCTCATGATGATCAAAGCTGATGTCGATGCTATCGTCGATTCTGTCAACACCAAGTTGCGTCCGGTCTCTGGCGTCGCTGCTGGCGCCTTTCACACATCCAATTCGAGATCGGTTCGCTTGTGACATACACACTGTGATGTACGATTCAATGACAGCCTCATGCTACCGCAGTAAACAATGTTCATTGATTCATCTCTGGCACGCAGTCTGGCAAAAAAGCATCTTGCTGAATGGAGTGCACAAGGTGCCGCCCTGAGTGAAAAGTTCCTTCAGATTGTTAGGACGGCTTTCAAGACCGTCGAAAATGGAACTTCACCGTCCAAGGCAATCAATAGGATCGAATGTGAGTTAAAGAAGTTTTTCTCTCAAATTTCCGTGTCCGGGTCGATTGTCGAAACGCATAGTCGAAAGTTGGAGTTTTCATTAACTTACCCCGAGTCAACACAAGATGGGCTTGCATTCGTCGTTATTTCAGGTCACTTCAACGGACGGACAGGGACTCGCGACGTTCACGTGACCCGCCCTCTTCTGATTACCCTGCACGCCCTTGAAAGATTGCATCAGCGAATTGGTGTTATCGAGCCAACTGAGGTGCTCAGCGAGATCTACGGTGCCGTCAGCAATTGTGCGACCATAACTGAGGCGGCTCGACAAGTCGGCGCTCGGTCGTGTCCTCTCTTGAGTAAGCACGGAATATTTGTTACTGCGCCAACGATTGACTCCTCCATGAGCACCCTAGTCACTTGGATGCCCTGTGATCAGCTTAGCCGCAAATGGGGGGCAGTCGCCGACGCTCTGAGGGAAATTTCCGAACACAGACCAGCATTGCAGGATGACTGTGAGTTTCTTGTTGAATTTCTGAAGTCCTTTCGGTGGATGCTAAAGCCGCACCAACCGGGCATCGACAAGGAGGCCATTGCCTGGGGCCAAGCGATTGCCAAGCCCATCTTCCCTAGCGATCCGAATCCTCCTGTTATCAGCGAAAAATACCTTCAAGCAATTGAAGCAGATCTGTCTCTACCCGCAGACCAGGAACTTCAATCTCCCGTAGAAGTCGAGATTGAAGACTTGGTTACGGCGGAAGTCAACAGTTTTTCAACCCTTCCACCATTCAAAGTGTTTGACCGTTTTTTGGGGCTTGTTGTCCGGAGGACGCAATCCGGCTACGTGATTGTGTCTCTTCTAAACGGATGGTTCGGTGCGATCCCTGCTATTGGCTTGGACAGGGCCAATAGTGTTGTTGACGGACTGGGTAATCTGAAAATTGGCGACAGGGTTTCCGTTCAGGTGAGAAAACTCTATCAATCAGATAGCGAAAATACGTGGGGCGTGTCGCTGGACCTCACGGAGAAGGTGGACACTGAATGGAACCTTGCCGCGGCCAAGTACCCGCCGGGTACCGTGGTGGACGGTGTAGTTTTCCGTACGCTTGATCACGGGTACTTGCTACGCCTTACCGACGGTGTCTCAGCATTGTTGTTGGAGAAAGAACTTTCATGGTCCGGTCCCCCACACAATGAAGACAGTATCCCGAAGCTTGGACAGAAACTGTCAATAAAGGTGACAGGCGTCAACCGAAGTAAGAAGCTATTGATAGCTAGTCGCAGGCAGTTCACAGAAAACCCCTTCAAAGGCTCTGAAGCCACAGAAGCAGAGTGGCAGCGCATCCTGGCTTCCTATCCCGAGGGAACCATCGTTCAGGGGCGAATCAGTGACATTTGGGAATGGGGCGCATCCGTCCTGCTTTCAGATGGCGCCATTGGTTTCCTCCACGTCAAGGAGTTCTCGTGGACTGGTAGTGAGGCAGACGCCAGGAAAACCACACTTGCAAAAGGCCAATTGCTAGAGATGAAAGTTATCGGAATCAAGCCAGCCAAACAACTACTGACTTTGAGTCGTCGACAGTGCACTCTTCATCCTCTGGACGATCCAGAGCTATGCCCGATTGTTGGCAACCGATATTCGGGAGTCGTGTCCAACGTCGCCGATTACGGTGCCTTCATTAAACTTCCGTGTGGCGTGGAGGGGCTATTGCACAGGAGCGAATTGCCTGAGAACTGGAAGTTTGAATCTGACCAGATTGTTGAGGTTGTGGTTAAAAGTATTGATCATGAACAAAGACGCGTTGCACTTGCTTTGGGCTTGAGAAATAGCAATCTCCGTTGAATCATTGCACCGGCATATGAAAGAAAACATCCATTGGCAGAACATCTGATTCTTCAAGCAAAGAGAGTAGCGGTTCTACGCTCCGAGTTGGGTGAAAACATTGTCATCAATCAACCGGTTGGATATCGCGTTGAGACGCTTGCTGAAAGAGGTGCAATCGACTGCGTCATCGCGGACACTGAAGATGGGTTTTCTCCGTTGGGTCAAATGCGTTCTTTCCTCTCCCACGATCTAGGTCTCAACGAGAGAAATCTTGTGAAATATGCTATGGATGGCTTCCCTGACACTTTGGAGAAAAATATATCGAGCCTTGCGGACTGGAACCGATTTCAAAGGGATGAAGTGACATTGGTCGCAATCCCATCCGAACGGCATGGTAGCCATTTGCGGGGACTCATTCTGACTCCCTACGATGCTTCCTTGTGCTACGAAAAGTTCGCCCAACCACAATATCGTGCTCGACCGCACAGGGACTTCATGTACAACGTCACCTACGAAGCCATTGCACACGCGTATACACATTGGGGCTCCCGACGGATAGGTATGTGCCACTTTGCGCGCTACGGATTACATCGCGACACCACCACCTGCCAAATTGAGGCGATCGCACATTTCTGCAACGATCACAAAGGCATGGAGAGTTTTACTTTTATGGATTACCAAGTGAGCGAGGCTTTGGAAATCGTAAAGGAGTTCAACGAAATGCACGATATTGGTGTGCATCGGCCAATTGCTACGAAGTCACTCCAGTTCTGGGGAATCGATTTTATTGACCTAGAGTGGCCGCATCTATCCAAATAGCCACATCCCCAAGCTACCGCAGCGTCTGCGGCCTTCGTTGACGCTGTGGTGGCAGAAGTTGTCGCGGACGTTGCCGAGGTGGACGTCTCAGTCGCCTTAGTAGTCGCCGTACTGGCGCTGCCTGAGGCCGCGTTGGCCGATCCCAGCGCCGCAGACTGAGCGCTCTGTGCCGCTACCTTGGCCGCATTGGATGCTGTTGAAGATGTTTCGGAATTGGTAGCGTACGTAGCTGCGTTGGTTGCGCTGGTGGCGGCTGCGCTGGACGAGTTCCCTGCGTTGGTGGCAGCGGTACTGGCGGTTGTTGCTGAAGTTGCAGCGCTGGACGCCGACCCCGCAGAGTTGGTAGCACAGGTCGATGCCTCTGTGGCTTTGGTACTGGCTGTGGTCGCACTGTTTGCCGCTCCACCTTGGGCGGTAATGGCATCTACCTTGGCTTGGGTGGCAGTCGAGGCAGCTGTAGCCGCATTGGCTGCCGACACGGCGGCACTTGCGGTGGAACCATAGGTTGTCTCCAGCCCAGCCACCTTGGCCGTCAAAGCCGTTGGCCCCACGTCAATCAAATTGATCCGAGCTCCCAGATCGGCATACAACTGACTCTGGGTAATCTCCCCCGTCAGCGCCTCCAGCAGCAAGCCCACATCCTGCCCGGTGCTCACCGCCAAACCATTGGTGCCACCGGCCGGGGTACTCGACTCCACCCCATCCACAGAAACCCAGGTCAACCAAAGCCGCCAGGTGGTCGCCGGGTTGGTGGCATAAGACGCCACCGTCCCTTGAAACTCGCTCAGCAGCACAGCATTGGCAAACACCGGCAATTCACCGCTGATCCAGGTCGCGCCATAAAGCCTTGACTTGGCATGGCCATGACCACGCAGTTTGGCCACCAGTGCGGTGGTGACTTCGTCGGCAGCACCTTTTTCGAGGTCAGTTTTCTTGACAATTGCGCTGCGTGAACCCTCGGGCCCTTGCATGCGAGCAAAGTACTGCGTCTTGGCAGCGTCCTCAGCCACCGCTGCCGCCCAGGCTTTGCGCTTGTTGGGGTCAGTCGGCAAAATAGTTGTCCGTGCCATGGCATTCTCCTTCTTTAAGCACCGACGCACTGCTGCGCGTCTGAATTGAAGTGTGGGAGAGTTTTTTTCGGAGTCAACACCGGACGAATGCGGCCAACCTGAGGACTTCCGGGTCAAATTTTTGAGAAGGGATACCGTGAAACCGACGGTAAAACTTGACGAGCCAATTCACCGCCAGATACCGGTCATTGCTTGCCATAGCCTAACGACTTCCGCAGAGCGTACCTTACGTTGTCTGTGCTTGGTCAGGCCTCTGTTTGGATATACAATCAAACAAGATATCTAATCAAGGGTCAATCATGCAGATCGGAAAATGGGGCAACAGTTTGGCAGTGCGCTTGCCGGGTGCGCTGATTCAGGAATTAGGCATTGCCGAGGGTGACGAGATCGAGTTGGTGCCTGAGAAAGCCAAAGCCGCGAAGCCCCGGACCTTCAAAGTTCGAGTTGCCCCTGGAAAACTTGATCGCTTGCAACTCATGCGACGTTACCGCGCACCTTTCCCACAAGGATTCAAGTTTGATCGCGAAGAGGCCAATGCCAGATGAAGTGTTTCGTCGATACCAATGTCCTGATCTATTGGGTCGATGACGGTGCGCGCGCGGATACGGTAGAAGATTTGCTTGCCGGCAACGCTGTCATCAGCGTTCAGGTGCTCAACGAGTTCGCCAATGTGCTGATCAAGAAGCGGTCAATGTCACTGATCGATGTCACGAAACTCAGCGAAACCCTGATCGACGTTTGTCAGGTCTTCAACCTCAGCGTACATGTGCATCAAGTAGCACTGATGCTCATGGCGAAGTACAAGTTTTCACTGTATGACGCAAACATTGTGGCCGCGACTGGTCTCAGCGGCTGCGAGGTCCTGTACAGCGAGGACATGCAGGATGGTTTGGACGTCAAGATGCCGCCCGTGGCCGGTGGGAGGGTGTTTTCCATCAAGAATCCGTTTCGTACTACCGGAACGACTTAGCCGACAAGGTTTAGGGGAATGGGTTTTTTCAATCTTTTGTGGAATTGACCGTAGACCTAGGCCACATGCGCCATGTAGCGTCGTTGGCCTGTGCGGTGCCCAAAGCGAGTTCTTGTCGGCGGCAACTGCGCAGAATTTGTCTTCGGACGACAGCCAGATAATTTTCAATTGAGAGCCTCACAGCCCATGCTTAAAGACGAGCGCCCTCACTCCTCATCTACCAAACTGCGCCGCTGCTGCGGTGACAGCTTGGCAAATGCATCCTGATAAGCCTGACCCGACAGCCGCGACATCTGCTCTATCACATCGCCATTGGAATTCGGCGTAGACGCCACCGGCAACCCCCGCAACGTGATCGGCGCCTTCTCGGCAGGCTGCCGATCGGGAACCTTCTCTGATGCAACCGCAACTGGCGCCGCCGGTGTAGCCTCCTTTACCACCTTAGCTTCCTTCACAACCGGCGCAACGACTGGGACTGTCACCGCAGCAACCGCCGCCTCCACCTGCACCTTCCCCACCCCACCCCGCAACGCCAATACCACTCGGTGCGCTTCATCAACCAGGTCGCCAAACTCCAAAGCTGCATTGTCCGGATCAGCCTGCAAGGTACGCAGCGCCACATCGAAGTTCTTTTGCGCCTTCGTGTCCTTCGAATAATCCACATCTGACTTGGCCCGTGCAATCAGCCGGCGAATCTCCGACTGCTGCATGGCCTGCTGGTTCTGCACATTCGCTTCACTGAGCGTTTCAGATCGAATCCGCTGCGCCGTCAAATCTTCCAACGCATTGGAAACCCGCGACTCGATGACAGAGAACGCCTCCAGATCGAGATCACCATCAATGAGCTTCTTCATGGCCAAGGCTTTTTCTTTCAGGAGCACGCCACGCTGCGCCTGGTAGTCAGCCGGCAGTTCCGTCTGGTAGGTCGGAATCTGGGGCTCTGGTGTTTCTTTGACGGTTTCCTTGACCACATCTTTCGGCGACTCCGCCGCCGCGGCCTGTGGCTCTTCCGCCACCTGCGCATCAGCATCGTCAACCGGCTCCGGCTTTGCATCATCTTTCGCCTTGGGTTCAGCAACATCATCGCCCTCCTCGCCCAGTTTCTTCGCATCCAAATCGGCAACGGCGTCCTTCTCAGGCGGTGCATCGGCAGCATCGGCAGTCGCAGCAACCGCCGCATCATCCAGTTCCTCAATGACTTCCTTGGCCCCAATCACCGGCGGATCAAACTCATCATCGCCAAACGGATCCAGTCCTGCGGCACGTTCACGCGCAATATCGGCCAGTACGTCGGTCTCGGTGGGTGTTGCTACAAGGCTCATGATGTTCATTCCTTCAGGGTTGGTTTAAAAAGTTGGGGTTGGGTTTGCTACAAGCGGCGCCTGCACACCATCCGCGCGTTGCGTCTGAATGCCAGCCATCGCGCCATCAGCCTGCTGTGCCGGCGGGATAGTTGTCGTCATGCCTGGCGCCGCTGCCGTCACGTTGGCCCGCGCCACCGCCGGATCAATGACAGGCCCGGGCGCATTCGAATCCTGAAATCCTGCGGCTTTCAGCAATTCATCGGCAATCGGCGTGATGCCCGGCGCCACGGCCAGCACTTGCGCTGCCTGCGCGCTCATGTACAAGCCCTCCAGCCGCTTGGCCATGGCTTCCGCTTCAAGCTTTTCTCCCTTGGCTTGCGATTCGCGGATGCTGGCCTTGATCTGCGCCATCTGAGCCTCGAACTGGGCTTGGGCCACCTGTTGCTGCTGTTGCTTGGCCGCCTGCTGCTCCGGTGTTACCTTGCCATCCGGGTCAGACTGACCATTGACCTGGCGAATGCGCTCCAGAATCGCTTTCTTCCTAGGCAGGTTGGGATGCATCTCGAACACCACATCGAGCATGCCCACCACCACCTGGGGTGCGGACGACGCCAATTGCGACAAGACCTGCATCAAAGAATCAAATGCCGCTTCGGCATAAGACAGCTTCCATGCCTGCTCGCCAATCACAAAGCTGGCCTTGCGCTGGGTGATGTCGTTCAGAAACGTTCCATCATCCTGCGGCTGGTTCAGCTTGGCATAGTCGTACTTGTTGCCTTCGTGGGCAACTCGAATCGTCAAGGGCTGGGTCAAGAACTGTTCTGCCAGGCTCAACGTGATCTCACCTTCCATCTGCCGGGCAAACAACAGGTTGTCAAAGAGTTCCATGGTCAAGAGACTGCCCTGCTCCTGCTTGGCCATCACCGCCTTGCCGCTGGTCACATTCGAATTGCGACCCATGTTGTCGGCGTTTACCCCTGACATATTGCGGATTGACGCACTGTCGTTCTGCGCCATCTGCAGCTGAAACTGGGCCCGGCTCTCGTTACCGCGCTCCTGCACCTTGCCACCAGACAGGGCACCATTGGCAAAGACCGCTGTCCCGTCGGGTGAATCAAGCTCCCGTCTGATCTCTGCCAGGTCCATCACTTCCGCATCAATGGCGCCGACTTCCATCTTGATCTGATTGGCACTGGCCTCGTACAGGCTGCGGCTCATCCGGTGGTTTAGTGCTTCCTGCGGTCCCAGCAGCGGCAGGATCGGTGAATACGGCATGCCGGTGCGCTTGTTGCGATAGGCCCA
>CAITQH010000256.1 GCA_903894475.1 uncultured beta proteobacterium
AGCGCAGCGCGGCAATCCAGGGTCATGGATCGCCACGGCCTGCGGCCTCGCGATGACGAGAATGGGAGTGGCCGTGATGACATGACGGAATCAATCCGCCTGTTTGCGCAGGAACGCCGGGATCTCGAAATCATCCATGCCGCCGGAAGCCAGTGCGTCGACCTTGGCTGCTGCCTGGCTGCGATCGCGCGTGCGCCAAACGCTGGGCGTGGTCATCGATTGGTAGTCGGGTTGCGTCACACCTGTCTGAGTCGCCGGTTGCTGCACACCTGCGGCCGTGTTGAGGCTGGGCACCTGGAAGCCGATGTTGTCGGTGCCAGTACGCACTACAACCGTTGGCACGACCGACATGGCGGGCTTGCTGCGGCCCTGGCGCGACAGTCCGGTGGCAACCACGGTAACGCGAATCTGGTCGCCCAGTTCATCGTCATAGGCGGTACCGTAGATCACATGAGCATCCGGCGATGCATAGGCACGGATGGTGTTCATTGCCAGGCGCGATTCGCTGAGCTTGAGCGAACCCTTGGCCGCAGTGATCAGCACCAGCACGCCTTTGGCACCCGACAGGTCAATGCCCTCAAGCAGCGGGCACGCAACCGCCTGCTCCGCCGCAATACGGGCGCGATCCGGGCCCGCCGCGATGGCAGTACCCATCATGGCTTTGCCGGGCTCGCCCATGACGGTGCGCACGTCTTCAAAGTCGACGTTCACATGGCCTGGCACATTGATGATTTCAGCAATGCCGCCGACGGCATTTTTGAGAACATCATTGGCGTGGGCGAACGCCTCATCCTGGGTCACGTCGTCGCCCAGCACTTCGAGCAGTTTCTCGTTCAGCACCACGATCAGCGAATCGACATTGGCTTCGAGCTCGGCCAGACCGCTGTCGGCATTGCTCATGCGCCGGCCACCTTCAAAATCAAAGGGCTTGGTGACAACACCGACCGTCAAAATACCCATCTCACGCGCCACCCGGGCGATCACCGGAGCCGCGCCGGTGCCGGTACCGCCACCCATACCCGCAGTGATGAACAACATGTGCGCGCCGTCAATGGCCGCGCGGATGTCGTCCAGCGCCAGTTCGGCCGCCGCACGCCCCTTGTCGGGCACGCTGCCAGCGCCCAGGCCACTGCTACCTAACTGGATTGCCTTGTGCGCGGCACTGCGACCCAGCGCCTGGGCATCGGTATTGGCGCAAATAAATTCCACGCCCTGTACCGCACAACCGATCATGTGCGCGACCGCATTGCCGCCACCGCCACCGACCCCTATGACCTTGATCTGAGTGCCTTGGTTGAACGTTACTTCTTCAATCATTTCGATGGGCATTTTTTTCTCCTGAAGTTTCAAAATTGTTTACAGTTGCTGAATGGGTTTCAAATTTGTTGTTGGGATTCATGAAGGTGGATCCGTCCCTCGCCATCGCCAGTAAGGCGGTTGATAGTTCTTAACATTGTGTGTGGTCATTGCGAGCCTCCCGAATCCGGCCCGATACCGCACACGGACTCTGAACCTGAAATTGTCATCCCGGACCCCGGATCAAGCCCGGGGCAGGCTCTGATCCGGGATCCAGTGCCACGCGAGCCATGGATTGCGGGTCGG